>JAYFNM010000113.1:0-15192 GCA_034933465.1 Oscillospiraceae bacterium | reverse complement strand
GAGCACAGGGACGGTCGCAATGCGGCCGTCCCTGTGCTCAACTGTATTCAGCCGACGATATCGCGGGTATCGCGGGCGATGACAAGCTCCTCGTTGGTGGGGATGACGAAGACCTTGACCCCGGAGTCGGGGGTGGAGATCATGACGTCCTCGCCGCGGATGGAGTTTTTGGCGGGATCGATCTTCACGCCGAGATAGCCGAAGTACTCGGAGATGGCGGCGCGGGAGGCCTTGCTGTTCTCGCCGACGCCGGCGGTGTAGATGATGGCATCAACGCCGTTCATGGCGGCGGCATAGGAGCCGACGACCTTGGCCACCCAGTAGTGGAACATGTCCAGCGCGAGCGCGGCGCGCTCGTTGCCCTCTTCGGCGGCGGCGTCGAGATCGCGGAAGTCGGACGAGACGCCGGAGACGCCGAGAACGCCGGACTTCTTGTTTAGGATGTTCAGCATCTCATCGATGCTGAAGCCGTATTTGTTCATCAGGAACTGGATGACGCCCGCGTCCAGGTCGCCGCAGCGGGTGCCCATCGGCAGACCCACGAGAGGCGTGAAGCCCATGGAGGTATCGACGCATTTGCCGCCGTCTATCGCGCAGACGGAGGAGCCGTTGCCCATGTGGCAGGAGATTATCTTGAGCTCCTCTATGGGTCTGCCCATAAGCTCGGCGCAGCGGGCGGAGACATAGCGGTGAGAGGTGCCGTGGAAGCCGTAGCGGCGGATGCCGTCGTTCTTATAGTACTCGTAGGGCACGGCGTACATAAAAGCCTTGCCGGGCATGGTCTGGTGGAAGGCAGTGTCGAACACGGCCACCATCGGAACGTCGCCCATGACGGCCTTACAGGCGCTGATGCCGGTTATGTTCGCGGGGTTATGCAGCGGCGCAAAGGGGGTGCACTCCTCTAGCGCGGCCATGACAGCGTCGTCGATCCTGACGGAGCTGGAGAACTTCTCCCCGCCGTGGACGACACGGTGGCCGACTGCGTCTATCTCCTTCATGGAGGTCACAACGCCGTATTCCGGGCTGGTGAGCTTGTCGATTACCGCGGCTATGGCCTCGGAATGTGTGGGGAGGGGGATATCCTCGTTGAACACGGGCTTGCCGCCGGTCAGGGGGCTGTGCTTGAGGTGTCCGTCGATCCCTATGCGCTCGCAAAGACCCTTCGCCAGAACCTTCTCCGTCTCCATGTCGATGAGCTGGTATTTCAGAGAAGAGCTGCCCGCGTTGATGACAAGAATTTTCATTGATACAGTTCCTTTCTATTGTAAATGCGCTGAAAATTATGTAAAATACATTCAATAGACATTCTAATACAAATGCAGGAAAACGCAAGTATTTTTTATGAAAGGGAGTGCAAATATGAGCGTTATCGGCGTCGTCTGCGAATATAATCCGTTTCACAACGGACATGAATACCACCTCATGATGACACGGAGGCAGCTCGGGGAGGACGCGCCGGCGATATGCGTCATGTCAGGGGACTTTGTCCAGCGGGGCGAGGCGGCGGTGTACTCCAAGGCGGCGAGGGCGGAGGCCGCCTGCCGCTGCGGGGCGGACCTTGTTGTGGAGCTGCCCCTCCCGTGGTCGCTCGCCTCGGCGGAGGGCTTCGCGCGCGGCGCGGTCAGCCTGCTCGGCAGCCTCGGCGCGACGCATCTGAGCTTCGGCAGCGAGGCCGGGGAGACGGAGCCGCTCGAGAACATCGCGAGGACGCTCCTTGACCCCGCGGTCACGGCGGACGTGAAGAGACTTTTGAGCGAGGACGGGAGCCGTTCCTTCGCCGCGGCGCGGCAGCTCGCCGTGGAGGCGAGGCTGGGCGAGCCGGGGCAGCAGCTCGAGCTGCCGAACAATATCCTGGCGGTGGAGTATCTGAAGGCCATATACGAGCTGCGGCTCGACCTCATCCCGATGACCGTGCAGCGCTTCGGCAGCGGGCACGACGCGCCCGGCGGCGGCGGCGCGCCGCGCTCCGCCGCGGACATCCGGCGTATGCTCGCAAACGGGAAGAGCACCGAGCGCGACATGCCGGCGGCGGCCGCCGCGGTGTACAGGCGCGAGCGGATGCTCGGCCGCGAGCTCTCGGACAGGAGCCTGCTCGAAACAGCGCTGCTCTCAAGGCTCAGGATGTTCGACGAGCGGTATTACAACGCCCTGCCGGACGCACTCGACGGCCTCGGAAACCGCCTGTACAGGGCGGCGCACGAGGAGGCGAGCCTCGATGCGGTGCTCGCCGCGGCCAAGACCAAGCGCTACGCGCTCTCGCGGCTGCGCCGCATGTGCCTTTGCGCCGGACTGGGCGTGAAGGCGGGCATGAGCGCGGAGCTGCCGCCCTATGCCAGAGTGCTCGCCGCAAACGCCCGCGGCTGCGAGCTGCTGCGCGGGATATCGCAGAAAAAGAACATCCCTGTCGTCAATAAACCGGCCTCCGTCAGGGATCTGTCCCCCGAGTGCGTATCACTGTTCGCCATGGGCGCATACGCGCATGATTTCTATGTGCTCGGATACAAGGCCGCGGCAGAGAGAAAAGGCGGGGAGGACTGGAAAACAGGCCCGATAATTGTGAACAATCTATAAAATTTTCAAATATAGGCGCGCTTTTTTGGCTATAACGCGACATTGCAATTTACCTTGTCATAGTGCATAATTTATGTATCGCCGTGGAAAAACAAGTGTCCGTATGACGCGGACGCGGCCAGCCCGGCAATATATTAGGAGGAATTAAAATGAAAAAGCTTTTAGCCATTGTCCTCGCGCTCGTGATGGTCTTCGCGCTCTGCGCCTGCGGCCAGACCGCCGCTCCCGCGGCCACCGCCGCGGCCGACGTTTCCGCCGCTCCCGACGCTTCCGGCGCGAATCCCGTCGTTAAGATCGGCGTGTTCGAGCCGCAGTCCGGCGATAACGGCGCCGGCGGCAAGCAGGAGGTTCTCGGTATGCAGTATGCCAACTCCGTGCAGCCCACCGTCGAGATAGCCGGCACTACATATGATGTGGAGCTTGTCTATGCCGACAACGCCTCCTCCAACGACAAGGCGCCCACAGCCGCCCAGTCCCTGATCTCCGAGGGCGTGTCCGTCGTCCTGGGCTCCTACGGCTCCGGCGTGTCCATCGCCGCCGGCGACACCTTCCTCAATGCCGGAGTGCCCGCGATAGGCGTAACCTGCACGAACCCGCAGGTCACCTCCGAGTGCACCGCCTACTTCCGCATCTGCTTCCTCGACCCGTTCCAGGGCACCGTTCTTGCCAACTACGCCAAGAGCCTCGGCTGCACCAAGGCCTATTGCCTCTCCAAGGCGGGCGACGACTACTCCACAGGCCTGTGCAACTACTTCATGAAGGCCTTCGGCGAGGGCAACTGCGTCCATGAAGAGTTCCCCGACGGCACTCAGGACTTCTCCACCTATATCACCAACGCTCAGAATCAGGGCTGCGACGTGTTCTTCTCCCCGGTTTCCACCGAGGCTGCCGCCCAGATCATAGCCAAGGCCGACACTCAGGCGCTGGGTATGCCCATCCTTGCCGGCGACACCTGGGACTCCAACGTCATCCTTGAGGCCGCAAAGGGCACGAGCGTCGATATCGCCGTCACCACCTTCTATCAGGAGGGCGCCGACCCCGAGTTTGACGCCGCCATCAAGGCATGGATCGCCGCCGACCCCACCAACCTCGCCAATAACGGCGGCAACGACGAGCTCGCCGCCGTCACCGTCATGGGCTACGACGCATACTTTGTGGCGCTTGAGGCGCTGAAGGCCGCCGGCTCCACCGACCCCGCCGCCGTTCTCGCCGCGCTGCCCGACGTGACCTATACCGGCGTGACCGGCGCCATCTCCTTCGACGAGATCGGCGACGCCGCCCGCGACACCGCCTTCGTCAAGGCCTGCAACACCGAGACCGGCTCCTGGGACTTCGTCGCCGAGCAGGGCGTAGACTGATTTTCCGCTCTGACTGTTTTATAGCTTAAAAACAGGCTGTGACTGGGGGGAGCTTCGCTCCCTCCAGTCAGTTTGACAGTCAGAGCGCTTGCCCTCCCCGGGGGAGGGAAGCCCTTTTCGGCACACTTCATTTTGGGAGGAAACCCTATGAACGTCTTTCAGACCGTTCTGCCGTACATAATCTCCGGCATATCGGTGGGCGGACAGTATGCGCTTATCGCCATCGGCTATACCATGGTCTACGGCATACTCCGGCTTATAAACTTCGCCCACGGCGATGTGTTCATGGTGGCGGGCCTGATGATGGTATACTTCACCGCCTCCATGCCGATGTATATCTCCATCCCGCTGGTCATTATACTGACCGTCGCGCTCTCCTGCGCGATAGAGCGCGTGGCCTATAAGCCGCTGCGCAGCGCGCCGAGGATGTCCGTCATGATATCCGCCATCGGCGTGAGCTATCTGCTGCAAAACCTCGCTCTCTACATCACCGGCGGCCTGAACAAGAACTATCCGGCCATACCCTGGATATCCGATCAGGTGACCGTATTCGGCATGGCGACCACCCGCGTCACGGTGATAACGCCGATCTTGACAGTGGTGCTCGTCGTCGCGCTGGTGATTCTCATAAACAACACGAAGATAGGCATGGCCATGAGGGCGGTCTCCCGCGATTTCGAGACCAGCCAGCTTATGGGCGTGAAGATAGACCGGGTCATCACGGTGACCTTTGTTATCGGCGCGTTTCTCGCCGCCGTCGGCTCGATGCTGTACTTTACGAATTACCCCGGCGTCGTGCCCACCTCGGGCGGAATGCCCGGGCTAAAGGCCTTTGTGGCCGCGGTCTTCGGCGGCATAGGCTCTATACCGGGCGCTGTGATAGGCGCGTTTATCATAGGCATCTGCGAGAGCGTCATAAAGGGCATGGACACCATCCTGCTCAGCGCCGGAGCAATAACCGAGCAGCTCGGCCTGTCCATCTTCTCCGATGCGTTCACCTTCGTACTGCTTATAATAATCCTCACCTTCAAGCCCACCGGCCTTTTCGGCGAAAAGGCCACGGACAAGGTCTGAGGAGGGAGCGCCATGATACAGAAAAAAGAAATTTCCAGGAGAAATATAATCTCCTTTACAGCTGTTCTCGCGTTTTTGATACTTGTCGTGATACTCGATCAGCTCATAAAGCCGACGGACAAGCTCTCAATGCTGCTCACGGTTTTGCAGAAGGGCTCGGTCTACGCGCTGGCGGCGGTGTCGATGAACCTGCTCAACGGCTTCACGGGGCTGTTCTCGCTCGGCCACGCGGGCTTTATGCTCATCGGCGCGTATACCTACGCCATATTTACAATCCCCTCCGCCTCGAGGGACACGGTCTATCAGTACTACGACGCCCTCGTGCGCTTCTCCTTCCCGGAGGCGCTGCACGGCTCGCTGGGCGCCTTCGGCACGGTGCTCGGGATATTTATCGCGGTGCTGCTGGCGGGACTTGCGGCCGCGTTTTTCGCCTGGCTCATTGGCCTGCCCGTGCTGCGGCTCAAGTCGGACTATCTGGCTATCGCCACTCTGGGCTTCGGCGAGATCATCCGCGCCGTCTTCCAGTGGAGCAAGCTCGGACCGGTCACAAACGGCTCGAACCTGCTCAAGAGCTTTGAGCGCACCAGCACCTTCAAGCTGACCCTTGGCACGACGGTGATAAGCCTGTCAACCTTTGTGCCGGTGCTCATCGCCACAGCGTCCATCGCGCTCATCGTCCTTCTGGTCAACTCCACCTATGGCCGCGCCTTCAAGGCCATCCGCGACGACGAGACCGCGGCGGAGGCCATGGGCATCAATCTCGCAAAGCACAAGATGATATCCTTCGTCACCAGCTCCTTCTTCGCGGGCGTCTCGGGCGCTGCGATGGCGATGGTGCTGTCCATAGCGCAGGCGAGCAACTTCAAGGCCGCCATGACCTATGAGATCCTGCTCATGGTCGTGCTGGGCGGCATCGGCTCCATCTCCGGCAGCGTGATTGGCTCGCTGCTGTTCGTCGCCGCGTCCGAGTGGTGGCTGAGAGGCCTCGATTCGGGCAGCTTCCTCGGCATCAACGCGCCCAATATCTTCCGCAACGGCTTCAGGCTCGTGGTCTTCTCCGTCATCATCATGGTGGTCGTCCTCTTCTTCCGCAGGGGCATCATGGGCGACAGGGAGCTGCCGGAGCTGCTCGCCGGGTGGGGGAAAAAGCTCCGCGCCCGGAAGAAAAAGGGGGAGGCGACGCCCAATGGCTGACACGGTTCTCAGAATGGAAAACGTCACCATGCAGTTCGGCGGCGTGGTGGCTGTGGATAACCTGAACATAGAGGTGCGCGACGGAGAGATAGTCTCGCTCATCGGGCCGAACGGCGCGGGCAAGACGACCGCCTTCAACGTCATAACCGGCGTTTATCAGCCCACGAACGGGCTTGTGGAGTTCGACGGAAGCGTCATCGTCCAGGGGCGCCCCACCGGAAAAATGAAAAAACAGTACGCCGGTCAAAACGGGGAGCTGTACGCGCAACGGCGCGTCGTCAACCCCACGCCCGACAGGATAACGCAGCTCGGCATCGCCCGCACCTTCCAGAACATCCGGCTCTGGAAGAGCATGAGCGTGTTCGACAATATACTCGTGGCCATGCATATGCGCCGCGACAGCAATGTTTTTTCCGCCACCTTCCGGGCGAACAGCCGCGAGGAGGCGGAGCAGCGCGAGAAGGTCATGGAGCTGCTGGAGATCGTCGGCCTTGCGGACGTGAAGGACGCTCCGGCCACCAGCCTGCCCTACGGCAGGCAGCGCCGGCTCGAGATAATCAGGGCGATGGCCACGCAGCCGCGCCTGCTGCTGCTCGACGAGCCCGCCGCGGGCATGAACCCGCAGGAGACGCTGGAGCTCGGCAGCTTCATCGTGCAGCTCAAGGACATGTACAACATCACGGTGCTGATGATAGAGCACCACATGGATCTGGTCATGAAGTTTTCCGAAAGGATATACGCGATAGACTTTGGCAAGCTCATCTGCGAGGGCAGCCCCGACACCGTGGCCTCCGATAAGCGCGTCATCGAGGCGTATCTGGGGGTGAGCGGGGATGAGTGAGAACACCATACTCAGCGTCAGGGACCTGAAGGTGAATTACGGCGGCATAGAGGCGGTGAAGGGCATATCCTTCGACGTCACCGAGGGCAGCATCGTCACCCTCATCGGCGCCAACGGCGCCGGGAAATCCACCACGCTCAAGACCATAGCCGGTCTTATCAAGCCCGCGGGCGGCTCCATTGATTTTTGCGGGGAGAACCTTGTCGGCAGGGACGCCACACAGGTCGTGTCCAGAGGCGTGACCCTCGTGCCGGAGGGCAGACGGATATTCGGCAACATGAGCGTGCTCGAAAACCTGAAGATAGGCGCATACATGCGCAAGGACGACCTCTCGGCCGACCTCGAGTGGGTGTACACGCTCTTCCCGCGGCTCAGGGAGCGCTCATGGCAGGCGGGCGGGACGCTCTCCGGCGGCGAGCAGCAGATGCTGGCGGTCGGCAGGGCGCTGATGAGCCGCCCGAAGCTGCTGATGATGGACGAGCCGTCCCTCGGCCTCGCGCCGATCATCGTGCGGGACATCTTCAGCATTATCAAGGAGATAAACAGGCAGGGCGTCACCATCCTGCTCATCGAGCAGAACGCCAATATGGCGCTCAAGACCGCGGACTTCGGCTACGTGCTCGAGACGGGGAACATCAGCCTCTCCGGCTCCGGCGCGGCGCTTCTTGCCAACGAGGCGGTCAAAAAGGCCTATCTGGGTCAGTAAAAAGCAGCGCTGCTCTTTCGGCCGGCGCCCCTTGAACGGGGCGTCGGTTTGTGTTTACATATCAGGGCAAATGTGGTAAAATCCTAAAACGGATATGATATCGTAAAAATGTGGAGAGACCTATGTTTGAAAAGCTCAGCCTGCTGAAAAAACAATACGAGGAGCTGTGCAGACGCATGGAGGAGCCGGAGACCTACTCCGACATCGCGCTCTATTCAAGGCTCGACCGGGAGGCCAGGGAGCTTGAGCCGATTGTCCGCGCCTACGGGAGCTATGAGAAGGCCTGCGCGGATATGGACGCGGCGCAGGAGCTCATGGAAGAGCCGGGTCTGCGCGAGCTTGCGCAGGAGGAATACCGCGCCGCGAGGGGCGAGCGGGAGCGGCTGGAGAGCGAGATAAAGCTGCTGCTGCTGCCGAAGGACCCGAACGACGCGAAGAACGTCATCATGGAGATACGCGGCGGCGTCGGCGGCGAGGAGGGTATGCTCTTTGCGGCCGATCTGTTCCGGATGTACTCTATGTACGCCGAGGCGAAGGGCTGGCGGATAGACGTCGCCAACGTCAACGAGACGGAGCTCGGCGGGATAAAGGAGATAAGCTTCGTCATAGAGGGCGAGGGCGCTTACTCGCGGCTCAAATTCGAGGCCGGAGGCCACAGGGTGCAGCGCGTCCCGGTGACGGAGTCCGGCGGCCGCATCCACACCTCGGCCGCGACCGTGGCCGTCATGCCCGAGATAGAGGAGCTCGAATTCAAGCTCAATCCGGGCGACCTGAAGATAGACACCTATCGCTCGTCCGGCGCAGGCGGGCAGCACGTCAACAAGACGGAGAGCGCCATCCGCATCACCCATCTGCCGACAGGGCTCGTGGTGGAGTGCCAGGATGAGCGCAGCCAGTATAAAAACAAGGACAGAGCCATGCAGATACTCCGCTCCAAGCTCTACGAGGCGGAGCAGGCAAAGCAGCACGCGGCGGTCGCCGCCGAGCGCAAGAGCCAGATAGGCTCCGGCGACAGGAGCGAGAGGATACGCACCTATAACTTCCCTCAGAACCGCGTCACGGATCACCGGCTCGCCGGGGACAGCAAAAATTTCAACATCGCCGCTGTCATCAACGGCGAGCTTGACCCGCTTATCGACGCGCTCGTCACGGCGGATCAGGCGGAAAAGCTCGGCATGCAGGCGGAGGAATAGATGAAAACACAGATCTTTACGGACGGCCTTGAGGGCGCGGCGGAGCTGATAAAGCAGGGCGCGCTTGTGGCCGTGCCGACGGAGACGGTCTACGGGCTCGCGGGAAACGGGCTTGACGAGAGCGCCGTGAGAGAGATATACGAGGTCAAGGGCCGCCCGGCGATAAAGCCGCTGTCGCTCATGGTGCACGGCGCGCGGCAGATGGACGAATACTGCGAGGACGTGCCCCAGGGTGCGAAGCTGCTCGCCGCGAGCTTCTGGCCCGGACCGCTGACGATAGTTTTGAAGTCGAGAGCCTGCGTGCCGGATATAGTCCGCGCGGGCGGGAGCACCGTGGGTCTGCGCTGCCCCGACCATTTGATGACGCTCGAGGCGCTGCGGCTGGCCGGCGTGCCCTTCGCCGCGCCCTCCGCGAACCCCTCCGGCGCGCCGAGCCCGAAGACGGCGCGGGCGGTGCTCGACTATTTCGACGGAAGGATAGCCGGTGTGATAGACGGCGGCGAATGCGGGATAGGTACCGAGTCCACGATAATCGACATGAGCGCCGTACCCTACCGGATACTAAGACGCGGCGCGCTGCCGGAGGAGGAGATAGCGGACGCGCTCTGCGGCGGGATGACGCTTGTCGGCATCACGGGCGGCACGGGCTGCGGCAAGACCACCGCCCTGCGCGAGCTTGAGAGGATGGGCGCGCTCATCATCGACTGCGACGAGGTCTACCATGAGCTGCTCTCCGGCGGCGGAGCCATGACGGATGAGATAGGGGAGCGCTTCCCCGGCGTCGTCTCGGGCGGGAGGGTGGATCGAAAGGCGCTCGGCGAGCGGGTGTTTGCGGACGCCGCCGCGCTCGCGGAGCTCAACTCAGTCACCCACAGGCATATCGGCGCCGCCGTGCAGGAGCTGCTGCGCGGCTGGGCGATGAAGGGGGGTACGCTTGCCGCCTTCGACGCGATAGAGCTCGTCGGCAGCGGCCTTGCGGCAAAGTGCCGCTTCACCGTCGCCGTCACGGCCGATACGCAGACGCGCGTCCGGCGCATTATGGAGCGGGACGGCGTAGACCGCGAGTATGCGCTGCTGCGCGTGAAGGCGCAGCGGGACAACGCTTATTTTGAAGAAAACTGCACCTATACGCTTAAAAACGACGGCGACAAGGAAGATTTTATTAAGAGCTTTGACAGCTTGATGGAGGAGGCACTAAAAAATGGATGAACTCAGAGACAGACTTTTTTACGAGCAGAAGAACGGGTACGATCTGATCGACACGAAGGAGCGCCTTGCGGCGGAGGCGTACAGCAAGGACTACATGGAGTTTCTGAACAACTCCCGCACCGAGCGCGAGGCCGTTGAGAACGCCATAGCCATCGCGATAGACAAGGGCTTTGTGGAGTACAGACCCGGCATGGAGCTTAAGAGCGGCATGAAGCTCTACAAAAACAACCGCGGCAAGGCGCTGATGCTGGCCGTCATGGGCAAAAAGAGCCTTGAAAAAGGCGCGGTCATCGCGGGCGCGCATGTGGACGCGCCGCGGCTCGACCTCAAGCAGGTCACTATGTACGAGTCGGACGAGCTGTGCTATTTCAAGACGCACTACTACGGCGGCATCAAGAAATACCAGTGGGTCACCATCCCGCTCGAGCTGCACGGCGTCGTCGCGCTCAAGAACGGGGAGCTGGTGGACGTGACCATCGGCCGCGACCCGGCCGAGCCGAAGTTTGTGATAACCGACCTGCTGCCCCATCTCGCGGCGGAGCAGATGAAGAAGACCATGGCCGAGGGCATTACAGGCGAGGGTCTGAACATACTCATCGGCAGCACCCCCTATGCCGACGACGGCAAGGACAGGGTGAAGCTCGCCGTGATGAGCCTGCTCAACGACATGTACGGCATCACAGAGGAGGACTTCCTCTCCGCCGAGCTCACCGCCGTGCCCGCCTACGAGGTCTGCGAGATCGGCCTCGACCGCTCGCTCATCGGCGGCTACGGCCACGACGACAGGGTCTGCGCCTATGCGGAGCTGAAGGCCATCTTCGACGTGAAGGCTCCGGAAAAGACCTGCGTCTGCATCCTTGCGGACAAGGAGGAGATAGGCTCGGACGGCGTGTCCGGGATGCAGAGCGCTGCCTTCGACTGCTTTATGGAGGATCTCTGCGCGGCGCAGGGCGTGGAGCTGCGCCGCTGCTATGAAAACAGCTTCTGCCTGTCGGCGGACGTGTGCAACGCCTTTGACCCGCTGTACCCGGACGTGTCGGAAAAACGCAGCGACGCGAAGATAAACTACGGCATGGGCATCTGCAAGTTCACCGGCTCGCGCGGCAAATACGGCACGAGCGACGCCTCCGCGGAGGTGGTCGCCCATGTGCGCAGGCTCTTTGCCGATAACGGCGTCGTCTGGCAGATGGCGGAGCTCGGCAAGGTCGATCAGGGCGGCGGCGGCACGATAGCGATGTATATGGCCAACCGCAATATCGACACCATCGACGCGGGCGTGCCGGTGCTCAGTATGCACGCGCCCTTCGAGGTCGTGGCGAAGTTCGACTGTTATATGACCTACAAGGGCGTCCTCTCCGCCTACAGCGAGAAATAAAGAACATTCCTCCCGCCGCGAAAGCGGCGGGATTTTTATGCCGACGCATGGGTAAAATAGCCCTGAGGTGAAGGCATGGAAGAAATTAAGGAACTCGGCTCAAGCAGATCAGGAAGCATACACTGTCTCACGATAGTCGGGCAGATAGAGGGACATCAGCTCCTGCCGGACGACGCGAAGAGCACGAAGTACGAGCACGTCCTGCCGCTTATAGCGGCCATCGAGGAGTCGCCGGAGATAGAGGGGCTGCTCATCCTGCTCAATACCATGGGCGGCGACGTTGAGGCGGGGCTCGCGATAGCGGAGCTGATAGCGGGGATGAAAAAGCCCACGGTCTCGCTCGTGCTCGGCGGGGGACATTCCATCGGAGTGCCGCTGGCCGTCGCGGCGAAGCGCAGCCTGATAGCGCCGTCGGCCGCAATGACGATACACCCCGTCAGGATAAACGGCGTTGTGATAGGCGTCCCGCAGACCTATAACTATTTTTCCCGCATGGAGGAGCGCATAGTCGGCTTCGTCACCGGGCACTCGAACATCAGCCGCGAGGATTATCTCAAGCTCATGACCAACACGGACGAGCTTGCCAACGACGTCGGCAGCGTCATATACGGCGAACAGGCCGTGAAGAGCGGCCTCATCGACAGCCTCGGCACGCTGTCGGACGCGCTGGGCTATCTGCACGGCGAGACCTCGGCCCGCTGACGAAGCCCTTGCGACTGTCCCCGGCGAATACTTCGCCGGGGGCTGTTCTGTATTACTTGTTTTTGTAATAGAAATATGTTAAAATAACATTTATGTGATTACCGTGGGGGTATGTGCCGATGAGCATATGGAACGCAATAATCCTCGGGCTTGTGCAGGGCGTGGCGGAGTTTCTGCCCATCTCAAGCTCCGGCCATCTGTCAATAATCAACAACCTGTTCGGCCTGTCCACGACGGAGGGCGGGCATCTGTTCTTCGACGTGCTGCTGCATCTCGGGACGCTCGCGTCCATCTGCATAGTTTACTGGCAGGATATTGTCGAGATGTTTTTCGAGGTGCTCGGCTTCATCAATATCGGGCCTATGGCGGGCGAGCGGCGCGAGAGGTATCCGGCGGCGCGGCTGTTTTTCATGATAGTCGTCGCGACGCTGCCGCTGCTGCTCATCCTCCCGATAAACGACATGATAGAGACGCTGTATTACAACAATGTTTTCATCGGCGTCGCGCTTATACTTACGGGGTGTATGCTCTATGTGTCGGATAAGCTGCGCCAGGGGAAAAAGACCGGCGAGACGATGACCGTGCTCGACGCGCTCATCATCGGCCTGTGTCAGTGCGTCGCCACGATACCCGGCCTCTCCCGCTCGGGAACGACTATCACGGCCGGCGTCGCCACCGGGCTTCGCCGCGACTTCGCGGTGAAGTTCTCGTTTCTGATGAGCCTGCCCGCCGTCTTCGGCGCGAATATACTCAGCCTTGCCGACGCGGCCAAAAGCGGCATCGAATGGGCGAACGTCCCCGCGTATCTCGTGGGCATGGCCGTCGCGATGGTGTCAGGCATAGCGGCGATAAGCCTGCTCAAATACATAGCGCAGAAGGGCAAGTTCGGCGGCTTTGCGTACTACTGCTGGGTGGTCGGCGTCCTGTCAATAATCCTCACGATGATCTTCTGATCTCCGCCGCCCGCGTTTCTCACGGGGCGCCCGATAAAATTCCGGCTGAGCCGGGGAAGGATCCTTATTAATGGCACAGAGCAAAACAACAACAGCAAAAAAGAACACGTCCGGGGGAGCGAAAAAAACCTCCGCGGGCGCGAAAAAGCCTGTCACGAAGGCCAAAACAGCGCCGAGCGCCGAACCCGAAAAGCCGATCCGCCGCGAGATGACGGCCGTGATCTTCCTGTTCGTCGCGGTGTTTATGATCATCAGCTACTTCAACACGGAGGGGGCGGTCATCGTCTTCTTCGCCGACCTCATAAAGGGGCTCATCGGCTGGGGCTTCTGGCTCGCCGCGCCGGTCTTCCTGTATGTGTCGCTGGTGCTGTTCTTCCACAGGGGCAGGCCGGTCGCGGCGCGCGTCTGCTGCGCGCTGCTGCTGCCGATCTTTTTCGCGGCCATAGCCGACATTATGTTCGGTCAGTCCATGGCGGCCGATTTTGAGCTTAAGGCCGCCGTCGGCATACTGTTCGAGCGCGGCCGGGAGCTCAAGTCCGGCGGCGTTGTGGGCGGGCTGCTCGCAAACGGGCTCGAGATGGCCTTCAGCATATACGGCGCGCTGCCGGTGCTGTTTGCGGCCTTTGCCTTCTCCGCCGTCATTGCCGTGCGCGGCAATCTGTCCGGCATGTTCGACGGAAAGAAGGAGCGCGTCCGCGCCAAGTACGACCCGGCGATGTATGAGGAGCCGCCCGCGCCGAGGAGCGCGAAGACCAGGCCGGAGAGCGCCGCAAGGCAGACGGCGGAGCCGAAAAAGATAGAGCGCGTCTCAAGAACGATGTTTCCCGTGGACATTCCGCTCGGCGAGGATGAGGACGTTCTCCCGCTCCGGGATGCTGGCAGCGCCCCGGAGGAGCCGTATGCGGCGGAGGACAGGAGCGCGCTTCGCGCCAGAGTGCGCAAAAAGGGTCTCGGCGCGGCGTCGCCCGCCGGGCAGCCGGCAGAGGACGCGGCCGCCGGCCTCAAGGACGGCTTCAGGGAGATCCCGGTGGATGCGCAGGGCGCGCTGAAGCCGCTCACCGTGAGCACGGAGATTTCAGACCCGCCCAAGGGCAAAAAACAGCTCCGCGCCGAGGTGGACGCCGAGGCGCAGGCGATGGCGCAGGCTGTCTCCGCTGTCACGGACAGCCCGGACTATCAGTATCCGCCTCTCAGCCTGCTGCGCAGCGGCTCAGTCGCGGCGGTGGACGCGAAGGAGGAGATGCTCGTCAACCGCGAGCGCCTTGAGAGCGCCATACGCAGCTTCGGCATCAGCGCGGCCATAGTCGGCGTTATCCGCGGGCCGACGGTCACGAGATTCGACGTCGAGCTCGACCAGGGCGTCAAGCTCGCGCGGGTGACGAATCTCGCGGGCGACCTAGCGCTCGCGCTCGGCGTGATAAACGTGCGCATTGCGCCGATACCCGACAAGATATCCACAGTCGGCATAGAGGTGCCGAACAAGATAGTCAGCACCGTCTATCTCAGGGACATAATCGAATCCCCGCGCTTCACAAACGCCAAATCCAGGCTCAGCTTCGCGCTCGGCAAGGATATCAGCGGGGACTGTATCGTCGGCAACATTGCAAAGCTGCCGCATATGCTCATTGCCGGTACGACCGGCTCCGGCAAATCCGTATGCATGAACTCGCTTATCCTGAGCCTGCTGTATAAGTCCCGCCCGGACGAGGTCCGCCTTATCATGATAGACCCGAAGATGGTCGAGCTCGGCGTGTATAACGGGATACCGCAGCTCTACGTGCCCGTCGTGACCGACCCGAAGAAGGCCGCGGGCGCGCTGCAATGGTCGGTCGTGGAGATGCTAAAACGCTACCGCCTGTTCTCCGAGGCCGGAGTGCGCGATCTCGAGAGCTATAACAATCACTGCGCGGCCGCCGGAGAGCCGACCCTGCCGAGAGTCGTCATCGTTATCGACGAGCTGGCCGACCTGATGCTCGTTGCCTCCAAGGAGGTGGAGGAGAGCATCTGCCGCGTCGC
>JAYFNM010000112.1:0-10734 GCA_034933465.1 Oscillospiraceae bacterium | reverse complement strand
CGCAGGCGTTCTCCGCCGCTGCCGCTCTGGTAGAGCACCGCGTCCCCGAGATAATACGGGTAGCAGCACTCGTCGTCTATGAGGACGGTCTCCCCGCCGCCGTCGGCCGCGGCGCGGCAAAAGCGCCCGTCGGCGCGGCAGTAGTACAGCCCGTCTCCAGACAGCTGCAAAAAAGAGCAGGAGGACGCCGTAAGCGTCTGCCTGTCGCTCCCGTCCGGGGCGACGCTCTCTATCGCGCCACCCGCGGCGGCGTTTATATAATAGAGCCGCCCGTCCTTCCACGCGAGGCACTCCGGCAGGCAGCCCGAGACGAGCGTCCTGTAGTCGGACAGCGTCCCGTCCGCGAGGGTATAGGCCGCCAGCACCGGCTGCCAGTCCGCGTCGAAATCGAAGCAATAGAGCGTCCCGTCCCGGATGAGGGCGCGGTTTTCGCACATGAGGTTCATCATGCGCTGCGTCCCGTCCGCGTCGAGCGCCGAGAGCTCCCTGCCCTCGAGTGTCTTCAGCTCCTCCGGGTTCGGAAGGGCGGATCTGTCCGCCTTTCCGCAGGCGCAGAGCGTGAAAACGCACAGCGCGGCGAAAAAATACATGGTTTTTTTCATATAGACGCTCCTTGATGCTAAACGTAGTCATTCTAACACAAGCTTTTCCCCGTGGCAATTGCAGCCGGGGCAAAAGCGTGCTATTATCTGAATAATTAACAGAAGGGGCGTATTTTATTATGAGAAAGTTTACAAAGCTTCTGCTGCCGCTGCTGGCGCTCATCCTCGTCTACGCGGCCACGGGTCATTTCGCGCAGGACGTCCCCAAGGCCTCCGTGGCGCCGACCGTCCTCAGCTCCGCCGCGCCCGCCGAAGCGGAGGCCGCCCTCCCCGACGAGGGCGGGAGCTACAGCGGGAAGGACGAGGTGGCTCTGTACATACACAGCTACGGCCATCTGCCCTCAAACTATATCAGCAAAAGCGAGGCGAGAGAATCCGGCTGGGACGGCGGCTCGCTCGAGGAATACTTCCCGGGGATGAGCATCGGCGGGGACTCCTTCGGCAACCGCGAGGGTCTGCTCCCCGACGCGGCCGGCCGGCGCTGGACCGAGTGCGACGTCAACACCGCGGGAGCCTCCTCCCGGGGCGCGGAGCGCATCGTCTTCTCAAACGACGGCCTTATCTACTACACCGGCGACCATTATGAGAGCTTCGAGCTGCTCTACGGCGATCCCTGAGCGCCGAAACGGGGCATTCGACAAATTTCGACATTCGTCCGTCAGAAAATTATTATAATCCGTCGAAAAATATTGCAATTTGCAGAATAAGTCGATATTATGTCAACAAGTTCTCTTCGGCATTCGACAGTTTTCTGTTGTCGTTATTGTGTCAGCTATGGTAAATTTAATACGACACAGCGGTGATTCTGCTTTATTTGGTACAGTATTGCTCAGTACATCGCATAAACGGGAGGATAAATTATGGAAACCATTACTCGCATTCTCATTGCCGACGCAAACCAGGACTTCTGCAAATTGCTGACAGACACTATCTCATCCGAGAAGGGAATGGAGGTCGTCGCCGCCGCGTCGGACGGGATCGAGGCGCTCTCGCAGATAGCGGAGCTCCGGCCGGACGTGGTGCTGCTCGATCTGGTGCTGCCGAAGCTCGACGGGCTCGAGGTGCTGCGCGGCATTCCCGAGACGGGCGCCGCCTGCCATGTCATCGTGCTCTCCGGCTTTGTCAACAGCAAGGTCGTGGCCGACTGCTCCGCGCGCGGGGCGGACTATTTCATGCCCAAGCCCTGCGACACGCAGGCGCTCCTCGCGCGCATCCGCCAGCTCGGCAGCGGCAGCCGCCCCGCCGTCGCGGTCGCCGGAATAGACTGCCGCGCCGCCCAGGCGGGCAGGCACGACGTGAACCTCGAGGCCGTCGTCACCGATATCATACACGAGATAGGCGTCCCCGCGCACATCAAGGGCTATCAATATCTGCGCGAGGCGATAATCCTGACTATAAACGACATGGACATGATAAACGCCGTCACGAAGGTGCTCTATCCCGAGGTCGCTAAAAAGTTCAGCACCACCCCCTCCCGTGTTGAGCGCGCCATCAGGCACGCCATAGAGGTGGCCTGGGACCGCGGCGACATAGAGACGCTGCAAAAGTTTTTCGGCTACACGGTGTCGAATATAAAGGGCAAGCCCACCAATTCCGAGTTTATCGCAATGATAGCCGACTGCCTGAGCCTCCGGAGAAAGCAGAACGCGCAGTAAGCGTCGGAACCCCCATCGTTCCGTTTCCGCGCGCCGCGCCGCAGCATTGCCGCCTGTAGAGCGCGGTCCTGGCCGGCCCGCCCCTCGTCGGAATTCCCGCTTATCGATAGTGTCATCCTGAGGCCGGAAGGCCGAAGGATCTTTCCCGGCGCGGCAGAGGCCGTGACATCGGAAAAGATCCTTCGCTGCGCTCAGGATGACAGGCTTTGGCGGCTTGCCGCTTTTGCCCTACCCCGCAGGGGCGCACCCGCGTGTGCGCCCGCCGTCCGGCGCGGGACGCGGAACGACACAGGGGTCGTTCCCTACGGGCGGGGCGGCCGATGCCGTGGCGTCACGTGACGGGGAAATGCGCGAGGCGTTCCGCGCGCGCAGTCTCCCGTGATACGCGGCGCTTCCGTTACTCTGTCATCCTGAGGCCGCAAGGCCGAAGGATCTTTCCCGGCGCGGCAGAGGCCGTGACATCGGAAAAGATCCTTCGCTGCGCTCAGGATGACAGGCCTTGGGGGCTTGCCGCTTTTGCCGCACCCCGCAGGGGCGCACCCGCATGTGCGTCCGCGGCCGCCGATGCCCCGGCGCGGGACGCGGAACGACACAGGGGTCGTTCCCTACGGGCGAGGAGTCCGCTGCCCACGGCGAGTATCGCCCATTGCGGGACGCCATGGCAAACGACAAAATCACCGCGCCAGAAGCCTCGGCCTCTGGCGCGGTGATTATTATTTTTCTGCCGGTTTACTTTCCGGCGTTCATCTGAGCGGCGACCTCGGCGGCGAAGTCTTCCTGCTTCTTCTCTATGCCCTCGCCCTTCATGTAGCGGATGGCGGCGACGAACTTCACGGAACCGCCGAGAGCCTTCGCGGCGCTGGCGATATACTTCTCCACGGTCATGGAGCTGTCCTTTACGAACTCCTGCTGGAGCAGGCAGTTGTCCTCGTAGAACTTGTTCATCTTGCCCATGACGATCTTCTCCTTGACGGCCAGCGGCTTTGCGGCCATCTTCGGGTCCTGATCCATCAGAGCGATCGCTATCTTCTTCTCCTCCTCGACGACCTCGTCGGTCACCTCGCTCTTGTCCCAGAAGCGGGGGTTGAGCGCGGCGATCTGCATGGCGACGTCCTTGCCGATCTCGGTGGCGTCAATGCCGCCCTCGACGGCCAGATTCACCAGCACGCCGATCTTGCCGCCGGCGTGCACATAGGCGACGCTGGTGTTCTCCCCGAAGCGGGCGAAACGGCGGATCTGCAGATTCTCGCCGATGACCATGACCTTCTCGGGCAGCATCTCGGCGACGGTCTTGTCGGAGCCGGGGTACTTGCAGGCCTTGAGCGCCTCCACATCGGCGGGGGCGTCGGCGGCGACGACCGCGGCGATGTCCTTGACGAACTGAATGAACAGCTCGGACTTCGCGGCGAAGTCGGTCTCGGAGTTGATCTCGACGACGACGCCGACTCCGTCGATGACATCGGCGTACGCCATGCCCTCGGCGGCGATGCGGCCGGCCTTCTTCGCGGCCTTGGCAAGACCCTTCTCGCGCAGCCACTCGACTGCCTTATCCATATTGCCGTCGGTCTCGGTGAGAGCCTTCTTGCAGTCCATCATGCCGACGTTTGTCATCTCGCGGAGCGTCTTAACATCCTGAGCGGAAAATGCCATATTACTTGTCCTCCTGTACTTAAATTCAAATCAAGGGGCGAACGAGCGCCCCTTAATCGATAGATTTTATTGATTATTCCTCGGTCTTGGCCTCGACGGCCTCGGCTTCGGCGGCGTCGGCCTGCTCGGCGTCCTCGCCCTGGCGGCCTTCCTGGACGGCGTTGGCCATGGTGGCGGCGATCAGACGGATGGCGCGGATAGCGTCGTCGTTGGCGGGGATGACGTAATCGACCTCATCGGGGTCGCAGTTGGTATCGACGATGGCGACGATGGGAATATGCAGCTTGCGAGCCTCGGCGATGGCGTTGTGCTCCTTGCGGGGATCGACGACGAACATTGCGCCGGGGAGCTTCTTCATGTCCTTGACGCCGCCGAGGTACTTCTCGAGCTTCTCCATCTCGCCGAGATGCTTCATGACTTCCTTCTTGGGCAGCATGTCAAAGGTGCCGTCTTCCTGCATCTTCTTGAGCTGGGCAAGGCGGTCTACGCGGCCGCGCATGGTCTTGAAGTTCGTGAGCATACCGCCGAGCCAGCGGGCGTTCACATAGTACATGCCGACGCGGGAGGCCTCCTCGCGGACGGCGTCGGTGGCCTGTTTCTTGGTGCCGACGAAGAGAAGGGTCTGCCCGTTCTCGGAGAGCTGACGGACGAAGTCATAGGCGTCCTCCAGCTTCTTGACGGTCTTCTGCAGGTCGATGATGTAGATGCCGTTGCGCTCGCAGTAAATGTACTCGGCCATCTTGGGGTTCCAGCGGCGGGTCTGGTGACCGAAATGGACACCGGCTTCCAGCAGCTGCTTCATGGATACTACTGACATTTGTTTTCCTCCAAAAATTTAGTTTTTTCCTCCGGGAGCTTCAACCTCTCCGCCAAACCGCCGGGCGCAGCGCCCGCGGCACAGGGGCAAAAAGTCCGTTCCCGTGTGAAATGCCTTGATATAATACCAGAAATATGCGCAAATTGCAAGGGGTAAAGGCCGTTTTTTCCGATATTTTTTGTTGTTCTCCGCGCATCACGAGCGCTTTTTCCGCCCGGCGGCGACGGCGGCGGGCAGGTCTTCAAAATTGCACAAAATTGGTCCTCCAATTTTGACAAAAAAGATGAAAAGCCGCGTTCCCCTGTAAATATTGTACAAGCTTTCGCACAAAAAATGTGAAAACTCCCCAAATAATAACATGAAAAGGATTTTTCACTTGTTGACAATGCTTTTATGCGGAGTTAAAATCATTAAAAGGGGACGGGAAATCCCCACACAATATTTTATGTTGGAGGACATCAAATGAAGAAGTATCTTGCTTTGCTGCTCGCGCTCGTGATGGTGTTCGCGCTGTGCGCCTGCGGCCAGACCGCCGCGCCCGCCGCGACCGAAGCCCCCGCGGCGACCGAAGCCGCCGGAGAGCCGGCCGAAAAGGCTCCCGCAGACTACACCGGAAACCTCGTGGTCTATTCCCCGCATGACGCCGATCCTCTCAACGCCGGCGTTGCCCTGTTCAACGAGACCTACCCCAATATCAATGTCAGCGTTATAGCCGCCGGCACGGGCGAGCTCTGCCAGCGCGTCGTGGCCGAGGCCGCGAACCCCCAGGGCGACGTTCTGTGGGGCGGCGGCGCGGACACTCTGGCCGCGTACACCGATTACTTTGCCCCCTATGTCTGCGCCAATGACGACGTCATCGGCGACGCCTACAAGGACGCCAACGACATGTGGATAGGCGAGTCCCCTCTGCCCATGGTCTTCATCTACAACAAGACCCTCATCGATGAGGCCGACGTGCCCACCACCTGGGAAGGCCTTTGCAACGAGAACCTGAAGGGCAAGATCGCCTACGCCTCCCCGGCGAAGTCCGGCTCCGCCTATACTCAGCTGTGCACCATGCTCTTCAGCCAGCCCACCGTGGACGAGGGCTGGGCGCTGGTCGAGAAGTTCATCGCCAACCTCGACGGCAAGATCCAGGATTCCTCGGGCAACTGCCACAAGCTGGTAGCCTCCGGCGAGTACGCCCTGGGCGTGACCATTGAGAAGTCCGCCGTCCTCTACGCGGACAACCCCGACATCGGCTTCGTATATCCCGAGAAGGACTCCGCCGTCCCCGACGGTGTGGCGCTCATAAAGAACTGCCCCAACGAGGAGAACGCCAAGCTCTTCATCGACTTCGTGACCGGTCTTGAGTGCCAGACCGCCCAGAACCAGGATTGGAAGCGCCGCCCCGTCCGCAGCGACCTGTCTCCTGTCGGCCTGTGCGAGCTCAGCGAGATCGACCTCGGCGATTACGACTTTGCGTACGCCGCGACCGAGAAGGAAGCCATCGTTGAGAAGTGGAACGACCTGACCGTCGGCTGACCCGACCGTGACCAGGCAGCAGGGGAGGCGCCCAACGCCTCCCCTGTTTGGGATTGCCGCGGTGCGGCGGAGTCTGCCGCGGAGCGCGGGGAACGGTCTTGTCCGCCTCTTTACGCGACCTTCCGCCTCGTTATACGACTGAAAAAAGCGGGCAAAATATTTCTGCCTGTTTTTTTGAGTTTTATAAATGGGAAACTCTGGGAGTTATTTTTTGGGAGGACAGACGATGAGCAACGAAGTAATCATAAAGGACGCCGTCAAGCGCTACGGCAGCTTCACCGCGCTGAGCGGTGTGTCGCTCGACATCCGCGAGGGCGAATTTTTCACTCTGCTGGGGCCGTCCGGCTGCGGCAAGACCACCCTTCTGCGCATGATAGCGGGCTTCAATTCCATTGAGGGCGGCGACTTCTTCTTCGGCGACAAGCGCATCAACGACGTGCCCGCGCACAAGCGCGATATCGGCATGGTGTTCCAGAACTACGCGATCTTCCCGCACCTGAGCGTGCGCGAGAACGTGGCCTACGGCCTGAAGGCGCGGAAGGTCCCCGCCGCGCAGATAAAGCCCCGCGTGGACGAGGCGCTCGAGCTGGTGCAGATCTCCCACCTCGCCGACCGGAAGCCCAACGAGCTCTCCGGCGGGCAGCAGCAGCGCGTCGCGCTCGCGCGCGCCTTCGTCATCGAGCCGAGCGTCCTGCTGATGGACGAGCCGCTTTCGAACCTTGACGCGAAGCTCCGCGTGCAGATGCGCTCCGTCATCAAAAAGCTGCAAAAGCGCCTCGGCATAACCACCATCTACGTCACCCACGACCAGGAGGAGGCGCTGGCCATCTCCGACAGGATAGCCGTCATGAAGGACGGGCAGATCATGCAGATCGGCACGCCCATAGAGATATACTCGAAGCCCCAGAATCCTTTCGTGGCGGGCTTTATCGGCGTGAGCAACTTCCTCGAGTGCAGCGTGGGCGCCGTCCGGCAGGGCGTGGCCGAGGTGGCCATCCGGGACGAGCTGAACATCTCCGTCCCGGTCAAAAAGGAGTTCACGGGAGCCGCGAAGCTCTCCGCGAGGCCGGAGCAGCTCTTCTTCTCCGAGACCGGCATGCCGGGGACTATCCGCTTTTCCACCTTCCTCGGCGACTTTATCGAATATGAGGTGCAGCTCGACGACGGGCAGAACATCATCGTCAACGAATACACCAAGGACACCACCCAGGTACATGAGGACGGGGAGAAGGTCCGTCTGAGCTTCGACCCGCTGCGCATCAGCCTCTACGAGGCCGAGACGGAGGAGGTGCTCTCCCTGTGAAGACGAGGCTCCATTCGCGGTGGAGGCCGGATTTCTGGTTTTTCACAAAGCTCATCGTCATTGCGGTGATGTGCCTGTTCATCGTCTACCCCTTCTACACCATCCTCACCAAGAGCGTCTTCTCAAACAAGGTCGAGGGGCTGACGCTGTACAACTTCATCCGCTTCTTCACCAAGCCCTATTACTATCAGACGCTGCTGCGCTCCATGGCGGTCTGCTTCATAACCGTCCTCACGACCACCCTCATCGGCGTGCCCGTCGCGTATCTGATGACGCGCTACAACGTCCCCGGGAAAAAGCTCCTGCACATCTTTATTATAATGAGCCTCATGAGCCCGCCCTTTATCGGCGCGTACTCATGGATAGTCCTGCTCGGCCGCAACGGCCTGCTCGCGAAGCTCTTCGCCACCTTCGGCGCCACCGCGCCGACGATATACGGCAGGGGCGGCATAATCTTCGTGTTCACGCTGCACCTGTTCCCCTATGTATATCTGTACACCTCGGGCGCGATGAACAGCATCGACAGCTCCCTTGAGGAGGCGGCCGAGAACCTCGGCATGAGCAAGCTGCGCCGCATCTGGACAGTGACCCTGCCGGTCATCCTGCCCTCCATCCTCGCCGGCTGCATCATGGTGTTCATGACCTGCCTTGCCGACTTCGGCACGCCGATGCTGCTCGGCGAGGGCTACACCGTGCTGCCGGTGCTCGTGTACAACGAATACATGTCCGAAAGCGCCGTCAACCCCTACATGGCCTCGACGCTCTCAGTCATCATCGTCGTCTGCTCGCTGACGATGCTGGCCTTCCAGAAGCTCGTCGTGGACAAGCGCAATTATATGATGAGCTCCCTGCGCCCGCCCCAGGAGACGCAGCTGCACGGCGGGAAACGCTTTCTCGCGGGGCTGCCCATATATATCGTGGTCATGCTGTCCTTTCTGCCGCAGCTCGTCGTCGTCTGCCAGTCCTTTATAGAGCGGAGCTTCTCCGGCATGATAAAGGGCGTCAATCTCAACAACTACAAGGCCATCCTCTCGCGCCTCGGCGGCAATATACGCAACACCTATGTCTTCTCGCTGATAGCCATCGTGTTCATCATCATCGTCGGCATCCTCGTGTCGTATATCCTCGTGCGCAAGAAGGGCAAGGTCGCGACGCTCATCGACACGCTCATCATGTTCCCCTACGTCATCCCCGGCTCCGTCCTCGGCATCGGCCTCATCGTGGCCTTCAACCGCGAGCCGCTCATACTCGTGGGCACCTCCGCGATAATGATAATCTCCTATGTCATAAGGAAGCTGCCGTATACGGTGCGCTCGGGCTCGGCCTTCCTGTACCAGATGGACCCGTTTATCGAGGAGGCCAGCATCAACCTGGGCGTGAGCCCGATGAAGACCTTCTTCACGGTGACGGCCCGCATGATGCTGCCCGGCATCATGTCCGGCGCGGTGCTCAGCTGGATCACCTGCATCAATGAGCTGTCGAGCTCCATCATGCTCTACAGCGGCAAGACCTCCACCATCGCCGTCGCGATATATCAGGAGGTGGTCCGCATGAGCGACGGCACCGCCGCCGCGCTCGCCACCATCCTCACCGTGACCACCATCATCTCCCTGCTGATCGTGTTCCGCCTCACAAAAGGAAAGGTAAAGATCGTCTGATGATAAAGAACATCGTTTTCGACATGGGCAACGTCATGCTCCGCTTCGACAGGGACTATTTTCTCGACGCCGTGGGCGTAAAGGGCGAGGACAGGAAGCTGCTGCTGAACAACGTCTATGTCTCTCTCGAGTGGGCGCGGATGGACAGAGGCTCCATGACCGAGGCCGAGGCCGCGGCGAGCATGTGCCAACGCCTCCCGGAGCGGCTGCACGAGAAGGTGCACAGGCTTGTCGATCAGTGGGACCGGCCGATCCTCCCCGTAGAGGGCACGGCGGAGCTGATAGCGGAGCTCAAGGCGCTCGGCTATAAGATATACCTGCTCTCCAACGCGAGCTACCGCCAGCACGAGTACTGGCCGCGGATACCCGGCAGCGAGTATTTCGACGGGGCGCTCGTCTCCGCCGACGAGAAGCTCGTCAAGCCGCAGCCCGAGATATACCGGCTCCTTTTCAGCCGCTTTTCCCTCCGGCCGGAGGAGTGCTTTTTCATCGACGACTCCCCGCAGAACGTCGAGGGCGCATTCTATTGCGGTATGCCCGGCGCCGTGTTCAACGACGGCGTCCCCGCGCTGCGCAAAGCCCTCCGCGCCGCCGGAGTGCCGGTGAAGGAATAGAAGGGTCTGCGTCTCTCAAGCCCTCCGTCCGACTGTAGGGAACGACCCCTGTGTCGTTCCGCCTGAAGAATTATGATTTTTATGGATCTGCCAAAACGAAAACCCCAGCGCCTGAAGAATTATGATTATTCTTGTAACGGGGCGTATTTTATAACGATATGTACTCAGGATCGTTTGCCGCTTTTCGGCGGTATCGCAGACGGCGATGCCGTATTGAACCGCGCCGGTCGGATGGTTGAAGAGCGGCTGCTGAACATTGCGCGAGCCGGCATCTCTGTGGAGAAGCACTGCGTCATGCCCGACCACATCCACGCGATCATCCTGCTCTCCGAGGACGGAACGACACAGGGGTCGTTCCCTACGACGGTGTCGGCTCTCGTACAGAGCTTCAAGAGCGTGACCACAAAGCTATACATCGACGGGGTGAAGAGCGGCTATTACCCGCCATTTGTGAAAAAGATCTGGCAAAAATCGTTTCATGACCGCATCCTTCGCGATGAGCGCGCCTATAGGGAGCTCTGGCAATATATAGATGAAAACCCGCGCAAGTGGCAGGATGATCATTTTTATGGTTCCTGAATCAGGCAAAGCCCTCCGTCCGACCGTAGGGAACGACCCCTGTGTCGTTCCGCCCGCACCGGCTCCGCGCGCGCAAAAAGCTGCCATCCTCTGGATGGCAGCTTCAGTCTGTCGAAAAAGTCCAGTAATGACTGGGCTTTTTCGCGTATATATGGTAAAATATAATAGGGTGATAAAAAATGCTGGAACGAGGGAAAATGGATCGTGGGATTGTCGAGATAGTGGATATAGACAGCCTTGTGCCGGAGAACCACCTACTGCGAAAAATCGATGCAGCGGTAGACTGGGAGCAGCTGTATGAAATGGTTGAGCCGTTGTACTGTGAGGACAAC
>JAYFNM010000111.1:0-19568 GCA_034933465.1 Oscillospiraceae bacterium | reverse complement strand
AGTTTGAACATTGCTTTCCCTTCCATAGGTAATAATTTATTGACATGGCATTGAAACTGAGGTAGAATATCAGGGCTGTCAAAGAATATGCTTCCGTAGCTCAGCAGGATAGAGCATCCGCCTCCTAAGCGGAAGGTCGCGCGTTCGAATCGCGCCGGGAGTGCCACACAGGCGTTCGCCCGCAAACAGAAACCAGTCTTCGGACTGGTTTTTGCTTTATCCCGCCGCGCCGTGAGGCTCCGGGCATTGCCGTAGTTTACTATTATACCATCGCCGCCTCCGCATTTTTAGACTATACTGTAAATTTTCTCGTCTTCAGCGGCGCAGAAACGCCCTGAGGCGCGCCCGGCAGTATGCGCCTGCCGGGAAAGGATAATTAAGGGTTTTAAGGAAAACTGCACTTGTAAAGCCGGCGTTGAAACAGTATAATATTTAAAATAACGTTTTTTCCATTGAGCGGACTCAGACTATTTTGGAGGGAACAGCCGATGATGGAACAGAGCAGCAGACCTGATGAAATAAGCGTCGCCGCGCCCGAGCCGGCGGAGCCGCCGTCATCCGAAAAAAGCGGGGATAAGCCCGCGCGCAGAGCCGGCGGTATCGCGCTTCGCGCCCTTTGCCTGCTGCTCGAAACGCTGCTGCTGCTCGCCGCGGCGGTTTACGGGCTCATGTTTGTGCTGACAAAGGGGCCGTCGGACACGGCGGGCCGCCTGTTTGTGCGCTCGGTAAGGGAGAGCAGCGCCATCGGTTTTCTGGCCGGCTGGTTTTACAGCGAGGACGAGATACAGAGGATACTCGCCGTGCCCGAGGACATGGTCTTCGAGGAGACGGACACGGCGCTTATCAGAGTCGGCGCGCAAAAGGCCGCCGACGGGCCGGACGCCTGGGGGCTCACGGACGAGGACGGCGACGGGATAATCGTCGAGCCTGTAAAGGGCTCCGGCTTTTCCGGATATATGATGGTCGTGCTCGACCCCTCCAGAGTTATTGTCGCCGCCGACCCGGGGAGCTTTGGCGGGCGCGGCTATACCGTGGAGGAATTTGTCGATAGATTCGACGCGGTGGCCGGCGTCAACGGCGGCGCTTTCGACGACCCTAACGGCGAGGGCAACGGCAGCTCTCCGGACGGGCTTGTCATCTTTGAGGGCAAGACCTATAACTCCGGCGTCAAGCAGGGCTTTGCGGGCATAGACGAAAACCATATCCTCCATGTCGGCTGTAGGAACAGCGCCGAGGCCGTGGAGGCCGGCATCCAATACGGCACGAGCTTCGGCCCCGTGCTGCTTCAAAACGGGCAGATGACGGACAGCGACACGCTCGAGAGCGGGGTCAATCCGCGCACGGCGGTCGGGCAGCGCTCAGACGGCGCGTTCCTGCTGCTCGTTATAGACGGGCGGCAGGTGATAAGCCTCGGCGCTACCTATCTGGACGAGGCGGAGATAATGCTGGAATACGGCGCTGTCAACGCCATCAACATGGACGGCGGCTCCTCAAGCATGATGTGGTACGGGGACGGATACGTCAACAACTGCGCCTCCGTCATCGGCATCCGGCCGATACCCACCGCCTTTGTAGTGCTCAAGCAGGATGGAGACGAGCGCCATGAATGATGAAAAAAAGAATTTTTTCAGGCTGATGCTCATATACGGCGGGATATTTCTCGCCGTGACAGCAGCGCTTTTGCTGTTTTTTGCCTTCTATCTCTCCGCCTTTGAGGCCTCCCGCCCGAACACCGTCGCACAGAGGACGGTGAACGCCATGCAGCCCGAAGAGATACGCGAGCTTTCGGAGAGCACCGTCGCCACGCTCAATCATGAGCTTATGAGCGAGGAGGACTGCTACGCCTATATCGGAAAGCTGCTTACCGGCGCGCAGACCGTGCGCTCCGGCGGCGGGGACGGAGGACGCATCAGATACGCCCTGCGCGCCGACGGCCTGACGCTGGGAACGCTGCTGCTCACGCCGAAGGGCAGCGGTATTTTCGGCTTCGAGGAATACTCCGCGGAGCTCTCTGATATCGACCTTGCGCCGCTATGCGGCCAAACGCGCGTCAGCGCTCCGCCGGACTGGACGGTCTTATGCGACGGAAAGCCCCTGGGCGCAAAGTATATCGCCGACAGGCAGACGCACTACAGGCTGCTGGAGGAGTTCTACGGCGGAGACGACGCGCTGCCCCTGCCCGTCCTGTACACCTACGATACCGGCCGCTATCTCGTCGAGCCGGAGCTTGAATTTCGCGACGCGGACGGAAAGACCGTGGATGCCCCGCAGGAGGAGGACTTCCTTGCCAAGTGCCCGGCGGCGGACATTACCGGCGTCTCCGGGGTCTCCGAGGAATTTGTAAAGGCCTATATAGAGTACGCCTCAAACGTCAACAACAATATCACCGGCAACTACTACCGCCTTGAGCGCATCATGGTACAGGACAGCACCATCCTCAAGCGCATTCGCTACGCTATCGCGGGTCTGGGCTGGGCGAGCAGCCGCGGCGAAGAGCTGCGCGGCATAGATTTCGGCCGCTTTGCCGAGCTCGGCGGCGGCTACTATTACTGCGACCTTGTCTTTACTGTGGACACTCTGGGCACAAAAGACGTCGTCACTACAAAAAACGGTGTGAAGATCATCTTTTTGAAAGCAGAAGACGGCTCCTTCCTTATTAACGCCCTGAGCAGCTTCTGAGCCATATGCCGTAGAAAAGCCCCGGAGGTAATAAATGAAAAAAAAGAATACTGCGTCCGGACTTTTCATGCTGACCGCCGCGCTTCTCGCGCTGTGCCTCTCCGCCTGCGCCGCGCCGGAGCCGACGGAGCAGCGCGCGCAGCCGTACATAAGCGAGCTTATGGCCTCCAACAAGGCCGCCCTCTGCGACGGCTCCGGCGGCTTTCCGGACTGGCTCGAGCTGTATAACCCGGGCGACGAGGAGCTGGATTTGGCGGGATGGAGCCTGTCCGACGGCTCGCACAGCTGGGTCTTTCCCGAGCGCACGCTCGACAGCGGGGCTTACGCCCTTATATTCTGCGGCGGAGCGGACGCGGAGGACACGGTCTCCTTCTCGCTCTCGTCCGATGGAGAGACGGTCGTTCTCAAGACCCCGGCCGGCGAGGTCGCGGACAGCTTTTCCTAGTCCTCGGCGCAGACCGACGAGAGCCTTGTCCGCGACGGCGAGGGCGCCGTCGTCTCCTGCGCGTTCCCGACGCCGGGCTTTGAAAACAACGACGCGGGCTACGCGGCCTTTCAGGCCTCCCTGCCCACTCCGGACTTAAGCATAAACGAGGTGCTTGTCTTTAATCGCCGGTACATCTCCGGCGACGGGGAGTATTACGACGCGGTGGAGCTGCGCAACAACTCCGACTCCCCTGTCGAGCTCGGCGACTGGTATCTCTCCGACAAGGGCGGCGAGCGGGAGCTGTACCGCCTCCCGGAGCGCAGGCTGGAGCCGGGCGCGGTCTACGTGCTGACGCTCGACGACTCGGCGCCCTTCTCGCTGAGCAGCGCGCGCGAGCAGCTTTTCCTCACCGCGCCTGACGGCAGCCTCGCGGACTATGCCGCGCTGCATGACATCCCCTGCGGCGGCGCGATGGGGCGTATGCCCGGCCGGTCGGGCTGGTTTTATTTCCCGTCGGCCAGCCTCGGCGCGGAAAACAGCGGCGGCGCGCGCCTCATATCCGAAGCGCCCGCGGCGGCCGAGCCGGACGGCGTGTTTGACGGCGCGCGCAGCGTGACGGTCGCTCTGTCGGGGCGCGGCGCGATATATTACACGCTTGACGGCAGCAGCCCCACGACGGAATCCGCCCTGTACTCCGCGCCGCTCCGGCTGAAAGCCTCCTGCGTCGTGCGCGCCGTGTGCGTGGAGCGCGGGAAGCTGCCGAGCAGCTGTCTTGATCTGAGCTATATCATAAACGAGGGTCACAGCCTGCCTGTGGCGAGCCTCGTAATAGACCCGGACGAGATGTTCGGCAGCAAGGGGATATACACCAATCCCACCGAGGACTGGGAGCGGCAGGGCTCCGTCGCCTTCTTCGACGGGGACGAGCGCTTCTCGCTCTCCTGCGGCGTCAAGCTCCACGGCGAGACCTCGCGGGTGGCGCAGGTCAAGAAGTCCTACAAGCTGAATTTCCGCGATGCTTACGGCGGGCAGCTGCAATACGACCTGTTCGGAAACGGCGTCACGGAGTTCTCCTCCGTCCTTCTCAGGGCAGCGCAGGAGAGTTCCTTTTCCACGAATCTGCGGGACGTCGTGATGCATGAGCTCGCGCAGCAGTGCAGCGGCGCGCTCCCCACGCAGGACTACAGGTTCTGCGTCCTGTACATCAACGGCTCCTACTGGGGTATATACGCCTTCAGGGAGGCGCATTCACCCGCCCATTTCGCGGCTCACTACGGCTATAATGAGGATGAGGTCGAAATGTGGAAGGGAAAATGGGCTGTTCCCGGCGATTTCAACGACATTTACGAGTTTGCGCTCCACTGCGATATCCGCGACGAGGCGAACTACGCGAAGGTCGCCTCCCATATCGACATCGACGGCCTCATAACTTGGGCGATAATCGAGGCCTACAGCGGAAACATCGACATCAATTCGCCGAATGTGCGCTTCTACTATTCCGAAAGCGACGAGGTGCTTCACTACGCGCTGGTGGATCTGGATCTGGGCTTCTTCGCGCAGGGCGAGGCCGCGCAGTCGCTGACCACCGGCTATGATTTCAGCGATCTGCCCTACCGGCTGCTGGATAATCCGGGCTTCCGGCAGCTGTACATCGAGAAGCTCTCCGAATACCTGCACGGGCCGCTCTCCGCCGAAAACGCCTCCGCCACGCTCGCGCGCATCGCGGCGGAGATACGCCCCGAGGTCGCGCGCGACGGCACGATGTGGGGCTATACGCTCGACGAGTGGGAGCGGCAGCAGCATAACTACATGTATAATTTCCTGAACGATAGCGGCGGCGCCGGCTATCCGGTGTACTTTGCCTCCACGGCGCGCAGCTTTCTCGGCATGAGCGCCGCGGAGTTCGACAAATACTTCGGCGACCTGTCAAAATAAACGCGCATTTTCAGGCTCGCGCCCTCTATATTATTATTTCAGCTGCCCATGCGCCTGTGGCTTTCGCCGGGACGGAGATTGGAGAGAGAATGGAACGACCGGACAACCGAGATAAGCCCTCTTCAAAGAGAGGCTTTCTTTCCGTACTGCCGCTTGTGTTGCAGGACCTCCTGCTCGCGGGTCTGTTTTTGAGCGTTTTTGCGCTGTTTCACCATGTGCTGCCCCGCACGGAGCTTTTCTCCGCAAAGCCGGACGGCGAGCCGGCCGCGACAGCGCAGCTGCTCCCGACCGCCGCCCCAGCCGAGACGGAGAGCGCCGGGAAGCGCAGCGACTGGCAGGTAAAGTTTGCCGCGCACTTTACCGACAGCGTCGTCAGCACCGAAAATTCCTATACCAGCCCCACTGTCTCCATCACGCTCACGACCTGCCGGCAGGAGCTGGACGGCTACCCGCAGGTGTGGTATGTGGCGGACATCTATATCGCGCGGATAGAAAATTTTCAGACCTATGTGGAAAACGACAGCTACGATCATTTTATCCAGACCCCGGCGGACGAGCTCGCGCAAATGTGCGGCGCGCTCATTGGCATAAACGGCGACTACTGCAACGCGCAGGTGCAGGAGGGCTTCTATGTGCGAAACGGCGTCCTCTATCAGCGCGGCCAGACCCTGTGCGATATCTGCGTGCTCTACCGGGACGGGACGATGCAGACCTATGCGCACGACGAGTATAAGGTGGACGATGTTCTCACGCGCGACCCCTATCAGGTCTGGAAATTCGGCCCCGCGCTGCTGGACGGCGACGGACAGCCCCTGACCGAATTCAACACCCCCGCCGAGATCGCCATCGGCAACCCCCGCAGCGGCGTCGGCTACTATGAGCCGGGGCATTACTGCTTTGTCACCGTGGACGGCCGTCAGGACGGCTGGTCGCGCGGACTGACGATAGAACAGTTCGCCCGGCTTTTCTCGGAGCTCGGGTGCAAGGCCGCGTACAATCTGGACGGCGGCGCGTCCGTGACCATGACCTTTATGGGCGCGCTCTATAACCGGCAGAGCAGCGAACGCGAGCTCGGCGATATCCTGCTGATAAAAGAGCTGCCGGAAGCGGGGGTACAGCCATGAGATTTATACGCTACATTCTCCCGCACGTCGCCATTGCCCTCCTGCTTGGTCTGCTGGTGCTCGTCGTACTGGACGGATATAACCCGCTTATGGCTTTTCTCACGAGCGCCCCCTCCAAGGTCTATATGGTCTGCGCCTGCGTGGTATCCCTCTGCGCGATGATCGCGCTGCTCTCCCGGCGCGGGGAATAACAAAGCACAGGCGGCTCCGAAAATGAGGAGCCGCCTGTGCTATATATGACCCGCCGGGTCGGTCTTCGCGCAAAAATGGAAAAATCTTTGCCTTGCCATATCGCGGCGCGGTGTATACAATACTGCCGAGGTGCGATTTCATGAAGCTAAGAGCGATAACGCGCAGGATGCTTTCCATGTGTCCGGACGCGTGGTACATATTCATACGCAGCATACAGCTGTGCTGCCTGCTGCTCCTGTGCGCCTTCGCGCTGCTCGTGGAGTGGGACGGGCGCATGGCGGAAAACTACGCGCTGTACATGACGGCGATGTCTCTGACGGAAATAACGCAGGCGCTGCTGCTGATAGCGGTGATAGCCTCGGTCTGTATTGAGGATGTTCACGGCTGACAGCGCATAAACTCCTCGCGGCTCATCGTCGCGTTGAGCACGTCGAGCAGCGCGTCGGCCGTGAGCCGTTCGGGCAGGTCGAGGCGCTTTATGAGCAGGGCGCGCTTTTCCGCGCTCCCGGGGCGCCCGGCGTAGCCGAGGGCATACATGTCCGCCTTGCTGATAAGCGCGCGCTTCCGCTGCGCCGCTTCGCCGTCCATCGTCACCCCGGCGCGCACAAGCGCGTCGAGCAGAACCTGCGGGCGCATACCCTCTACGCCGAGCTTGCCCTCCTTCGAGGGCGCGCTCTTGCGCCGCTCCTTCCCGGCGACGTCCGGGATATAGGCGTGCTTTACGAGCGCGGGATCGACGCAGCCGCGGATAAAATTGCGTATGACGAAGCCCGCGCCGTCGGAATCGGTCAGCACCACGAGGCCGCGCGCGGCGGCCATGGTCCGCAGGAGCTTCTGCTTCTGCGCGTCGTTGAATATTCCGAAGCCTGAGGTCTCGATAATGACCGCGTCTACCACCTGACTGAGCGCGTTTTTATCATAGCGGCCCTCGACCACTATTACCTCCTCCACGCTATGCATCGGTGTCCCCCGCCGCGATGCGCAGCACCGCTTCCTTCAGCAGCTCGCCGTCGTTCTGCGAGCTGCTTTTTATTTTATAGTCCGTCTCCGCGCACAGCTCCACCGCGCGTCTGAGCTGCGGCAGAGTGAAGCCTCTCGCGGCGTTGATGAGCTTGTTGACGATAAAGTCGTATTTTATCGAGCAGACCTCCATGACGTACTGCTTGCCGAGCCCCTGCTCTATCGCGAGTCGCGCGGCATAGAGCTTTCGCATCTGCATCCCGAGCGCCGCGAGCATCTGTATGGGCTCGTTGTTCTTGTCCGACAGGAGCTCCGCCAGAACCGAGGCGGCGGTGTTGTACTTTTTCTGGGAAATAAGCTCGGTCATGTCGAAGATGACGGCCTCGGGGATATGGTTTGCCACAGCCTCCACGTCCGCCACCGTGACCTTGTCGCCCCGGGCGTAGGCCGCGGCCTTTTCAATCTCCGGGATGAGCCGGTTCATGAGGTCGCCGCTGATAAAGATCAGCCTCTGCGCGGCCTCGAGCTCTATCCCCTTCCCGGCCGCCGCAAAGCGCCGTATAATCCAGGATATGAGCATTCCCTGCGACTGCTGGGTGAATTTGAGCTCACCCGCCATCCCCCGGAGGCTCTTTACGAGCTTGAGCCTTCCGTCCGGCTCATACTCCGCGCTCTGCACGAAGGCCACCGTGCAGTAATCCGGGATATCCGCGAGCACAGAGAGGTATTTTTCGCCCTCCTTGAGCTTGTTCAGGTCGGCGCCGCGTATCTCCACAAAGCTGCGCTCGGTCATAAAGGGTATGGCGTCTATCGCGCGGCGCAGCTCGTTGAGGTCGAGCTCCGGCCCGTCGAGGCGCTTATAGCTGAAGCCGTCCTCCCCCTCCGGCAGGCAGAGCTTCTTCAGCTCCCCGAGATAGGTCTCGCGCAGATAGTCCTCCGGCCCCCACAGCAGATACAGCCTTGCCGGACCCTTATCCCTCAGGTCGCGCACGGCGGCCTGATAATTCAGTTTTTCTTCATCCCGTGCGCCTTTTTTAGCCATAGTCACGTCCAATCCTGATCTCTACCGTCCCGTTGAGGTCTGTTCTGTATATATTATACCCGTAGGCGGCCAGCCGTTCAAGTGTTTCGTTGGTGGGCAGGTCGTAGGTATTATAGCCGACGCTGATTATCGCCGTGTCCGCGCCGAGGCCGGAGAGCAGCTCCCCGCAGCAGGAGCGGCGCGAGCCGTGGTGACCCGCTATCAGCAGCTCCGCGCCTCCGATATCGTGCGCCGCGATAAGCTCCTTTTCCGCGCTTTTCGACGCGTCGCCGGTTATCAGCATATCATAGGAGCCTATCGAGACCAGCGCCATGATGCAGCGCTCATTCTCGTCGCCTGCCTCGCCCGGCGCGAAGAGGCGCAGCTCTATCCCGCCGAGCGCGAAGGCGGCGTCCCCCGTGAGATACGACACCTCGACCCCGTGTCTCGCCGCGCTTTCGAGAATAGCGGCCAGCGTCCCGTCCTCGTCGTTCGGCGCGGCCGGGAGGATGATCCGCCCGACCCGCGTCGTTTCGAGCAGAGTTGTGACGCCGTTTGCGTGGTCGGCGTGCAGATGCGTCAACAGCAGCAGGTCAACGCCCCCTCTGCCGCAGCAGCCGAGGTAGGCTCCGGCCGTCTCGCCGGCGTCGTCCCCGGTGAAGCTGCCGCCGCAGTCCACCATCAGCGTTTTGTCGCCCGAGAACACGCAGACACACTGCCCCTGACCGACGTCGAGCGCGGTCATCACGCCCGCGCAGGCGCTGTATTCTATCCGCGCGGCGGTCATTGCCGCAAAAAGCGCCGCCGCGGAGAGCGCCGCCGGCAGGGCGAGCTTTTTCCATGCCTTCGCTCGGCATAGAGCCGCGACGAAAAAGAGCAGATATGTGAGAATAAGCCACCATTTTATATAGCCGCTCCGGACTGTAACGGCCGAGAACGGGATGCCCGACACGAGCCGCGTGATGAGAAACACATATCGCGCAGGCCAGGCCACGAGCCATGCCGCGGCGACGCCCAGAGGCGGGAACAGCGCGCCGAGCGCACAGGCAGCGCAGCCGCCGCAAAAGCACAGCGAGACCGCCCAGAGGCCGAGCGCATTCGTCAGCGGCGACAGCAGCGGAACGTAGCCGAAATGAACGGCCATGAGCGGCACGGTCAGTATCATCACGCTCAGGGAGCTCGCTATCACTGCAACGGGCTTTTCGAGCAGCTTTTTTGCCCGCCCCTCCGGCGCAAGGGCAATGAGCGCGGCGTTTATCTTCTCCGAAAAGCAGAGTATTCCGGCCATTGCGGCAAAGGAGAGCTGGAGACTGACGCTCGCGGCCGCATAGGGGTTGGCGAGCAGAATCAGCGCAAGCGCCGCCGAGAGCGAGGTTATGGGGTCGTTCTCCCGCCGGAAGACCGGCGCGAGCAGCAGGAAGCTCTGCATTATCGCGGCTCGCACGGCCGACGGGCTGCCGCCGGTCGCGGCGGCGAAGAGCCACGCGAGCGCGATGCACAGCAGGGCGCTCCGCCGCGTCGCGCCGAATATGAGCTGGAGCATGCCCACAAGAAACGCGATGTGCATTCCCGACACCGCGACGACATGCATAAAGCCCGAGCGGCTGAAGGCGAGCTGCAAGGCGTTGTCCTCATACATGGCGCTCTTGTCTCCGGCCAGCAGCGCCTGCATAAACGCCGCGACGTCCGGCGGGAAGATGCGCTCCACCGTGCTTTTTATGCCCCGCGCGAGCCTCTGCGGGAAAAACAGCGCTTCGCCGCCCTCCCCGGCCGCCGACACGGCGGACTTTGCGTTCACGGTAAAATAGACGTCGCAGGAGTTATAGTAGTCGTAGCTCTCCCCGTATCTCATGTCCGCCGCGGAGAGCTTGCCGGTAAAGCTCAGCGTCTGCCCCGGGACAAGCCCCGCAAGGCTGCCCGCCCCGCCGTAAAGCCGCGCCTGAAGGCGCGGCAGGCCGTCGCCGGTGATGAGTATCCGCGCGCTGCAATAGTCCTCGCTCTCTCGCGGATAGTCGAGCAGCTCCGCCCTGAGCTCCAGCGTCTGCCCGTCGAGCGCTCTCGCGCGCTGCACCGTGCGCGGATAGTGGAGGGCGAACGCGCCCAGGCCGACGCCGAAGGCGATCAGCGCGATAATGAAGCCTCGCAGCCACCTTCTTCTCATGACGAGCAGGGTCGCCCCGAGCGCCGCGAAAACGACGGCGCACACCGGAAGCCACCCTAAAGGCAATATATATTCTGCCGCGAAGATCGCGGCGGCAAAGGAGAAGGATGCTGTCGCAAGAGCGCGCAAACGGCCTCACCCACCGAAACGCGCCCCGCGTTGCCGCGGGGCGCAAAATATTGTGCTCAGACGATCTTGTCGGACAGCTTCATGCCGCCGATAATGTGAAAATGCAGGTGCATGACGGTCTGTCCGCCGTCCTCGCCGCAGTTGTTGACCACGCGGAAGCCCTTGTCCAGACCCTCGGCGCGCGCTATCCTCGCTATCGCCTCAAAGCATCTGGCAACCCAGACGGAGTTATCCCCGTCGATGGCCTCCGCGCAGCAGATATGCTCTTTGGGGACGACGATAATGTGTACCGGCGCCTGGGGATTGATATCACGGAAGGCATAGACATGCTCGTCCTCATAGACCTTTGTGCTCGGGATCTCGCCCGAAATAATCCTGCAAAACAGACAATCCTTATCAAGCATTTTTTCTCCCCCTCAGATTTTATCCGTGACGAGCTCTTCCACCGCCGCGAGCGCCGAGCCGAGCTTGGACAGGTCGCTGCCTCCGCCCATGGCGGAATCCGGCTTGCCGCCGCCCTTTCCGCCGACGATGGCGGTCACGTTCCTGACTATATCCCCGGCTCGAACGCCTTTTGCCACGGCGTCTCTGCCGCAGACGCACTGGAAGGTGATCTTCCCGTCGTTCACGGCGGCAAGGAGGGCGACTATTCCCGCGTCCTTGTCGCGCAGCATGTCGCCGAGCTTACGCAGGCCGTTGGCGTCGTCACAGCCGACCTTGGCCGCGACGACGCGCAGCCCGCCGACGTCCTTTCCTGCCTTGAGCAGGTCGTCCGCCCCGCAGGAGGACTCCTTGTCCCTGTACTGCTCTATCAGGCGTCTGGCCTCTCTCAGCTCGGCCGTCTGCTGCTCTATCCTCCCGGCGAGATCGCCGCAGTTCACCTTGAACATGGCCGTGAGGCAGTTTATCTCGCCTATGCTCTCGCGCAGGCGCTCTATCGTCTTCAGACCCGTCGTGGCCTCGATACGGCGCACGCCGGAGGCGACGGAGCCCTCGGACAGGATGTGGAAGGAGCCGACCTTGGCCGTGTTGTCAAGATGCGTGCCGCCGCAGAGCTCGACGCTGTAGTCGCCCATGCTGACGACGCGCACGATATCGCCGTACTTCTCGCCGAACAGCGCCGTGGCTCCGCTGTTTTTCGCCTCGGCGACCGGCATCTCCCTGACCTTTATCGCGTAGCCCGCGAGTATCGCGGCGTTTACCATATCCTCGACCTGCCGGAGCTGCTCCGGGGTGACGGAGGAGAAATGCGTGAAGTCAAAGCGCAGGAAATCCGGCTCGACGAGGGAGCCCGCCTGATGCACATGCTCCCCCAGCACCTCGCGCAGCGCCTTCTGCAAGAGGTGCGTCGCGCTGTGGGCGCGGCGGACGGCGGCGCGGCGCGTCGGGCAGAACGCGGAGACCACGCTGTCCCCGACGGCGAGGCGGCCGCTCTTGAGCTTGCCGTAGTGCATGTATTTTCCGCCCTTGTTCCTCTGAACATTGTCCGCGTCGAACTGCGCGCCCGGCTTTGTTATGCTGCCGTGATCGGCCACCTGGCCGCCCATCTCGGCGTACATCACGGTCTTATCGAGCACGATTATGGCCTCGGCTCCGGCGCTTATCTCGTCTCTCAGCTCGCCGTCTACCACGATGGCGAGTATCTTCGCGTCTGTGCTGTCTCTGTCGTAGCCGACGAACTGCGTCTCCGGCATATCCTTGCCGAAGTCTATTCCCGCCCAGCCCAGATCGCCCAGCGCCTCTCTGGCCTTTCTCGCGCGGACGCGCTGCTCCTCCATGAGCTTTTTAAACTCGCCCTCGTCCACGGCCATGCCCTCGTCGGCGCACATTTCGATGGTGAGGTCTATGGGGAAGCCGTAGGTGTCGTACAGCTTAAAGGCGTCCGCGCCGGAGAAGGTGGTCTCGCCCTGCTCCTTGTGCGCGGCAAGCAGCTCCGCAAATATCTTCATGCCCGCGTCGATGGTCCGGGCGAAGTTCTCCTCCTCGGTCCTGACGACCTTGGTGATATAGGCCTCCTTCTCGCGCAGCTCCGGATACTGGCACTCGTTTTCGCGGATAACGGTGTCTATGACCGTGAACAGGAACGGCTCGTTTACGCCGAGGAGCTTTCCGTGGCGCGCGGCGCGGCGCAGCAGCCTGCGCAGGACGTACCCGCGCCCCTCGTTCGAGGGGAGGACGCCGTCGCAGATCATGAAGGCGGCGCTTCTTATGTGGTCGGTTATGACGCGCAGGGACACGTCCATTTTGTGGCTCCGGCCGTAGTACGCGCCGGTGACCTCGCTCACCTTGCGGGTGATGCTCATCACCGTGTCCACATCGAAGAGCGAGTCTGCCTCCTGGCACACGACCGCAAGCCGCTCAAGCCCCATGCCGGTGTCGATGTTTTTCTGCTTGAGCTCGGTATAATGACCCTCTCCGTCGTTGTCGAACTGAGAAAAGACGTTGTTCCAGACCTCAATATACCTGTCGCACTCGCAGCCGACTGTGCAGCCCGGCTTGCCGCAGCCGTATTTCTCGCCGCGGTCGTAGTATATCTCCGAGCAGGGGCCGCAGGGGCCGGCGCCGTGCTCCCAGAAATTATCCTCCTTGCCGAAGCGGAAAATGCGCTCCGGCGCGATGCCGATCTCCTTGTTCCAGATATCGAAGGCCTCGTCGTCGTCCAGATATACGGAGGGATACAGGCGCTCCGGGTCAAGACCCACCCAGTCCGGGGAGGTCAGGAATTCCCAGCTCCAGGCTATGGCCTCGTGCTTAAAATAGTCGCCGAAGGAGAAGTTGCCGAGCATCTCGAAATATGTCCCGTGGCGCGAGGTCTTGCCGATGTTCTCGATATCGCCGGTGCGTATGCACTTCTGGCAGGTGCAGACCCTGTGGCAGGGCGGCTCGAGCTCGCCCTTGAAGAAGGGCTTCATCGGCGCCATGCCGGAGTTTATGAGCAGCAGGCTCGCGTCGTTTTGCGGGATGAGGGAAAAGCTCGGCAGGCGGAGATGCCCCTTCGACTCAAAAAAGCTGAGAAACATCTCGCGCAGTTCGTTCAGACCGTATTTTTTCATTTTGCTTCCTCCGTTCTATTACTCCGAATAGAAAAATTCAAGTTTTTTGCACTTAGAGCAGACATAGACCCTGACGGGCAGAGAGCCGGACAGGAGATTGGACAGATCGCCGAATATCAGACTGTGCCGGCCGAGCTGTATCTCCTCGTCGGACAGATGCTTCATTTCCTCGCCGCATCTTAGACACTGCATTATTGCTCCTCCCTTTCGCATGTAAAACAGAAAAAAATATACCTCCGCCCCGGACAGGGGCGAAGGTCGATTCGCGGTACCACCCTGATTGCCGCAGAGCGGCGTCTCAAGCGCCCGTAACGAGGGCAGACGCCCCGGTCATCCCGGGGAGGCTCGGAAGCGGCCGCCAAAAGCAGGCATAGGGTCTCGCACCGGCCGGCCCCTCTCTGAAACGCCCTTTTATGGTTCTTTTCGTCATCGCCAAAGCATTATTCTGTTGGACATTTTATCATAATCGCGTTTTTTGTCAAGCAAAAGCCGCGCTCTGTCTGCATTTTCTGACAATGCTGTTCTCCGGCGCGAAGACCGGGAGCTTCATGCGCAGCTCCATCATGGCGTGGCGGGTGTCCTCTATCTCGTTGCCCTCGGCGTCGTCTATCCGCCCGGCAGTGAAGGCTATGGGCTTTCCATCCGCCGGCAGCAGCTCAAGCGCGTCGCCGCGTCGAAACTTGTTGCGCTGCGTCAAAAGGGCGTTCCCCTCCGCGTCGCAGCTGACGACGACGGCGGCCACGTCCGCCTCGGAAAAATAGCTCGCGTCCGCGTAATACTGCCCCGGCTCGCCGTAATAAAAGCCGGTGCTGTACGGCCGGTGGCTGACCTTTTCGGTCTCCTCCACCCAGACCGCGTCGAGCGGCAGACCCTTTTCGGCCGCGTCTATGGCGTGGCGGTAGGCGTTGGTCACGACCGCCGCGTAGTAGGCCGATTTCATCCGCCCCTCTATCTTAAAGCTGCTTATCCCGGCGTCCATCAGCTCGCCTATATGCTCTATCATGCGCAGGTCGCGGGAGTTCATGATGTGTGTGCCGCCGTCCTCGCTTATCTCGAAGTATTCCCCCGGCCTTTTCTCCTCGACCAGATGGTATTTCCAGCGGCAGGGCTGGGCGCACTGGCCGCGGTTCGCGTCGCGCCCGGTGAGATAGTTTGAGAGGAGGCAGCGCCCGGAGAAGGACACGCACATCGCCCCGTGCACGAAGGCCTCGAGCCGAAGCTCGCGCGGCGTATTGGCGCGTATCTTCCGGATGTCGGCGAGCGGCGTCTCCCGCGCGAGGACGACCGTGTCCGCGCCGAGCGCATACAGCGCGTTCGCCGCGGCGCTGTTTATCACGCCGAACTGAGTACTCACGTGCCGCGCGAGCCCGGGGGCATAGCGCTTCGCGAGCTCAAGCACGCCTATGTCCGCGATGATCAGCGCGTCGACCCCGGCGTCCTGCAGGAACTCCAGATATCCCGGCAGCTCCTCAAGCTCGTCCTCTCTCGGCAGCGTGTTGCAGGCCGCATAGACCCTCGCGCCCTGCCCGTGGGCAAGCGCGACGGCGCGCCGCAACTCCTCGTCGCCGAAGTTCACCGCCGCCGAGCGCATTCCGAAGCGCCGTCCCGCAAGGTATACGGCGTCGGCGCCGTAGCGGAGCGCCATTGTCAGGCGCTCCATGTCTCCGGCGGGCGAGAGCAGCTCGTATTTATCAGCCATAATCCTGCGTCGCGACGAAGTTCTGATGCTCCGTCTCGTTGGTGAAGAACTGATGCTCGCCGGTCGCGGTATCCAGCGCGTAATAGTAGTAGTCCGTGGTCTCGGGATACAGCGCGGCCTTTATCGACTCGATGCCCGGGCTGCATATCGGTGTCGGCGTAAGGCCGGCATAGAGCCTGGTGTTGTACGGGCTGTCCTCGGCGAGCATTTCCGCCGTCGGCGCGCCCTCGTTGTCCTGGTGTATATACAGTATGGTCGCGTCGATGCCGAGCGCCATGCCGGAATTGAGGCGGTTATAGATGACGGAGGCGATGCGGACGCGCTCATTGTCGTTGGCGGCCTCCTTCTCGATCATGGAGGCTATCGTGACGACCTGCTTCATGCTGAGCCCCATGGTCTGCGCCTGAGAGAGCAGCTCCGCGTCCATCTTGTTGTAGAAGGTCTTGAGGAACTTGTCTATCGCGCTCGAGGCCTGCATTCCCACATAGAACTGGTAGGTGTCCGGGAAGAGGAAGCCCTCGAGCCGGGAGGCGTCGCCTGTCTCGATGCCCTCGAGGAAGCTGTAATTGAAGTTATAGTTCGCCGCAGCATCCATAAGCTCGTCGTAGCTGCAAACTCCGTTTTCCTCAAGGCGCTTGAATATCTGCTGCATTGTGAAGCCCTCCGGGATAGTGACGTCCACCGTCAGCGCCGAGGACGAGCCCGCGCGCATATTCTGCACAAGGGCGCGGTAATCGTAGCTGGAGTCCAGCTCATACTCGCCCGGGCTTACCTTTCGCTCCGCGTGAGATATCTTGCAGTAGGTCTCAAAAAGCCACTTGTACTCTATGAGCCCGGCCTCCTTTAGCGCGTTCGCGACATAGGGGATATCGGCCGAGGTGACGCGCTTGGTGCCCGTCTTGTTGCCGTCCTCATCATAGGTGTCAACGGTCTCGGAGCTGAAGATTTCGGCGGGCAGCGTGACCTTCGCCGTAAAATCCGCCTTATTGAGCGCGAGCATGTCGCTTGCAGCCATCCAGGCCAGGCAGGCAAAAACGACGCTTATACATATAATAAAGACGAAGTACATTATCCCGCCGAGGCAGCCTGTCTTGTACTCATGGTTCTGCCGCACGGGGTGATAATCCCGCTCGGACTCCTTTGCGGCGGCCTTGCGCGCGGCGGGCGCGGTCTTTGCGGGCGGAGCCTGCTTCACAGCCTTCATTTTCGCGCTTCTCTCCCTCTCGGCGTTTTTTTCGGCCTGCGCCGTGTGCGGGACAGGGTCGGTCCGTATCACCTCATCCTCGAGCTCGGCAGCGTCTACGGAGCTGTCACCGAAAACGCCGTCTCCTGTATCGTCCTTGATCTCGTCGTTTATGCGGAATATTTCGTTTATTTTATCGATATCTCCGGGCATGTGCGGCCTCCTTGGAATAAAAAATCCCTGCTTGTTCGTCTGACTTTATGTTTAAAAATCGCCGCGCCGGCAGCGGTAAAGCCGGAGCCTTTTTTTCGGTTCAGGCATGGTATCTTTCTGTGGCAGCGGCGGGCGGCACAGCATATTATGGCACGAGCGGCGCAAAAGCCGCCGGCGCCAATACACATAGCCAAGGACATTTTCCTGCCGTCCTCCGCGCAGGCCGGCAGTCACTCAATTTTAAAGCGCGGAGAAAGGGATCAATATGTTCTGTAATAATTGCAACGGCAGCCTCTGGATCATTATCCTCATCATCATTCTCTTCTGCGGCTGCGGGAACGGCTGGGGCAGCGGCTGCGGCTGCGGGAACGGCTGCGACAACAACTGCGGCTGCAACAACAACTGCGGCTGCTGCTGATATCCGGGGGGCTTCGAAAGGAGCCCCTTTTTTATGTCTCAACCCAGATAGCTCTTGATGATGCCGTATATCTCCGCGTTCTTTTCGTCCACCTCGCGCTCGGCGCCGTCCGTCCGAAAGGGGATGCGCGTCCAGCCGTAGAAGTCGGCGGCCATATCCGCGGTGTGCAGGCAGCGCCTGAGATAGGCCGTATCCTTCTCGTGGATATCGGCGCTGGTGTTGTTTTTGTCCTGCCTGCGCCGCATACGCGCGAGCGAGGTCGGAATATCGACGTCGAGATAGAGCACAAGGTCGGGCTTGGGAAGCCCCATTTTAACATACTCAAAGTCCGACAGCCACGCGAAGAAAGCGGGCAGCTCCGCATCGGACAGCTTCGAGCCCTGATGGACGGCATTGGAGGTCGTATACCTGTCGGAAAGGATAAGCCCGCCGTTTTCATAGATTTTCCCCCATTCGGTCCTGTAGGCCGCGAAGCGGTCCACCGCGTAAAAGGTGGACGCGGCGTAGGGGTTGACGTCGTCCGGGTGCGCGCCGAAGTCCCCTGCCAGATACATGCGTATGAGCGCGCTGCTCTCCTTGTTGTATCTTGGAAACACAATGTGATTATAGGCGATCGCGTCGTTTTCCATTCTCTCGCACAGGCGTTTATACTGCGACGATTTCCCGCTTCCGTCTATGCCCTCAAGAACGATAAGCTTTCCCTTTGCCATCTGTCTCTCCGTCCCGCCGCGGCAACACGGCATGTCAATTTCCAAAGGCTCTGCGCCAGAGCGCGGTAAAGACGACCTGCGACTGCCGGAGCATCCGCACGAGCCGCCACGGCTCCTTCACGAGCCTGTACAGCCACTCGAAGCCCGAGTCGCGCCAGCGCTTGGGCGCGCGTTTTGTGACCCCGGCGAGCATTTTCAATCCGCCCTCGAAGCCGAGCATCAAGCCGGCGTCGAGCGCGTCGCGGTTTCTGTACATCCATATCTCCTGCTTCGGCATACCGTAGGCCACGAGCAGGAGATCGGGCTTGGCCTCGTTGACGGCGTCGATTATATCGCTGTCCATAGTATAGTATCCATCGTCGCTGCCGACTATTCTCAGTCCGGGATAGCGGGCGCGGATGTTTTCCGCGGCCGGCTCCACTATGTCCGTGTCCGTGCCGAGAATGAAGACGCTCATCCCCTTTTCGCTCATCCTCGCCATCAGCGCGGAGGCGAAATCAATGGCGCAGATACGGTGCTCTATGGGCATGCCGAGAATATGCGAGGCGCAGATTATCCCGTTGCCCTCCGGCAGGACGAGCGCGGCCTTATCTATGGCCGCCATCAGCCGGCGGTTCTTTTTCGCCTCAAGCAGCATCTCGGAATCGGGCGCGACAGCATAGGCGCACTTATGCTCCTCCATCGCGACCATTCCGTGCTCCACGGCCTCTTGGATACTTTCGTTCAGGAAGCTGACGCCAAGGACGTTTATCTCTCTCATATCCGGCTGAACACCTCGCCGATCTTTTCATGGATGACAAGGTCGGCAAAGCTGTCGTAAGGCGTCGCGCTGAGATTAACCAGCGCGAGCTTGTCGCCCTTGTAGTAGTTTATCAGCCCCGCCGCGGGGTACACGTTCAGGGAGGTGCCGCCGATTATCAGGACCTCGGCGTTTCGTATGTATCTGACGGCGCGCGCGACGATATCGTCGTCCAGCGGCTCCTCGTACAGCACTATGTCCGGCCTGATGACGCCGCCGCAGCTACAGCGGGGCACGCCCTCGCCACGGTTCATCTGCTCCGCCGGATAGGGCTTATGGCAGCGCAAGCAGTACGCGCGCAGGATGCTGCCATGCAGCTCGAGCACGTTCACGCTCCCGGCGACCTGATGAAGGCCGTCGATATTCTGCGTTATCACGGCCTTGAGCTTGCCCTCGCGCTCCAGCTCCGCCAGGCGCAGATGCGCCCGGTTCGGATTCACGCCGTCCACAACGAGCTTCGCTCTGTGGAACCTGTAGTATTCCTCGGGGTTTTCCGTAAAAAAGCTGTGGCTGAGTATGGTCTCCGGCGGATACCTCCACTGCTGGTTATACAGGCCGTCAACGCTCCTGAAATCGGGGATGCCGCTCTCGGTGCTCACGCCCGCGCCGCCGAAAAAGACGACGTTATCGCTTTCAGCTATCCATTTTCCAAGCTTCCGGACATTGTCATCCATAAACTCATCTCCCTGTAAGAATATGCGTGATAGAATATTATACACTAAACGGCCGAAAATGGCAAGCAAACGCCAATTTTAACAGTGCTTTACAATCTGCGGTGTAAATAGATATGACCCAATCGTGGAAAAAGAAAAAGTTCCGCGGCGGCAGTTTTCGAATTTAGCGGGCTATTGAGCCGGAGCCCGTA
>JAYFNM010000110.1:0-45473 GCA_034933465.1 Oscillospiraceae bacterium | reverse complement strand
CACCGCCACCCCGGACATCACCCCCTTCGGGGGCTGTATGAACGAAATCGAGCTCATCGAGATGAACGGAGCCTTACAACAATTAAATACCGCTCCGGGCGCGCTCCGCGCGTCCGGAGCGAGACCGACCTGCCCTCCAGCGGGCGGGTCGATCTGACCAGATCAGCATTCCCCGCGGGCGCACGGCCCGTGTCCGGGGCGCGCGCCGGCGGGGAATGCTGATCTGCCATAATAACTATTGGTGGTGATAAGTAAATGGGCGAATTCCTTGTAAAACGGATTTTGCTTAGTATCCTCATTCTTTTCTTTGTAATGTTCATCGTCTACGCGCTGATGTTCTCCCTGCCGACGAGCTATGTGGAGTCTATGGCCCGCGAGCTTGCCACGAAGCCCGGCAGTCTTAAGAGCGCGGCGCAGTGGCTGACGGAGCTGAACGTTCAGTACGGCTTTGACCGCGGCCTCGTGGGCGGATATTTCCACTGGCTCGGCTCGGCCGTCCGGGGCGATTTCGGAGACAGCTGGTACTGGACCGTCCCCGTGCTTGAGAAATTCAACGACGTCATCTGGTACAGCTTCGCGCTCGGCCTTGTGACGATGCTTTTTGAAATAATCATCGCGATACCCCTCGGCGTGCTCGCGGCGAGAAAGCAGTACAGCGCCTCGGACTACACCGTCACAGTCATCGCGCTCGTCGGCATGTCCATGCCGACCTTCTTTACGGCCACGCTGCTCAAGCTTCTCTTCGCGGTGAAGCTGCAATGGTTCGATATCGGCGGAATGCAGAGCCGCAACTACCATCTGCTCAGCGAGGCCGGGCAGTTTTTCGACGTATGCAAGCACTTCGTGCTCCCCGCGCTGACGCTGATAATCATCAGCATCGGCCCGCTGATGCGCTACACCCGCACGAACATGCTCGAGGTGCTCAACTCCGACTATATCCGCACGGCCAGAGCCAAGGGTCTGCCCGAGAAGCGCGTCATCAACCATCACGCCTTCCGCAACACCCTCATCCCGCTGGTCACCATCCTCGGCGGCTCGCTGCCCGGCCTCTTCGCGGGCGCCCTCATCACGGAGACGCTGTTCTCCGTGCGCGGCATAGGCTACGCCTCCTACTGGTCGATGATAAACGGCGACATACCCTTCACCATGTTCTATCTCGCGTTTATCTCCATACTCACCCTGCTCGGCAACCTGATCGCCGACATTCTGTATGCCGTCGTCGATCCGCGCGTCAGAGTGCATTGATGGGAGGAGGAGAAAAATGACCGAAAACAGAAGAAACAGCCTCAACGAGGCTCTCAAGCGCAGAGAAGAGGACGAACGCGAGCGCCTGCTCACAGAGGTGCAGGACGGCGAGGAGCGCGTTCTCGCGCTCGACGACACGCAGCGCGTGAAGGTTCTCTCGCCCGGAAGGCTCGTCTCAAAGCGCTTTTTCCGCAACAAGCTCGCCATGGTCGGCCTTGGGATACTGATATTCATGTTTATCTTCGCCTTCGTCGCGCCGCTGTTCTACCCCTATTCGCAGACCCAGCTCTTCTATAAGTACGACTATCTCACCGTGGACTACGCGAGCGCCACCGAGCGCAGCGAGCTTGTCACCTATCCCGTCGGGGAGGGGCTCGACCTGCACTACTCCGTCAAAAACCGGCTCAACGGCTATATAGGCGAGATGAAGTCCGGCGGACAGAGCGAGATGATCGTCAAGGATTCCGCCGGGGCGGAGTACGTGATAACCGAGCTTGGCGAGAACGTATACGCCATCGCGGCGAACGTCATGGACGAGGTCGCCGTCTACAGGGAGGGCGCCGCGCTCGGCGTCTACGACGCGCTGCTCGGCAAGTTCGACAAGGCCGTGGACGGGCTGGGCGACGACTTTATGGCCGCGCTCTCCGCGGCGGCCAAGGGCGGGCAGAGCAGCTTCACCTTCGACGGCGCCGAATATCAGCTGAGCGCCGCCGGCAAAAAGAACAAGTATAACGTCATGCAGAGCACCCCCTCCTTCGAGTGGACCGGCGAGGCTCTGGGCGACGGCTTTACCGCCGCGGCGAGCGCCGCGGATTCGGGCAGCTTTGACTACGACGGCGTGACCTACCGCCTGTACGACAGCGGCACGGGCAGCGTCTCCGTCTGCGCCTCGGGAGAGCGGGTCACCGCCATGGTCGCCTCCTCCCTCGTCTTCAATTCCTACGAGCCCGGCACGGCGATGAGCGACGCTTTCAAGAGCGCGGCGCTTATGGCCGTATACGGCGACGGCCGCTTCAGCGCGGACGGGGTCTCCTACACCGTCGCCAAAGAGGCGGACGGCTATAAAATAACCGACGCCGCGGGCAAGGACGTCGCCTACCTCGGCACCTTCGTCGTGCGCCGCTATTCCGGACAGGACACCCTGTCGGTGGACTTCAAGGAGCAGGTGCAGGACGTGATAGAGGGCATGGCCGAAAAAGGCGTGACCGTGCAGACCTTTACGGCCTCCATAGAGAAGCTCGACGAGACGGCCAGCCCCGTATACGACGCGGACGGCAACCCGGTCTATGAAGACACCGAGTTCACCGCCAGGCGCAAGGGCGCCGAATATGTGCTCACCTGCCCGCAGGTGACCTATCTCATCGACATCTACGCCGCCCCCTCCGGCGAGCACTGGTTCGGCACCGACGGAGACGGCATGGACATTCTGGCGCGTATGATGTACGGCGGCCGCGTGTCCCTGATGGTCGGCTTCGTGGTCATCATTCTGGAGATGATACTCGGCATAATCATGGGCGGCCTCGCCGGCTTCTTCGGCGGCTGGGTAGATACGCTCATCATGCGCCTTGTGGATATCTTCTACTGCATCCCCTCCATGCCCATACTCATCATTCTCGGCGCCTTCTTCGACTCGCTCAAGCTGTCGGCGTACATGCGCCTCGTGTGGATGATGGCGGTGCTGGGCATCCTCGGCTGGGCGGGCGTGGCGCGCCTTGTGCGCGGGCAGATACTCTCGCTGCGCGAGCAGGAGTTCATGGTCGCCGAGGAGGCCACCGGCATGAAGGCAAGGCGGCGCATATTCCGCCATCTGGTGCCGAACGTCATGCCGCAGCTCATCGTCAGCGCCACCATGGGTCTCGGCTCGGTCATCATCACGGAGTCCACGCTGTCCTTCCTCGGCCTCGGCGTCAAGCACCCGCTCGCCACCTGGGGCACGATGATAAACTCCGTCACCAGCTCCTCCGAGTCGATGATCAAATACACCTATATCTGGATACCCGTCGGCTTTCTCATCTGCCTGACGGTCATAGCCTTCAACTTCGTGGGAGACGGCCTGAGAGACGCCTTCGACCCGAAGATGAAGCAGTAAGGAGAGGTGAGAAATGGCTAAAAGGAAAAACACCTCGTATATCTCCCGCTCGGAGTCGAAAAAGATCAGCCGCTTCAACCGCGCTCTCACGCGGCGGCTCGACAAGGAGCGCGAGCGCAAGGGCGCGGACCCGGCGAAATACAGCGCCGTCATGCGCGACCCGGGCAATGTCGTGGAGTTCGACAACGTCTGCACCTATTTCTTCACCGACGTCGGCACGGTCAAGGCCGTGGACGGCGTCACCTTCGACGTGCCGCGGCATTCCACCGTCGGCATAGTGGGCGAATCCGGCTGCGGCAAGAGCGTCACGAGCCTGTCGCTGATGCAGCTGCTCCAGCGCCCGCAGGGGCAGACCGTGGGCGGCGAGATACGCTTCAACATGGGCGGCGGCAAGGCCTACAACATCGTCAACACCCCCACCGAGGAGATGATGAAGATCCGCGGCAACCATGTCTCGATGATCTTCCAGGAGCCCATGACCAGCCTCAACCCGGTGTTCCGCTGCGGCGACCAGGTGGACGAGGTCATCGCCCTGCATAACCCCGAGATGTCGAAGGAGGCGGTGAAGGCCAGATCGCTGGAGATGATAAGCCTCGTCGGCATCGCCAACGCCGAGGGCGTCTATAAGATGTACCCGCACGAGCTCTCCGGCGGTATGCGGCAGCGCGTCATGATAGCCATGGCGCTCGCCTGCTCGCCCGAGCTCATCATCGCCGACGAGCCGACCACCGCGCTGGACGTCACCATCCAGGCGCAGATACTCGACCTGCTCAAGGAGCTCAAGGACAAGGTCAACAGCTCCATCATGCTCATCACCCACGACCTCGGCGTCATCGCCAACATGGCCGACTACGTCGTCGTCATGTACTGCGGCCGCGTGGTCGAAAAGGGCACCACCGAGGAGGTCTTCCACCACCCCTGCCACCCCTACACCATAGGGCTGATGAAATCCAAGCCGGTCGTCGGCAAAAAGGTGGACACGCTGTACAACATTCCCGGCAGCGTGCCCAACCCCGTCAACATGCCGGATTACTGCTATTTCCGCGACCGCTGCGAGCTGTGCGTGGAAAAATGCCACGGCGTGTACCCGCCCGAGATACGCATCAGCGACACGCACATCGTGTCCTGCTGGCGCATGGAGGAGCAGGGCGAGATCGTCGGCGCGCCGAAAGGCGTGAACCTGGAGGAGCTGTGATATGGAAGAGAAAATCCAAGCCGTCGGGAAGAACCCCGACAATCTCATCGAGGTCAGAAAGCTCGTCAAATGGTTCCCGATAAAGTCCAGCTTTCTCAAGCGCACCATCGGCAACGTCCGCGCCGTGGACGGCGTGTCCTTCAGCATAAAGCGCGGGCAGACCATGGGTCTCGTGGGCGAGTCCGGCTGCGGCAAATCCACCGCCGGGCGCACCATGCTCCGCCTCATGGACAAGACCTCCGGCGAGGTCCTGTTCGACGGGAAGGACATCTTCTCCCTCTCGCGGGAGGAGCTGCGCCTCATGCGCCCGCGGATGCAGATCATCTTTCAGGACCCCTACTCCAGCCTCTCCCCGCGCATACCCGTGGGCGAGATAATCGGCGAGGCCGTGCGCGAGCACAACATCGTCCCGCCGGAGGAGTACGACGACTATATCTCCCGCGTCATGCGCGCCTGCGGCCTGCAGGAATACCACAAGGACCGCTATCCGCACGAGTTCTCCGGCGGGCAGCGCCAGCGCATCTGTATCGCGCGCGCCCTCGCCCTGAACCCTGATTTCATCGTCTGCGACGAGCCGGTCTCCGCGCTGGACGTCTCCATTCAGGCGCAGATAATCAACCTTTTAAAGCAGCTGCAGCGCGACTTCGGCTTCACCTATCTCTTCATCTCGCACGACCTGTCCGTCGTCGAGCACATCTCCGACACGGTCGGCGTCATGTATCTCGGCTCCATGGTGGAGTACGCGGACACGGATAAGATCTTCTCCCGCCCGCTGCACCCGTATACGAAGGCGCTGTTCTCGGCCATCCCCGTGCCCGACCCGGACGCCAGGATGAACCGCATCATCCTCAAGGGCTCTCTCCCCTCCCCGGCCAATCCCCCGCAGGGCTGCAAGTTCCACACCCGCTGCGAGCAGTGCATGGACGTCTGCAAGCGCGAGACGCCCGAGTGGCGCGAGCTCGAGAGCGGCCACTGGTGCGCCTGCCATCTATACGACGGCGAGGCCGCGCCGGAGAGCAGCAATGGCTGAGGCAGAGGAAAAGCCCGCGTCCCCGGATGAGGACGACGGGCGGGTCATCGCCAAAATGAACGTCGAGGGTATGCCCTGGTATGTCGAGAAATCCCCCTCCGCCGACGGCGGCGGAGAGAAGGAGAGCATGAGCCGCGAGCAGGCCCGGTATTTTACCGGCGGGGTTTTGAAGGCCGCGCTGCTCGTGGGCGGCGTCTTCGCCGCGGTGTACTTTATCTTTCTGCTCTTTTGCACCCAGGTCTGGTTCGCGTAAAAGCAAAATCTGACGCCTGTCAGGGAAGCCGTCGCCGGCTCCCCTGACAGGTTTTTTTGCGTTTATCAACAGTTGGGACAGCGCCCGTATTGAAGCCGCGCCTCTTGTCATAATCGCCAAATAAAAAACGGAAAATTGGGCATTGCTCCAAACTTGCGCGCGGGCGGCCGAAAGGCTGTTGACTTTGCGGCTCAAGCTTGCTAATATCAAAATATAGAGCGCCGGGAACGTTCCCGGTAACGTTTTCCGGGCGAAAAAAGTAACTTTGGGTGGAGCTTTGCTGAATTGTGACTATTAAAGACATTGCGAAAGCCTGTAATATAAGCGTGAGCACCGTGTCCCGCGTGCTCAACGACCGCCCCGACGTGAGCGAGCCCGTGCGCCGCAGGGTGCTCGCCATGGTCGAGTCCAAGGGCTACATACCGAACAACAGCGCGCGCGACCTCGTCCGCAGCCAGCCGGACGCCATAGGCGTCATCGTGCGCGGGACTGGGAACCTGTTTTTCGCGGAGATGCTCAAGACCATCTCCCGCGACATAGACAGCGGCGGCTACACCATGGTGCCGCACTTCATAGATTCCGACGCGGACGAGGTGAAGGCTGGCGCGATACTCGAGCGCGAAAAGAAGCTGCTGGGTCTGCTGTTTCTCGGCGGGCGCTTCGACTATACGCCGGCGGAGCTTGCGCTCGTGGGCGTGCCCTATGTCTGCTGCTCCTACACCAACTGCTTCGGCTCCCTGAACGAGGAGGACTACTCCTCCGTCTCCATCGACGACCACCAGACGGCCTACCGCGCCGTCGAAAAGCTTATACAGATGGGTCACCGGCGCATCGCCGCGCTCGTGCCGAGCTGCAGCGACCGCTCGATTAGCGAGCTGCGCTACAACGGCTTTCGCGCGGCGCTCAGAGACCACGGCATAGACTTCGACCCCGCGCTGCTCGTGGAGACGGACGGCTGCTTTGAGATGCCGGAGACCTATGCCGGTATGCGCGCGCTCATCGGGCGCGGGGCGGATTTCAGCGCGGTCTTCACCCTGTCCGACACCACGGCCATCGCCGCGATGAAGGCGCTGGAGGACAGCGGCCGCCGCGTCCCGGAGGACTGCTCCGTCATCGCGATAGACGGGCTGAACTTCACCGAGTATATCACGCCCACGCTCACCACCATGGTGCAGCCGGCGGAGGAGATGGGGCGCGAGAGCGTGCGGATACTGCTGGACGTGCTCGAAAACGGCGGCAAGACCCGCCATGTGCGCCTTGAGGCGAGGATGCGCGAGGGCGCCTCCGTCGCAAAAATATGATTTTCCGACCCTCGGGTCTGAAGATACCGCCTCAAAATGAGGAAAACTTTTAAGAAGGAGACAATAACAAATGAAAAAGATCATAGCTATCGCCCTGTGTCTTGTGATGGTGCTCGCGCTCTGCGCCTGCGGCTCGTCAAGCACGACCGCTACCACCGCCACCGAGGCTCCCGCCGCCACCGAGGCCGCCGCGGCCGGCTCCGTGTACTGGCTCAACTTCAAGCCCGAGTCCGACGAGGCGCTGCAGAAGATCGCCGCCCTCTATACCGAGAAGACCGGCGTCCCCGTGACCGTCGTCACCGCCGCCGCCGGCACCTACAACGAGACTCTCACCGCCGAGATGGACAAGACCAAGGCCCCCACCATGTTCGTGGTCGGCAACTCAGCCGCGGTCGATACCTGGGGCGACTACTGCCTCGACCTGACCGGCACCGACGTGGCCAACGAGCTCAGCAGCGACGACTACAAGCTCTATGACCATGACGGCAAGCTCTGCTCCATCGGCTACTGCTACGAGTGCTACGGCATCATCGTCAACAAGGCTCTGCTTGAGAAGGCGGGTCACTCTGTCGATGAGATCACCAATTTCGAGACCCTGAAGACCGTCGTTGAGGACATCCACGCCCGCGCCGCCGAGCTCGGCTTCGACGCCTTCACCTCCTCCGGCATGGACAGCAGCTCCAGCTGGCGCTTCACCGGCCATGTCGCGAACCTTGAGTACTACTACGAGTCCGTGGACGATCCCACCGCGTGGGAGACCTGCCCGTCCTCTATCAAGGGCACCTACATGGACAACTACCGCACCCTGCTCGACCTGATGTTCGTCAACAGCGCTACCGATCGCACCGCCCTTGCTGCCGGCGGATTTGACGCCGCGGCCGAGTTCGCGGACAGCAAAGCCGCCTTCTATGTCAACGGCAACTGGGAGTGGTCCGGCCTGTCCGAAAAGGGCATGAAGGCCGAGGATCTGACCATGATCCCCTATTACTGCGGCGTTGAGGGCGAGGAGAAGGCCGGTCTGAACTGCGGCACCGAGAACTACTGGGCCGTCAACAACGAGGCCTCCGAAGAGGACATCCAGGCCACTCTCGCCTTCATGAACTGGCTCGTCACCGATCCCGATGCCTCCGCGATGGCGGTGGACACCTTCGGCGTAATGCCCTACAAGCAGGCTGCCGAATCCAGCAACCCCTTCTTCGCGAGCGCGAACGCGTATCTGGCCAAGGGCAACTACACCATGGGCTGGGTCACCAACTTCCAGCCGAATGTGGACGCCTACCGCGAGGCGCTTGTCGCCGCGATCAACCAGTATAACGCCGCCCCCTCCGACGACACCTGGGCGCTGGTCAAGACCGCCTTTGTAGACGGCTGGGCCACTCAGTACGCGGCCGCCAAGGGCTGATCTACCACCTCTATAGAACTTCTGACGGGGCGAGCATACGCTCGCCCCGTTTCTCAACACCATATCAATCCCCGGGCCGCATGAGGCTTGGGGACAGCCTGAAATAAAAAAAACAGGGGGTATGCCCGATGAAAGACACAGGCGGCGGGGCGGCCGTGAACAGCCGTCTCATACGCAGGCCGATCCAGCGCTGGTTTTTCCTGTTCATGCTGCCGATGGTGGCGGCGTTCTGCATAGGGTTCGTGTATCCGTTTTTAAAGGGACTGTTCCTGTCCTTCTGTCAGTTCAAGACGACGAGCAAGTGGACCTGGGTGGGTCTCGGCAACTATGTGAAGGCCATCCATGACGCGAGCTTCACCTATTCCTTCTGGAACACGGCGCTCTTCGCGCTGGTGTCGCTGGCGCTCATAAACGTGCTGGCCTTCGCCGTGGCCTATGCGCTGACGCAGGGCATCAGGGGCACCAACATATTCCGCACGGTGTTCTTCATGCCGAACCTCATCGGCGGCATCGTGCTGGGCTATATCTGGAGCATGATCTTCGACGGCATACTCAGCCGTTACGGCACCTCTATCCTGCTCGACAGCAGGCTGGGCTTCTGGGGGCTGATCATCCTGATGTGCTGGCAGCAGGTGGGCTATATGATGATAATATATATAGCCGGTCTGCAGGCGGTGCCGGAGGATATGCTGGAGGCGGCGAAGATAGACGGCGCGAACAAGTGGCAGACCCTCTGGAAGATCACCATTCCTAACGTCATGCCCTCCATCACCATCTGTACCTTCCTGACCCTCACCAACGGCTTCAAGCTCTTCGACCAGAACCTCGCGCTGACCGGCGGGCAGCCGTATATCATCAATCCCGACGGCACGAGCATACACACCACGGAGATGCTCGCCCTGAACATCTACAACACCTTTTACAGTCAGAACGCCAACTCCAGAGGCACGGCGCAGGCCAAGGCCGTGCTGTTCTTCATCCTGGTCGCGGCGATAGGGCTTATCCAGCTCCGGGCAACGCGGGAAAGGGAGGTACAGCAGTGATGAAAAAGAGAACTTTTGGCGCGGAAAAGCGCGCCAGGCGCAGCCTCACCGTCGTTTTCAGCGTGCTGTGCGCGGTATATGTGCTGCCCATCTTTCTTGTGCTCCTCAACTCCTTCAAGACAAACACCTTCGTCAAGACCGATACCTTCGGCTGGCCCAACGGCGAGAGCTTTGCGGGGCTCGACAACTTTATCAAGGGCATGACCTTCGGCAACTACCCCTTTGCCAGATCCGCGTTCTACAGCCTTGTCATCACGCTGCTGTCCACGGCGCTGATACTGCTGTTCACCTCGATGGCGGCCTGGTACATCTCGCGCGTCAATTCCCGCCTGTGCCGGATAATCTACTTCGCCTGCGTGTTCTCGATGGTAGTCCCCTTCCAGATGGTGATGTTCACCCTCTCCAAGACCGCCGACACACTGCATCTCAACACCCCCTGGACCATACCCGTCATATATCTCGGCTTCGGCGCGGGTCTCGCGGTGTTCATGTTCGTGGGCTTTGTCAAGAGCATACCGCTCGAGATAGAGGAGGCCGCCGCGATCGACGGCTGCGGACCGCTGAGGACATATTTCTCCGTGGTTCTCCCGATGCTGCGGCCGACCATGATATCCGTGGGCATTCTGGAGATCATGTGGATATGGAACGACTACCTGCTCCCGTATCTCGTGCTGGACAGGACGAAATACATGACCATCCCCATACACATCCAGTACCTGAAGGGCAGCTACGGCACGGTGGATCTCGGCGCGACAATGGCGCTGATACTGCTCAGCATCGTCCCCGTCATCGTGTTCTATCTCACGTGCCAGAAGCACATCATCAAGGGAGTGGCCGCCGGCGCAGTCAAGGGCTGACGGTCGAAAGAGAGTGATTGCCATGGACCGCAGCAGCGGGATACTTATGCCCATGAGCGCCCTGCCGTCGAATTACGGCATCGGCGCGCTGGGCAAATGCGCGTACAAATTCATAGACTTTTTGAAGGCCGCCGGGCAAAAATACTGGCAGCTGCTGCCCATCGGGCCGACCAGCTACGGCGACAGCCCCTATTCGTCCTTCTCCACCTTCGCGGGCAACCCCTATTTCATAGACCTCGACCTGCTCATAAGGGACGGCCTGCTCCGCCCCGCCGAGGTGACGCGCGCCGACTGGGGCGCGGACGCCTCGCGCGTGGACTACGCCCGGATATACGACAGCCGCTTTCGCGTGCTGCGCCTGGCCTTTGCCAGAGGCGCACAGCCGCTGAGCGCCGCGATATCCGCCTTCCGGCGGGAGAACGCCGGCTGGGTCGAAAACTATGCCCTGTACATGGCCGTCAAGGCTCATTTCGGCATGGTGAGCTGGACCGAGTGGCCGGAGGAGGATATCCGCCTGCACAGGAGCGCCGCCGTCAAGGCCTACGGCGAGAGCCTGCGCGGCGAGGTGGATTTTTACGTCTTCATCCAGTTTCTGTTCTACCGGCAGTGGGAGGCGCTGCGCGCCTACGCCCACGAGAGCGGGGTGCAGTTCATCGGCGACATTCCCATCTATGTGGCGCTGGATTCGGCCGACGTCTGGAGCGAGCCGGGCTTTTTCCAGCTTGACGGAGACAATATCCCGGTAGAGGTCTCCGGTGTGCCGCCCGACGCCTTTACCGAGGACGGGCAGCTCTGGGGCAACCCGCTCTACGACTGGGACGCCATGCGTGCCGACGGCTACGGCTGGTGGATACGGCGCATCTCCGGGGCGCAGAAGCTCTATGACATTATCCGCATCGACCATTTCAGGGGCTTTGAGAGCTACTGGGCCGTGCCCTACGGCGACGAGACCGCGAAAAACGGCGTCTGGAAGCCGGGTCCGGGAATGGGTCTTGTCGGCGTGCTGACCTCGTGGTTTCGGGATCTGCGCTTTATCGCGGAGGATCTGGGCTATGTGACGCCGGGCGTGCGCGCCCTGCTCGAGAGCTCCGGCCTGCCCGGGATGAAGGTGCTGCAATTCGCGTTCGACGCCCACGGCGAGTCGGATTATCTGCCGTATCGCTGCGCGGCGAACAGCGTCTGCTATATCGGCACGCACGACAACGACACGGTCATGGGCTGGCTCAAGACCGTCGGCCGGGAGGACAGAGCCTTCGCGGAGCGCTATATGCACATCACGCCCGACGAGGGCTGGTGCTGGGGTCTGATACGCAGCGGCATGTCCACGGCCTCCGACCTCTTCGTCGTGCAGATGCAGGATCTGCTCGAGCTGCCGGCGGACTGCCGGATGAACACCCCCGGCACGACCGGCGGCAACTGGCAGTGGCGGATGCTCCCCGGCGCCGCCGACGCGAAGCTCGCCAGAAAGCTCCGCCGCTATACGGAGACCTTCAGAAGAGCATAAAAATCTGCCGCGAAAACGGAACGGTCTTGACCGTTCCGTTTTTGCGGCAGGCTTTCTTTTTATTTACAGGGAGAGATCCTCGTCAGTTATCTCGCCCTCGCAGACGATGTTGGTGGGGCCGGAGAGATAGATGTCGCGCACGGCGCCCCGCTCGACGCTGAGGCTCACGTTCAGCTCGCCCCCGTCGTTGCGCAGCGCCACGTTTTTGCCGGATACAAAGCCCGTCAGGGTCAGCGCCGCGACGACCGAGCCGCAGCCGGTGCCGCAGGCGAGCGTGAAATCCTCCACGCCGCGCTCAAAGGTCAGCACGCGGAGCTTATCCGAGCCGGTAATTTCCACGAAGTTTATGTTCGCGCCCTTCGGAAAGGTCGGGCAGAAGCGCAGCTCACGCCCAAGACGGCGCAGCGTGTCCCTGTCCGTCTCGCCGAGGCCGGGCATCAGCAGCACGGCGTGCGGTATGCCGGGTCTGCCGAGCTCCACATAGCAGCAGTCGTAATCCTCGCCGTCGGCATAGGCCGCGCGGTGCAGGTCTACGACGGAGGGGTCGTTCAGGCGCACCCGGTATATCCGCCTGGACAGCCGGCGGCCGGTCACAAGGCCGGCGGGCGTCTCGATGCGCTGCTCCTCCCCTGCCAGACCCTTTTCATAGCCGTAGCGCGCGATGCAGCGCGCCCCGTTGCCGCACATTTCGCCGCGGCTGCCGTCGGAATTGAAGAAGGCCATGGCGTAGTCGCCGCCTTTTTCGGCTCTCTCCAGCACCATCAGGCCGTCGGCGCCTACGGAGGTGTGCGCCGCGCAGAGCTTTTTCGCGAGCGCCGGCAGGGATGCGTCCGGAATAGCGCCGGACATGTTGTCAATAATAATAAAGTCGTTCCCGGCTCCGTGCATCTTGGTAAATCGCATATCAGCCTCCAATAATATAAAATGTCCGGTGCAGCCGTCCGCCGGCGACCACGCAGGTGTGCGCCCCATACCGCCCGTTACGCGGACAAGATCCTTCGCTGCGCTCAGGATGACAAAAAAGAGATAACATGGCGTAAAACGCCGCGTCCCCAAAAGAGGAGGGAGGGAAGCGAACCTCCCCCCCCGCTCACCCGCGCCCCCAAAGCAGACCCGGAGGGAGCGAAGCGAAGCTCCCCCCGCGCTCCTCCGCGTCCCCAAAAGAGGAAGGAGGGAGCGAAGCGAACCTCCCCCCCGACGCCCCCGCATCCCCAAACCGAAGCCCAACGCAGTGGGTTCGGTTTGGTAAAGGAGGAAGGAGGGAGCGGATATGGAGCTTTCGCCCAACGGGCGGAAGCGGAATGGAGCGAGCTTCTTCCGACGTTATCCCCAGAGCGCCGTCAGCATGGGGATTATCTGCTTCTTGCGGGACATGACGCCCGGCAGGAAAACATGGTTATCCTTCGGCGCGACGGAGAAGGCCTGCTGAATTATCTCGTCGCTGCCGACATAGAAGAGGTGGGAGCCCTCGAGCAGCACGTCCGTCACCATGAGCAGGACGATGTCGAACTCGCGCTCGGTCTTGAGCCTGCGCATGAAGTCCAGAAACTCGGCCTGACGCGCGACGAGATGGCTCGAATCCACGCAGGTTATCTGGCTCACGCCGATATTCTGCTCGGCGATGTGGAACTGCTTATAGTCTGTCCGGAACAGCTCCTCCGCGCTCTTGTCGTCAGCCCCGGAGGCGGAGAACAGCTCCTTGCCGAGATCGTCCAGCGAGATGCGGGCGATGCGGGCAAGCCGCTCTGCCATGGCGATATCGCGCTTTGTGCAGGTCGGGGACTTGAACATGACCGTGTCCGAGAGTATCGCCGCGGCCATGAGCCCCGCCATGTTCGGCGAGGGCATGACGCCGTGCTCCTGATACATGGAGGTTATGATGGTGTTGGTGCTGCCGACGGGCTCGTTTCGCACGCAGATGGGCTGCCGGGTCTGGATATCGGCGAGGCGGTGGTGGTCGATGATCTCCATTATCTCGGCCTGCTCCAGTCCGGGGACGGACTGCGCCTGCTCGTTGTGATCCACCAGCACCACGCGCTTGCGCCGCGGGCGGAGCAGGTGGAAGCGGGAGAGCGTGCCGACGACGTGCTCGTTCTCATCGAGCACGGGATAGCTGCGGTAGCGGCTCTTGAGCAGCAGCTCCTTTACGTCGTCTATATAATCCACCATGTGGAAGCATATGATGTTCTGCGTCTCGCAGACCCGCTGCACGGGTATCGCCTGGTAGATTATCCGCGCGGCTCGGCGCGCGTCGAGCGGGGTGGAGATGATGCAGGTCGGCGCGACGCTGTCAGCCCACCGGGCCTCAACGTCCGTCTCGCAGAGGATGAGGCAGTTTACCCCGGCCGCGAGCGCCCTGTCCACGAGCTCCGGCTGATTGCCGCAGATGACGATGCTGTCCGGGCTGAACAGCGCCGGGTCGTCATAGGCCAGCGGCAGGGCGATATACACGTCGCCCGAGACGCTGTTGTCGAGATTGCTGTACTCGTTCACGAGCTGCCCCTCGAGCACGCTCAGGAGGTTGAAGACCGGCAGCTCGTCGATATGGCTGCTGTAGATGGTCTGCATGTCGTAGGAGGCGATGTCCCCCGCGGAGAGCATACCGTAGAGCGTGCCGTCCTCGTTGAGGATGGGCATGGTGGCGATCTCCCCCTCGCGCATCGTGCGCCAGGCGAGATCCATGGTCACGGAGCGGTTGAGCTCGGGCGGGCGGTCAAAGTCCAGGTCGCAGACCTGAGTGCGCATGTTCTTGATATACTCGGGCGGCTCAAAGCCGAACCTGTCGAGCATGTTGCGCGTCTCGTCGTTTATCGAGCCTATGCGCACGGCCCTATACTCGCGATCCCCGAGGGAATTGCGCAGGTTCGCGTAGGCCATGGCCGCGACGATGGAGTCCGTGTCGGGATTGCGGTGGCCGGTGACGTAAATATCGCTCATATTGCGCTCCTTGTGAAATAGTGCCCGTTATCGCGCCCGGGCGGCGGCGAAAAAACCGTATATGCTGATTATATGTAATCCCGGCTGCAATTTCAAGTGATATTTCCGCCTTTTAAAGCGGCCGTGCTTGTGTTACAATGTGAAAAAAAGATGCTCTCCGCAGAGGCGGGCGCGGCTTTCGCGCCGGCGCGTCCCGGGGAGCGCGACAGGGGGACGGACATGAGAAAGAAACTGGCCGCCGCGCTTGCCATGGCGCTCGCGCTCGCGCTGCTGTGCGGCTGCTCCTCCGCCGGGCAGGCGCTCAACGAGCTGGTCGCCGCCTTCGACGGCGCCGCCCACGGCGCGGACACTCCCGCGTTCGACGATATCGTTTACCTCCGCCCGAACACGGAGACGCTCAAGGCCCGCGAGGTCGCCGTGGAGCTCGCCCTCGCCAACGGCGAGAGCCTGAGCGCCGTCACGGACTGTCTGGACAGCTGCTACGAGGAGTATAATAATTTTTACACCATGTATAATCTCGCGAATATCCGCGCCTGTCAGGATGTGACGGACGCCTATTACGCCGCGGAGTACAGCTGGTGCGACGACAATTTCTCCGCCGTGCAGCAGATAATGGAGGACATGTTCTATGCCTGCGCGGCGTCGGAGCTGGCCGCGCAGCTCGAGGAGGACTACTTCTGGGAGGGCTTTCGCTCGGACTACAGCGACCCTGACGCCTCATATTACAGCGCCGGGGCGATAAGCCTCATGCGCCGGGAGAGCTCGCTGCTCGCGGAGTATCGCGCGCTGGTCGCAAGCCCCACCATACAGGGCGACGGCGTCGAGGTGGACTACAACAGCTACATCTCGGAGCTGTACGACGAGCAGTACCGGGGCGCGCTGCTCCAGTATTACCGCAAGTATAACGACGAGCTGTCGCGGATATACATCGACCTTGTGAAGGTGCGCATGGAGCTTGCGGCCGCGCTCGGCTTCGACAACTACGAGCAGATGCAGTACAGCTACTACTTCGAGCGCGACTACACGCCGGAGCAGGCGGCGGCCTATGTCGCGGATATAAAGGAGTACATGGTCCCCTTTTATAAGCAGGTCGCCGCCGCCGACCCCTATGCGGATATAGACTACGGCTATCTCTCCGGCGTGAGGCTGCACAGCATCGTCGGCGCGGCGGCGGACAATATCGGCGGGCAGGTGGACGAGGCCTTCGATTTCATGTCCGAGCACGGGTTTTACGATATCGAGGTCGCTCCCAACAAGGCCGCCATATCCTTTGAGACCTACCTGACCGACTACGACGCGCCCTTCCTCTTCCTTGACCCCTACGGCGACACCGAGGATATACTGAGCTATTCTCATGAGTTCGGCCATTATGTGGACGCCTATGTCAACCGCGACGCCTATGAGACCATAGACGTGTCCGAGTGCTTCTCGCAGGGCATGGAGTACCTGATGCTCTCCTGCTACGGCGAGGCGCTGAGCGAGGAGGAGACGGACAATCTCCTGCGCATGAAGATGATGGACACGCTGGAGCTCTATGTACAGCAGGCGTCCTTCGCCGAATTCGAGAGCGAGGTATACTCCTGCGACCCCGACGAGCTGAGCGCGGACACGCTCAACGCCCTGTCGCTGCGTCTGGCGAAGGAGTACGGCTATTACGACGGCGAGAGCGCGGACTATTACGCGATGAGCTGGACGGATATCGTACATTTCTACGAGCTGCCGTTTTATATCATCACCTATCCCGTCTCCAACGACGTCGCCATGCAGCTGTATGAGCTGGAGCAGGAGCGGGAGGGGCTGGGCATGGAGAAGTATCTGGAGATGCTGCCCAGAGACTATGAGGGCTTTATCGACACCCTGAGCGCCGCGGGGCTTGAAAGCCCGTTCACGCCCGGTCGGATAGAGCAGGTGGTCGGAGACCTGCGCGCCATGCTCCCCTGGTCGTCCGCCGCCGCCTGAGGAAAAAATACCGCCGCGGGTCTTCCCGCGGCGGTATTTTCAGCTTTATTTCACTTGTTTTTGCTCTTTATGTACTCGTCGATGGACTTGGCTCCGGTCTTGCCGGCGCCCATGGCGAGAATGACGGTCGCGGCGCCTGTGACGGCGTCGCCGCCGGCGTAGATGCCCTCGCGGCTGGTCTTGCCGTTCTCGTCCGCCTCTATGCCGCCCTTGCGGGTGATGACGAGACCCTCAGTGGTGTTCTTGATGAGCGGGTTGGGGCTGGTGCCGATGGCGATGACCACCGCGTCCACGTCCAGTATCCAGTTGCTGCCCTCCACGGGCACGGGGCTGCGGCGACCCTTCGCGTCCGGCTCGCCGAGCTGCTGGCGCTGCAGCTCGATTCCGGTGACGTGGCCGTTCTCGTCGGCATGGATGGCGATGGGATTGTTGAGCAGCTCGAACTCTATGCCCTCGGCCTCGGCGTGCTCGACCTCCTCGGCTCTCGCGGGCAGCTCGTCCTTGCCGCGGCGGTAGGTGATGAAAACGTGCTCCGCGCCGAGGCGCTTGGACACGCGCGCCGCGTCCATGGCGACGTTGCCGCCGCCGACGATGGCCGCGCGGCGGAAGTGCTTGATGGGCGTGTCGTAATCGTCGCGATAGGCCTTCATGAGGTTCGTGCGGGTGAGCAGCTCGTTTGCGGAGTAGACGCCGAGACAGTTCTCGCCCGGGATCTGCAAAAACTGCGGCAGACCGGCGCCGGAGCCGATGAACACGGCCTCAAAGCCGTCCTCGAACAGCTCGTCCACGGTCTCGGACTTGCCGACGATGGCGTTGTTGACGATCTTGACGCCGGCGGCCTTGAGATTGTCTATCTCGGCGGCCACTATCTCCTTGGGGAGACGAAACTGCGGTATACCGTAGACCAGAACGCCGCCCGACTTGTGGAAGGCCTCAAAAATGGTCACGTCGTAGCCGAGCTTGCGCAGATCGCCCGCGCAGGTGAGCCCGGCGGGGCCGGAGCCGACGACCGCCACCCTGTGGCCGTTGGACGCGGGCACGGCGACGGCGGGCTTGTCCTCCCTGGCCATATAATAGTCGGCCACGAAGCGCTCGAGACGGCCGATGCCGACGCTCGCGCCCTTGATGCCGCGCACGCACTTTGACTCGCACTGCCGCTCCTGCGGGCAGACGCGGCCGCACACGGCGGGCAGGGAGTTGGTGGTCTTGATTATCTCGTATGCCGCGTCAAAGTCGCCCTCGGCGACCTTGGCGATAAATTCGGGGATGCGCACGGAGACCGGGCAGCCGCCGCGGCAGGGGGAATTTTTGCAGTTGAGGCAGCGCTTTGCCTCGTCGATGGCCATTTCCTTCGTGTAGCCGAGGGCGACCTCGTCGAAATTGTGGGCGCGGACCTGCGCGTCCTGCTCCGGCATGGGGTTCTTGTCCATTCTCATATTAGCCATTGCGCTTGCCTCCAGTCATTCTGCAAATGTGCTTCGCCTCTTCGTCCTGCTCGTCCTTATAGAAGGCGGAGCGCTTGAGCAGAGAGTCGAAATCGACCTGATGCGCGTCGAAATCGGGGCCGTCAACGCAGGCAAACTTTGTCTCGCCGCCGACTATGACGCGGCAGCCGCCGCACATGCCGGTGCCGTCTACCATGATGGGGTCGAGGGAGATGATGGTGCTGATGCCGTAGGGTCGGGTGACGTCGGCGAGGAACTTCATCATTATATCGGGGCCGATGGCTATAACGCGGTCAAACTGGGGCTTTCCCGCGGCGATGTTCGCCTCGATCTCGTTCTTGAGATACACGGTGGTAAAGCCCTTTTCGCCGTAGCTGCCGTCGTCGGTGCAGATGGTGAGCTTATCGGAGGCGGCCTTGAGCTCTTCCGGCAGGATGACGATATCCTTGCTTCTGAAGCCGGCGATAAAGGTCACTTCGATGCCCCTGGCGTGCATCTCCCTGGCGATGGGGTAAGCGATGGCGCAGCCGACGCCGCCGCCCACCACGCAGACCTTCTTGAGGCCGTCCATCTCCGTGGCTCTGCCCAGAGGGCCGACGAAGTCTGTGATATAATCGCCCTGCTCGACCGTGTGGAGCATCTGAGTGGTGCGTCCGGCGGCCTGAACCATGACGGTCACGGTGCCTTTTTCACGATCCCAGCCCGCTATGGAGACGGGGACGCGCTCGCCCTGTTCATCCAGCCTGAAAATGACGAATTGACCCGCCTGCGCGTGCTTTGCGACCAGGGGAGCCTCGATCTCAAACAGGCAGATAGTTTTCGCCTCATTGAGAAAACGCTTTGTTACCACCTTGAACATTTGAACACCTCTCAACTATTATCACTATTATTTTGGACATACTGCTGATATTTTACCTTAGCGCGCCTGTATTGTCAAACGGTATAATTACTAATCCGCGGCGTTTTGACACGGGGAAAAAGCCGCGCCGAATGTTTATTTTGATCGTTTCGCGCAAAAAAAGCCCGCGCCCGCCGTCCCGGCGGAGGCGCCGGAAACGTCAGGGCGCGGGCGCGCACCCCCCAATGTCATTCTGAGGAGCGAAGCGACGAAGAATCTTTCCTCCCGGGCGAATTATGCCGCTGGGGAAAGATCCTTCGCTGCGCTCAGGATGACAGCGGGGCACGCTCAGGATGACAGGCACTGCGGGCGGCCACGCGTGGCCGCCCGCTTTTATCTCATTTTCTGCACTTTTCGCAGCCGCCACAGCTGCCGCAGGAGCCGCAGGCGGAGCAGCCGCCGCACTTTTTCTTTTTCCGCGCGGCGCGCAGGGCGAAAAACAGGCCGGCCGCCACGGCGGCGAGCAGCGCTATATCCAGAAAGCTCATATCAGCATCCCCACTCTGTACGCGATGAAGGCGCACAGCCACGCCACGCCGCACTGCATCACGACGACGCCCAGCGTCTTCACCGCGCTGCCGAGCTCCCGCCTGATCGTGGCCACCGCCGCGACGCAGGGAGTATACAGCAGTGTGAACACCAGAAAGCTCACGGCCGTGAGCGGCGTGAACACGGCGGCCAGCGCGCCGCCGAGCTCGGCCACGCTGGTATTGAGCAGCACCGCGAGCGTCGAGACCACGGCCTCCTTGGCGGTAAAGCCGGAGATGAGCGCCGTGACCGTGCGCCAGTCGCCGAAGCCGAGGGGCGCGAACACCGGCGCGATGAGCCGGCCTATCAGGGCGAGCAGGCTGTCCGCGCTGTCGGCGACCACGTTGAGCCGCGTGTCGAAGGTCTGCAAAAACCAGATGACGATGGTCGCGACGAAGATTATCGTGAAGGCGCGCTCTATGAAATCCCGCGCCTTTTCCCACAGCAGCAGCCCCACGCTCTTTAGGGAGGGCATACGGTAATTCGGAAGCTCCATCACGAAGGGCACAGGCTGGCCGCGAAAGGCGGTGCTCTTGAGCAGCAGCGCGACTAACACGCCGACCGCCATACCCGTCACATAGAGCGCTATCATCGCCAGGGCGCTGTTTCCCGGGAAAAACGCCGCGGCGAACACCGCGTAGATCGGTATCTTCGCCGAGCAGCTCATGTACGGGGTCAGCAGTATGGTCATTTTCCTGTCGCGGTCGGAGGAGACGGTGCGCGAGGCCATTATGGCCGGAACCGAGCAGCCGAAGCCTATGAGCATCGGCACGAAGCTCCGCCCGGAGAGGCCTATGCGGCGCAGCAGCCTGTCCATCACGAAGGCCACGCGCGCCATATAGCCCGTGTCCTCCAGAATGGAGAGGAAGAAGAACAGCGTCACGATTATCGGCAGGAAGGACAGCACGCTGCCCACGCCCGCGAAGATGCCGTCGATTATCAGGCTGTGTACGACGGGGTTTATGCCGTAGGCCGTGAGCGCCCAGTCAACGAGCTGCGTGAGCCGGTCGATGCCGAGGCTCAACAGCTCCGAGAGGGACGAGCCTATGACGCTGAAGGTCAGGTAGAACACCAGCAGCATGATGAGCAGGAACACGGGTATCGCGGTATATTTTCCGGTGAGCAGCCGGTCTATCCGCACGGAGCGCATGTGCTCTTTGCTCTCATGGCACCTGACCACGGAGTTTTCGACCGCGCTCTCGATAAAGCTGTAGCGCATGTCGGCGAGCGCCGCGTTCCGGTCGAGCCCGGTCTCGCTCTCCATCTGCACTATGCAGTGCTCGAGCAGCTCCTGCTCGTTCCGGTCGAGGCCGAGGCTGTCCTCAAGGGCGGCGTCGCCCTCGATGAGCTTGGCGGTGCAGAATCTGGACGGGACGCCCAGCTTATCCGCATGATCCTGTATGAGGTGTATGACCGCGTGCATACAGCGGTGGACGGGCGAGGTGTCCTCGCAGAAGTCCGTCACCTTGGGCAGCGTCTTCGTGCGCGCGGTATGTATCGCCTGATCGACCAGCTCCGAAACGCCCTCGCCCTTTATGGCGCTTATCGGGACGACCGGGACGCCGAGATCCGCGCTCAGGCGCTTGACGTCGATGGTGCCGCCGTTGGAGGACACCTCGTCCATCATGTTCAGCGCTATCACCGTCGGCAGGCGCAGCTCGAGCAGCTGCAGCGTCAGATAGAGGTTGCGCTCAATGTTCGTCGCGTCCACGATGTTTATGATGCCGTCCGGCTTCTGATTTATGATGAAATCTCTGGAGACTATCTCCTCCTGCGTGTAGGGGCGCAGGGAGTATATCCCCGGCAGGTCCACGACGGAGCAGTTCTTCTGCCCGCGTATCTCGCCCATCTTCTGATCCACCGTGACGCCGGGGAAATTGCCCACGTGCTGGTTCGAGCCCGTGAGCGCGTTGAAAAGCGTCGTCTTGCCGCAGTTCTGGTTTCCGGCCAGGGCAAATATCATTTGGCCTCTCCTTCCGTCGTCACCTCTATCTTCTTCGCGTCGTCCACGCGCAGCGTCAGCTCGTAGCCGCGCACCCTTATCTCTATCGGGTCTCCCATCGGGGCGATCTTTTCCAGCGTCACCCTCGTGCGGGGTATGAGCCCCATATCCAGCAGCCGGCAGCGCAGCGGCCCGTCCCCGCCGACGGCCTTTATCACGGCGGAATTTCCCACGCCTATCATGTCCAGAGTCATTTTTTATTACCTCCCAATGATGAGGTTAGCCTCGACTAACTTTTCTTTACCGGGTAATATTAGCACAGGCTAACTCGCCTGTCAACCAAAATCTTTTTCTTTCGTCATTCTCCGAGCTGCCTGGCTGTCACATAGCGCACCACATAGTCGGCAAAGCGCCGCGTGGCGGGGCCGGCCTTGCTCCCGGCGGCGATGGCGAGGCCGATGACGCGCTTTGCCTCCGGCACCAGCGGCAGCGCGAGCAGCCTGTCGTGCCGCCCCTTCAAAAGCAGCTCCGGCATGATGCTCATGCCGAGCCCCTGCTCGACCATGGCGATGATGGCGTAGTCGTCCTTGGTATAAAAGCGCACGTTCGGCTTCACCCCGGCGGCCTCGAGCGCGCGGCGCGCGTCGTGGTCGGAGCTCTCGAGCAGGCTGATGAAGGGCTCCGTGCCGCACTCGGTGAGCGGGAAGCGCGGATAGCTCGCGAAGCGGCTGTTTTCCGGCAGTATGGCCAGCAGCCTGTCCTCGACGAGCGGTATGCACTCGCAGTCGAGCCCGCAGGGCACGGCGACAAAGCCCATGTCCACGCTGCCGTCGGCGAGCCACTGCTCCACATCGTGATAGTCGCCGTTGAGCAGCTTGAAATCCACCTTCGGATAGTCCGCCTGAAACTCCTTGAACACGCCCGGCAGCCAGTGCACGGCGACGGAGGTGAACGCGCCGATGCGCACCGTGCCTGAATCGAGGCCGCGGATGGAGGAGGCGAGCTGCGAGAGCTGCTCGGCGCTGTTGAGCAGTCCCCGCACCGCGGGCATCAGCCGCTCCCCCTCCATCGTCAGCCTCACGCCCGCGCGGCTGCGCTTGAGCAGCGCGAAGCCCAGCTCCGCCTCAAGGCTGTCTATGCTGTGGCTCACGGCGGACTGCGTGCAGGAGAGCTGCTCGGCCGCCCTCGTGAGGCTCCCCAGCTCGACGACGGCGAGCAGGGTCTGATACTTTGCAAGGCTTGTCTGGCTCATAGGCGCTCCTTTATGAAAAAAATTCATTTTATCATGAATTTAATTAGGGATAGTTATATTATAACCCAAAAAACCTGTTTTTCAAGAAAAACCGGTCCGTTTTCGCTTTCCCCGGCCGCTTATGTCATGTATAATCACCCTTATGTTTGGAAAAGAGAGGGAAATTATTATGAACGGCACAACCATCTGCATACTTGTCTCCATCGCGGTCTACCTCATAGGTATGCTGTACATCGGCTTTTTCTATTCCAAGGGCAACACCAGCTCCGGCGACTTCTATCTCGCCGGCAGAAAGCTCGGCACCGTGGTCACGGCGATGAGCACGGAGGCTTCGGACATGAGCGCGTATCTGCTCATGGGGGTACCGGGGCTTGCGTTCTTCTGCGGCGTCGCCGAGGCGAGCTGGACGGCCATAGGCCTTGCCGTCGGCACCTATCTCAACTGGCTTTTCGTGGCAAAGCGCCTGCGCCTCTACTCCGCGAAGCTCAACGCCATCACCGTCCCGGACTTCATCTCCCTGCGCTTTCACGACGGCAGCAAGCTGCTCGAGAGCATCGGCGCGCTGCTGGTCATCGTTTTCTTCGTGCCCTACACGGCCTCCGCCTTTGTCGCCTGCGGCAAGCTCTTCAACAGCATGTTCGGCGTGGCCTATCTGCCGACGATGCTCGTCAGCGCCTTCGTCATCGTGGCCTACACCAGCTCCGGCGGCTTCATGGCGGCCTCCGTCACGAGCCTTATTCAGGGTCTCGTGATGACCTTCGCGCTGATAGTCGTCCTGATATTCGGCGTGAACGCGGCCGGCGGCTGGGCGCAGGTCATTGCGAGCGCCAGAGAGATCCCCGGCTATCTGAGCCTCTTCGCCGGCACCAGCATCCAGTCCTCCGCGTCGGGCAGCTACGGCGCGATCGCGATAATCTCCACCCTCGCCTGGGGTCTCGGCTACTTCGGGATGCCGCACGTCCTTATCCATTTTATGGCCGTCAAGAGCGAGACTATGCTTAAGACCAGCCGCCGCATCGCGACGGTCTGGGTCGTCATCTCGCTCGCCGTCGCCGTCGTGATAGGCATCGTCGGCTACGCCATGGCAAAGGCCGGCGTTGTAGAGATGTTCAGCAGCAGCGCCGCGGCAGAGAGCCTCATCGTGAGGAGCGCCGCCGCCATGAGCACGCAGGGCTGGTTCTTCGCGATTATCGCGGGGCTCATCCTCGCGGGCATCCTCGCGGCCACCATGTCCACCGCCGACGCGCAGCTTCTCGCCGCCGCCTCCGGCGTCACGCATAATCTCCTGTCGGACGTGTTCGGCATCGAGCTCTCGGACAAGATGAACCTGCTCATCGCCCGCCTCGCCGTCATCATCATCGCGGCTATCGCCGTGTTCTTCGCGCTCGACCCCAACAGCTCCATCTTCCGCGTGGTCTCCTTCGCCTGGGCGGGCTTCGGCGCGACCTTCGGCCCCGTGATGCTCTTCGCGCTGTTCTGGAAGCGCTGCAACCGCTGGGGCGCGCTCGCCGGGATGCTCTCGGGCGGCGCGGTGGTGTTCCTGTGGAAATATCTCGTCCGCCCGCTCGGCGGCGCGTGGGACATCTACGAGCTGCTGCCCGCGTTCATCGTCGCCTGCGCCGCCATCGTCGCCGTGAGCCTGCTCACAAAGGCTCCCGACAGGGAGACAGTGGAGGAGTTCGAGAGCGTCAAGGCCTGACCGCCCGTAAAAAAACGCCCGCTTTTTAGCGGGCGCTTTTTTTATTCTCCGTAGTCCAGTCGCATTTTGAAGACGGGGGCGCGGCTCTCGCCGCAGATATAGAAGCTGCCGCCCTCGCCGCCCCAGCGGACGGTCATCTCGTCGCCCATCAGAGCCTCGGAGATGAACTCCGTGACCGCGCCGCGGAGGCTCAGCCCCGCCGCCGCGCCGCCGATGCAGCGCTCGGCGAGCTCGTAATAGCGGGTGTTGTTCATGTGTCCGTTTTCATCGAGATACTCCTCCGGCACGGTGAACGCAGCGCTGTCGGTGAGCGGCAGCCTGCCCGGCGCGGACGGCAGGCGGCACTCGCGGCCTGTCGTAAGACCCGCGGCCTCGAAGCCGCGGCTGTCCGGCACGACCATCCTCCGCTCCCGCGCATCGACCATCGTCCAGAGGACGCAGCCCTCGCCCAGCGCTTCGCCGCCGGGAGCGCTCATGAGATAGTATCTCGGCACGAGCGCGTGCCGGTTTTTCCCGGGCCAGGTCTGCAGCTCTACCGTCTCCCCCGGCCGGAGGCCGCGCGTCAGCCTCAGATACTGCCTCGCGGCCATCCAGACGAGACCCTTTTGCGCTATGACGCTCTCCCCGAGGCCGAGCATGTCGCAGTGGGTCGTGGACACGGACTGTATTATGCGAAACAGCTCCCCCGCCCCCGGCTCCTTGTCGCCGAGGGTGAATTTTTCTCTGTATATCTCCATTGCTTTCCTTTCATCGCGGGGACGGCGCCCGTAAGCCCCCGGCTTCAGGGCGCCAGAGCGACCGTGTAGTTTCCGTATTGCCCGAGCGTGAAGCCCGCCCGCTTGAAGGCGCCGAGCTCCGTCCCCGGCGAGAGGATATAGTCCGCCGACCTGTCCGGCGCTCCGGCATCGACGCCGAAGCGCCAGCGGCCGAAGCTGCTCGCGCGCAAAAAGGCCGCCGGATAGGCGACGTATTCCACGGTGTCCAGAAATTCGTCGGTGGGCTGGGCGGAACAGAAGAGGATATCGGGGTAGAGTATGTCCGCGCTGAGGTATACGCTCCCGCCGCGCTCCGACACGGCGTCCACGGCGGCCTCCAGCCCGTAGCTGAAATCGCGCTGTATCGCCTCTCTGTAGTCCGTAAAATAGTACAGCTCAAAACAGATGAAAAACAGCGCGTAGGCCGCGGCCGCGGCGGGCAGCAGGCGCTTCCCGGCAAGCTCCCCCGCGCGGCGGACGCCGACGGCGGTGAGGATGACGAGAGGGATGAAGATTATATGCACCCGGTTGACGTTGACGCTTATAAGCGCCCCGAGCAGCAGCCCCGCCAGAAGCTGGATGAGCAGCAGCGCCGTCATGGAAAAGCGGCGCTCCCTCCCGGCGCTTATCCGCTCGCGGACGCAGCGGACGAGCCCGAGCAGGGTGAAGGGCAGGGACAGCGGATAGATGAGCCCGAAGACCCCGGCGCAGTTCCAGCTCAGCCCGTCGGACTGGGTAAAGAGAATTTTGAACAGGTTTTTCAGGTTCGCCGGGATGTTTTTGAAGGATATCTCGCCCGCGCGCATATACAGCAGCTTCGGCACGGACAGAAACGGCAGGCGTATCTCGTCGATAAGCCCGAAATTGACCGCCAGAAACAGCAGCAGCGGCAGCGCGAGCAGCGCGAGTATCAGCGCGGAGAGCGCGAGGCAAATCCCGCCGCCGCGCAGCCGCCCGTGCCGCGCGCAGTATGCCAGCTGCATCAGGAGCAGCAGCGGCACAAAGGGCCAGATCGTCGCGTAGGCGTAGAGCGACAGGCCGTACATCAGCGCCGAGAGCGGGAAAAACCGGCTGTCCTCAAGCCCGCGCAGGAAGAAATACAGCCCGAAGAGCAGAAAGCCCGGCGCGAGGTTCGATTCAAGCCCCCAGCGCGAGAGCAGCACATGCCAGGGGCAGATCGCGAGCAGGAACATCGCCCAGAGCGCGCAGCGCTCGTCCCGCAGCCGCCGCACGGTCAGATAGACCACCCAGAGGCTCGCCGCGCCCGTCAGAAGCTGCGGCAGGCGGATCACCCAGGTCTCAAGGCCGAAGAGCGCGATGAAGGGTATCATAAGGTAGGTCTCGAGCGCGTTCATGCCGCTGCCCCAGGCCGTGAGATAGACGGGGAAGCTGTAGCCCGCGCTGTCCGTCCCGTAGCGCAGGAGGGAATAGGCCTCGTAGCCCGCGAAGGCCTCGTCCTGGTTTATGTCCCCCGGCACGGAGCCGAAAAGCCACAGGCGCGCGAATAAGCCCGCGGCGAGGATGAGCCAGAAGAGCGCCCTGTTCAGTTTTGACCGTTCGGAAGGCTTCTCCATGGCCGTTATTTTATTACAGATTCTTGAAGTTTTCAAGGCCGGAATTGCTGATGCCGTTGGCGATGACCACCTTGCAGATCTGGCTCGTGCCCTCGGCCACGGTCAGCAGCTGGGAATCGCGGAGCATACGCTCCACGTCGCTGTGGCTGGCAAAGCCGCTGCCGCCGTGGGTCAGCGCCGCGTCCCGGCAGACAGTCTGGCACATCTGCGTGGAATAGAGCTTGAGCGCGGCGGTCTCCATGGTGGTGTTCATCCCCGCGCCGGTCTCGTCCGCGACGTGGTACAGCATGTTCCGCGCCACGCTGATGTTGGTATACATCTCGGCTATGGGGAAGCTCACGCCCTGATACGAGTAGAGCGTCCTGTCATATCCGCCGCGGCGGCTGGAAAACTCCACCGCCTTTTCAAAGGCCGACTGCGCCATGCCCACGGCCACCGCCGCGAGCCCGAGACGGCCGAAGTTCAGCGCGGTCTTGACCGGCCTGTAGCCCTCGTTCTCCTCGCCGATGAGCGCGTCAGGCGGCAGGCGGCAGTTGTTGAAGCGCACCGTCCCCGTGGGGGAGTTGTTGAGCCCGGTCATCGCCGTCCTCGTCACCGAGAGCCCCTCGGTGTTCGCGTCCACATAGAACAGGCTCACGTTGCGGCTGCGGCTGCTCAGGCTCGTGCGCGCGTTTATGATATACCCGTCGGCCACGCCCGCGTTGGTTATCCAGCATTTTGAGCCGTTGAGGACCCAGCCGCCCGCCCGATGCTCGGCAATGGTGTCCACGGCGAAGGCGTCCGAGCCGCCGCGCTCCTCGGAGATGGCGAAGGTCAGCAGCTTTTCGCATCTTATCGCGGCATTGAGCCATTCCCGCCGCTGTCCCTCGCTGGTCAGGTCTCTCAGCGTGTAGCAGCAGGGCAGCGTGTGCGCGCAGAAGATGAAGCCGAGAGAGGCCATGCCGCGGGATATCTCCTCGAGAAATATCACGCTCTCTATCAGCCCCAGCCCCGCCCCGCCCTGCTCCCGCGGAAACGGCAGCGAGCCGAGCCCGAGCCCGGCGAGCTTGTTCACGGTCTCCCGCGGATATAGCCCCGAGGCGTCAAGCTCGGAGGCGCGGGGGCTTATCTCGCTGTCCACAAAGTCCCTTATCTGCTTTTTCAGCGCGATCTGCCGCTCATTCAGATAATACATATCAAACTTGTCCTTATTTCCTTTATTTTTCCGGCTCGCCGCCGTTTACCGCGGCCGTCATTATACAGCGCGCGAAGCTGCCCGTCTCGTTATACATCTCCACCTCGAAGATGAAGCCCGTGGAGAGCGTCTGCTGCACCTGGCAGGAGATCATTATCTCGCCGGGCGTCAGCGCGGTGAGCGTGAAAAAGGTGCCGCTGGTGAAGCTGCATTCGTGCGAGAACTTCTCCGTGCAGAACCGCTTCGCCGCCGCATTCACCACGTTCAAAAGCGCGTCCGTCGTCACCTGTTGCGCCCCGCCGAACTGGACGGTATACACGCTGCGCCCGGGGGAGCTGCTGATGGCCTCTATCGCCGGGAGCTGCCCCTCGCCGCCGCCCGCGCCGGGGTTGAACTGATAGTAGCGCAGCACGTCGTTCGAGGTCACGACCCCGCTCAGCGCGCCCTCGTGCGTGACATAGGCCAGCGAGCTGTCCTTGGAGATCATCTGCTTTGCTATCTCGTGCATGGGCGTCGCCTCGTCGGCCGTGAGGAAATAGCTGTCGTCCGAATAGAGGCTGGATATCTTTGTGGACGGGGCCGCCGCAAGGGCCTTGGCGGTGTCCACATTGCCGCAGATGCGAAGCTCGTCGTCCACGACGGCGCATTTCGCGCCAAGGGAGATGATGGGCCGGTAGGAGCTGTACCAGTCCGCCACGACGTCGTTATAATACAGGTAGGGCGGCGTCCTCATCCATCGGTCGGCGAGGTCGGAATCCGTCACCTGATAGCTCAGCTTCATGTCCGAGCGGAGCAGATTGAGCAGGATGCTGCTGTCCTGCACGGACGAGAGCACGCAGGCGGAGTGCTCGGTGGCCGTGGCGAGCAGCGCCTCGCCGGGCTGCGTGCCGTTGGTGACGATGATGTTCATGCCGTTCGACGCGGCGAAAAACAGCAGATCCGGCCTGTCTCCGACAAGGCAGAGGGCGTTCGCCCCGGCGCTCGCGGCGCTGCTCTTGAACTGGTCAAAGCTGCCGTCGCCCACGACGACGCGCCCTATCGGCGCGTCCGCGAACTCCTCGCCCGAAAGGACGCTCAGGCCGAGCCGGCCTATCTCGCTCGCGAGCGTCACAGGCTTCGTGTCCTGCGCCGTCTCCGGCGGCAGCCGCACCGTGCCCGCGCGCGACCTCGTCTCGACGAGCCGCAGCTCCTCCGCCCGCTTTATGGCCTTGTAGGCCGTACCCTCGCTCACGCCCAGATCCCGCGCGAGATTCCGCACCGAGACCTTGGTTCCGGCGGGCAGCGCCGATATGAAGCTGAGCAGTTTTTCTTTCTTTTCCGACACCTGACGCATCCCCATTTTGATTCTTTTTTGACCGGCCGGCAGAAGCTGCCGGCTCTGTCCGTGATCCGTATATCAATATAACAGATTGAGAGATGTGTGTCAATCTGCTTCCGTGAAAAGCTCAATGTGTATTTTTAGTGAGTGGGACAGTTGTCTATATTTTGTCAAAAGCGCCAAAACTGTCCGCAAAAGTAAGTTAACTTGTTGACATTGCCAAACAGTGATGGTACAGTTGCACTAACGGAGGGGAATGATAGCGAGCTTTTTGTTCATCCGGAGCTTTATATTCCGACATTTTTTGTAAAATGATACACAGAAAGCAAACTGTTACATTCTTCTGTTATAATACAGTTTTGAGGAGGCAGCAACATGTTGATTCAACTCAGCGAAGAGCAGAAAATGATCCGTGATATGGCGCGGGAGTTTACGAAGAACGAGATCGCGCCCCGCGACAAGTGGATGGACGAGCACGGTTTTGACTGGGATCTCTACCATAAGATAGCCGAGGCCGGCTTCATGGGCGCGAACATCCCCGAGCAGTACGGCGGCGGCGGCGGCGGTATCGTTGACACCACCATCATCGCGCAGGAATTTGCCAAGGGCAGCGCGAGCATCGCGACCTTTATGGGCGGCCACTGGCTGGCGGCAAACCTCATCCTTGAAAACGGCACCGAGGATCAGCGCAAGAAGTACATGCCCGAGGCCGTCGCCGGCAAGATCTTCGCCTTCGGCCTGACCGAGGCCTCCGCGGGCTCCGACGCCGCCGGCATCAAGTCGCGCGCCGAGGAGACGGAGGACGGCTGGGTGCTCAACGGCAGCAAGGCCTGGATCACCAACTCCGGCATAGCCGACTACTACATAATCCTCGCCATGACCGATCCCGAGCTCGGCACCAACGGCATCTCCGCGTTCCTGCTCGACAAGAACGCCGAGGGTCTGAGCGTGGGCAAGTTCGAGGAGAAGATGGGCGTGCGCGGCTCCGCCACCTGTGAGCTCGCCTTCAACAGCATCAAGCTGCCCAAGGAGGCTCTGCTCGGCGTGCGCGGCAAGGGCTTCAAGATGGCCATGCAGACGCTCGATATCGGCCGCATAAGCGCGGCGGCGGTGTGCGCGGGCATCTCCGAGCACGCGATGAACCTCGCCAAAGCCTACGCCAACGAGCGCACGGCCTTCGGCAAGCCCATCAAGGCCTTCCAGGGTCTGGCCTTCCGCTTTGCCGACATGTACGCCGAGATAAAGGCCATGGAGCTTCTCGCCTACGAGGCGGCCACCACGAAGGACGCCGGCGGGCGCTGCTCGCTCGACGCGGCGGCGGCGAAGCTCTTCGCCACCGAGCACGGCACGCAGATCTGCATCCAGGCGCAGGCGGTCTTCGGCGGCAACGGCATGAGCAAGGAATACGACATCGAGCGGCTGCTGCGCGACGTGCGCGTGTGGTCGGTCATGGAGGGCAGCACGGAGATACTGCGCATGATAGTCAGCGGCACGGTGCTCGCACAGAAATAAGCTTTAGTGTCTGGAGAAAAAATCATGAAGATATTGGTATTTGTAAAACAAGTACCGGATACTGACGACGTAAAGCTCGACCCGCGCACGGGCAACCTCATGCGCGACGGCGTGGAGAGCGTTATAAACCCCTTCGACGCCAACGGCGTTGAGGCCGCCCTACAGCTCAAGGCGCAGTGCGGCGGACAGGTCGTCGCCGTCAGTATGGGGCCGCCGCAGGCGGACGATGTGCTCAAGAAGGCGCTCGCAATGGGCTGCGACGAATCCGTCCTGCTCAGCGACAGGGCGCTCGGCGGCGCGGACACGCTGGCCACGGGCTACCCGCTCGCCAAGGCCGCGGAGAAGATAGGCGACTATGACCTGCTCATCTGCGGCCGCCACGCGACCGACGCGGAGACCGCCCAGACCGGCCCCATCATAGCGGCGTTTCTGGGCATACCGCAGGTCACGCTGGTGGACAGGGTCAGCCTCGAGGACGGCTATGCCGTCTGCCGCCGCCTCCTGCCCGACAGGTATGAGACCGTCCGCGTAAAGCTGCCCGCGCTCATCACCGTGTGCGGCGAGATAAACACCCCCAGATACCCCACCCCGATAAACATCATGAAGGCGCTCAAGAAGCCGCGCGCGGTCTGGAACTGCGCCGATCTCGGCTGCGACATGAGCATGGTCGGCGCGGCGGGCTCTCCCTCTTCCAACAAGAAGATCTTCGAGCCGCCCAAGCGCAACACCGCGACCAGATTCTTCACCGGGAGCACCGAGGAGATGGCCAGAGCCATCGTCGATACGCTCGAAAAAGAAAAAATTCTCTGAGGAGGCGGACACATGGCAAAAGAAGATTATAAAGGCATATGGGTGTTCGCCGAGCAGGAGAACGGCGTTCTGTCCGGCACGACCTTCGAGCTGCTCGCGAAATCCGCGGATCTGAAGAAAAAGCTCGGCGGAACGGACGAGATCACGGCCGTGGTGCTGGGCAAGGACGTCTCCGGTCTCGCCGGGAGCCTCTTCGAGGGCGGCGCGGAGCGCGTCATCGCCGCGGTCAACGACAATCTGGAGCAGTACAGCGCCAGACCCTACGCCAAGGTGCTCACGCAGCTGTGCGAGAAGTATAAGCCCTCGATATTCCTCTTCCCCGCCAGCCCACAGGGCCGCGACGTCGCGCCGCGCGTGATGTGCGAGCTGCGCACAGGCTTAACGGCGGACGCCATCGACCTTGACGTGGACGAGGACGGCGTATTTGTTCAGACCACGCCGAATTTCGGCGGCAACATCCTCTCGCATATCTGCATCAAGGAGCACCGGCCGCAGATGGTCACGGTGCACCCCAAGATCTTCTCCCCGCTCGACCCGGTCGCGGGTGCGCGCGGCGAGCTGATCGACGAGAAGGTCGAGGTCGAGGCGGACGAGTGCTACACCGTTATCGGCGCCGAAAAGCGCGTGTTCGAGGGCAAGCCCATCGCAAATTGCGACGTGCTCGTCGCCGGCGGGCGCGGTATAAAAAGCCCGGAGGATCTCGAAATGCTGCGCGAGCTCGCGCAGCTGCTGGGCGGGGAGCTCGCCAGCTCCCGGCCGCTGGTGGACTGCGGCTGGCTGCCGCACGAGAAGCAGATCGGCCAGTCCGGCACGACGGTCAAGCCCGAGTTCATCCTCGACGTCGCCATCTCCGGCTCGGTCCAGTATCTCGCGGGTATGCAGAATGCCAAGTGCATCATGAGCATCGACCATTTCGACGGCGCGCCCATCTGGGACGTGTCGCACTACGGCGCGGTCGCGGACTACTCGGCGCTGATACCGGCCGTCATAGCGGAGATCAAGGCCAGAAGAGCCAACAGGTAAGCCAGCCGGGCAGAGCCCGGATAAATAAAAAACATATTTTAACAGGAGGAGCATCATGGAACTCAAGAAACTTATCTACACCGTTGAGGACGGTATCGCCGTCATCACAATGAACTACATGAAGAATCTCAACGCCATCGACGAACAGATGGCCGACGAGCTCATGTACGTCGTGGACGCGGCAGAGAAGGATCCCGCGGTTAAGGTCGTCGTTCTGAAGGGCAGCGAGAAGGCATTCTCCGCCGGCGGCGATATCGGCTACTTCTATCAGCTTATCCAGGCGGGCGGCGAGGTCAACATGGACGGCCTGATAGGCAAGGTCGGCGTCGTTGCGGACGGCCTGAAGAGGATGAGCAAGATGGTCATCACCTCTGTCTGCGGCGCGGCCGCGGGCGCCGGCGTCAGCCTCGCGCTCGGCGGAGACTTCATGATCTGCGCGGATAACGCGAAGTTCATCCTCGCGTTCGTCAACCTGGGTCTTGTCCCCGACACCGGCGCAACGTACCTGCTGGCCAAGGCCATCGGCACTCCGCGCGCGCTCGAGCTGGCCGCCACCGGCCGTCCCGTGGGCGCAGAAGAGGCCAAGGAGCTGGGTCTGGCTTACAAGGTCACCACCAAGGAAGAGCTCGACGAGGTCACCATGAAGTTCGCGCACAAGCTCGCGGCCGGCCCCCTGCTCTCCTACAAGAACATCAAGAAGCAGATCTATGACACCTGCTTTGCCGACTACAAGAAGTGGCTCGACGAGACCGAGATCCCCACTCAGCGCGAGTGCGCCGCCTCCATGGACTTCCAGGAGGGCTGCAAGGCATTTATGGAGAAGCGCAAAGCTGTCTTCGAGGGCAAGTAATCAAATAAAAAAAAATTTTTGGAGGAAACACAAATGGAACATCATGGCGCTTCCCCCGCACCGGGCGGGCTTGTAGCGTTCGCAGTCGCGTGCTACACCTTCACCGGCGTATTCAGCGGCCTCGTCAAGGGCGACGGCCTGCTGCTGCTCGGCTGCTGGCTGCTCGGCGGCTTCGTGGTACAGATTATCGTCGCGAGCAAGGAGCTTGACCACGGCGTGCTTCTCGGCGGCAACGTATTCCTGTTCTTCCAGGGCTTCTTCATGCTCACCGGCGCGGTCTCCAGCATCGCCAAATACCTCTGCCTCTACGTCTGGATGACCCCGTACAGCTCCGTGGTAGAGGGCTTCGGCTGGATGGCCTGCACCATCGCCCTCATTCTGTGGAGCCCCGCGTATTTCAAGACCGCCAACGCGACCTTCAGCACCGCCATCATCTTTACCGACATCGCGCTCGTCGGCGTTGTCCTGAACGATTTCGGCGCTCTCGCCGCCGTCCCCTTCGTCAAGTACATCGTCGCCGCCTGCCTGTTCATCGCCGGCACTCTCGGCATCGTCGTCACGGCGGCAACACAGCTCAACACCGCCTTCGGCAGAGAGGTCATCCGCCTCGGCGCGCCGCTGATAAAAGACAAGGCGCAGGTCTGACACTGAACAAAACATATTAACTGAAAGGTGGAAGTCAATTGAAAAACAAAGTAGTAGAACTGGACCAGGCTGTTGCTGCCATCAAAGACGGACAGACTATACTGTTCGGCGACTGGCACGGCGAGATCTCCGCGGAAGAGATAATCACGGGGATCATTGAAAAGGGCGTAAAGGACATCACCGCTGTCGGCGTGTCCGGCGGCATGCCCGACCAGGGTCTCGGCAGAATGATCGTCGCCCAGCAGGTAAAGAAGCTTCTCACCTCGCATATCGGCCTCAACCCCGTGGCCAAGGATCAGTATGTGGCGGGCGAGCTCGAGGTGGAGTTCATCCCCCAGGGCACCTTCACCGAGAGAATACGCTGCGGCGGCTTCGGCCTCGGCGGCTGCCTGACCCCCACCGGCGTCGGCACTGCCGTCGCGGAGGGCAAGCAGGTGCTCAATCTCAACGGCAGAGACTATCTGCTTGAGATGCCCATACGCGGCGACGTGGCTCTCATCAAGGCCACCAAGGGCGACAGCGCGGGCAACATCTATTTCAACAAGACCAGCGGCGCCATCAGCAACATCATGGCCTACGCGGCCGACACCGTCATCTGCGAGGTCGAGGAGCTCGTCGAGGTCGGCGATATAGACCCGGACGACGTGGCCGTTCCCGCGCCGGTCGTGGACATGATCTATGTCCGCAAGGGCGAGAAGAAGCCGATCTGCCCGATGTGGCAGCGTGCGAAGGCAAAAGCTGAAGCGAAAGCGGCAGCCGCAGCAGCAGAAGGAGGTAAGTGATATGGCATTGACTGGACGTGCTCTTATAGCATCCCGTACCGCCAAGTTCTTTAAGGACGGCGATCTCGTTAACCTCGGCATCGGCGTACCCACCATGTGCGTCAACTATCTGCCTGCGGGCGTGGATCTCTGGCTTGAGGCCGAGATAGGCATCGTCGGCTGCGGCCCGTCCCCCAAGTGGGCGGACGCCGATCCCGACTGCATCGACGCCGGCGGACAGCCGACCACCATCATCAAGGGCGGCAGCGTCATCTCTCACGACGCGTCCTTCGGCCTCATCCGCGGCGGCCATGTGGACGCCACCGTTCTCGGCACATTGCAGGTAGACGGCGAGGGCAACATAGCCAACTGGATCATCCCCGGCAAGGTCATCCCCGGCATGGGCGGCGCAATGGACCTCTGCGCAGGCGTCAGGAGAATAGTCGTCACCACCGACCACTGCGAGAAGAACGGCGCCTCCAAGATCCTCAAGAAGTGCACCCTGCCCCTCACCGGCGCAAAGTGCGTGACCGATATCGTCACAGAGCGCTGCTACTTCAAGGTCACCCCGAACGGACTGGTGCTCATGGAGGTCGCGCCCGACTACACCGTGGACGACATCCGCGCCTGCACCGATGCGGAGTTCACCCTCGCCGAGCATGTCGGCGTGATGGAATAAAACAGAGGCGGAAGGGTGGAGCCTCCGGCAGCCCGCCGCCGTTTAAAGCCATATAAATAATGGAGGGCAGACTATGACTACCGCTATATATCCCGGCAGTTTTGACCCGCCTACTCTCGGTCATCTCGATATAATAAAGCGATCCTCGGCCATCTTCGACGAGCTTATAATATGCGTCATGCACAACGGTGCGAAGGCCGGAAGCTTATTTACCTGCAAGGAGAGAGCGGAGCTGCTCAGGAGTATAACGGCAGAGCTGCCGAACGTGCGGATTGACATGTACGGCGGGCTGTTGGCGGACTATGTGAAGGGCTACGACAGTCCCGTCGTGATACGGGGTCTGAGAGCCGTCACCGATTTTGACTGTGAGTTTCAGATGGCGGCGATAAACAAGAAGCTGAACCCCGCGATCGAGACGATGTTCATGGTCGCCAGCGAGCGATACACCTTTCTGAGCTCCAGCGTCGTGCGCGAGCTCGGGAGATACCGGCGAGAGTTGACGTGCTTCGTGCCGAAAGAGGTAGAGGCCGCAGTTCATCAGAAGTTCTTCCGGCTCCCGGACGGGGCAGAAAACTGAATAAAGGCCTGCTGCAAAGCGGCGCGGTTTCGACCGTTCCGTTCGCAGCAGGCCATTTTCAGCTTTTGGGGGGAGCGGACGCCGGGCGCAGACAGCCTTTTTCGGATGCCTGCGCCCGGACAGCCCGTCAGATGAGCTTCTTTGCCTTGAGCTCGGCTATCTTCGCATCGTCGTAGCCGAGAATGGTCTTGAGGATGGCGTCGGTATCCTGTCCCAGGGCGGGAGCGCCGCGCCAGACCTGACCCGGGGTCTCGCTGAGCTTCGGCGCGATGCCGAAGGCTGTGACGGCCGCGCCGACGGTCTGATCCTCATAGCTTATCCAGTCGTTGCGGGACTTGAAGTGCTCGTTCTCAAAGGCGGATTTCGCGGTGTTGACCGTGGCGCAGGGCACTCTCGCCCCCTCCATGGCCGACTCTATCTGCGCGGCGGTATGGGAGGCGCACCAGGCGACGACGGTGTCGTTGAGCTCGCGCCCCTTGGGGGAGGCCACGGCGGCCGGTCCGGAGGAGCAGTCCTTGTAGTTGAAGTATTCCACATCGAGACCCATGGCGGGGATGCACCTGTTGAAGACGCCGGGGCCGAAAGCGCCGAGCGCGACAAGGAAGCCGTCGGAGGAGCGGAACATGTTGTAGGGCTGGAAGGCGGGGTTGTTGTTGCCGGTGCGCTGAGCCACCTTGCCGGTCATGGTGTAGGCGGTGTAGGTGCCGCACATGTACTGCGCCATCGCCTCAAACTGGGCGATATCCACGACCTGACCCTTGCCGGTGCGCTGCGCGCAGGTATAGCCCGCGAGGGTGCCAAAGAGCGCCGCGAAGGCGGAGACGAAGTCGTTGGTGTAGGGCTTGGAGATGGAGGGGTCCTTGTTCGGCTCGCCCTGCAGGTTCAGCCAGCCGGAGAAGGCCTGGCCTATCATGTCGTAAGAGGCGCGGTTGCATATCGAGGGCACGCCGCCGAACTCCTTGTGACCCATGCCGCTGATATGGACAATGACCAGCCTGGGGTTCACCTTCAGCAGATCCTCGTCGTATATTCCCAGCTTGTCGAGCCAGACCATGTTCTCCATGAACACGTCGGCCTCCTTGAGCAGGCCGAAGAATATCTCCTTCACCTCGTCGAACTTCAGGTTCAGCTCAAGGCTCATCGCGAGCTTGTTGCGCGCGTCCTGCGCCCAGGCGGTGGAGACCTTCCTGCCGTTCACCTCCGCGAAGGGAGCCAGCATACGGAGCGTGTCGCCGACGCCGGGACGCTCGATATGTATGACCTCGGCGCCGAAGTCCGCCAGCATGGTCGCCGCGAAGGGCATTGCAATGAGTGAGCCGGAGCAGATGACGCGCATACCCGCAAAGGGTCCGAATTCCGGAATGATAAAATTGCGATCGCTCATTTTATTATCTCCTTTATAATTGTTGTTTTATTTACCGCTTCTGCGTTCGATCTCCCGGATAAGCGCAGGCAGCAGCTTCGTGTAGTCCGCCACCGCGCCGTAGTGGGATATGGCAAAGATCTCCGCCTTGTCGTAGGTGTTGATGCTGGCGATGGTCTCGGCCTTCTGCATACCGACCATATACTGCACCGAGCCGGAGACGCCCACGTTGAGGATGAATTTCGGCTTTACGGTGGTGCCGCTCTGCCCTATCTGCAGGCTGTGATCCAGCCAGCCCTCGTCCACCGGCGGGCGCGAGCAGGCGAGCTCGCCCCCCAGAAGCCCGGCGAGAGTGCGCAGGAGCTCCATGTCCTCCGGCGTCTTTATCCCCCTGCCGCCGGACACCAGCACCTCGGCGTCGTTTATAGACACGCCGCTGCACAGCTTTTCGCTCGTCTCGAGAACCTCATAGTCCGGGTCCGCCTCGACCTGAACGCTCTCGCGTATCACTTCCGCGCGGGCGCTCTCATCCGCGGGCGGCACGTCGAACACATGCGCTCTGACCGTGACCATCTGTGGGCGCAGCTCCGGTATGGCGATGTGAGCCAGCAGGCTACCGCCGAAGGCGGGCGTGGTCTGCACAAAGGCGCCCTCCTCGTCGAAGCCGAGCTCCACGGCGTCCGCCGTGAGGCCGGTGCCGAGCTCGCACATCACTCTCGGGGCGAGATCCCTGCCCTGGGCGGTGGCGCCGAAGATGAAGATGGAGGGCTTGTATTTCTCGCAGAGCTCCGCCGTGAGCTTCTGATAAGGTCTCGCGCTGTACTGCGCAAGGTTCGCGTGCTCGGCGACGATGACCCTGTCCGCGCCGTAGCGCTCGAGCGTCCCGGCAAGCCCGGCGACGCCGCTGCCGAGCAGCAGCGCCGTCACGGCCTCGCCTGTGGTCTTTTTCAGCTCCTGAGCCTTGCCCAGAAGCTCGAGCGATGTTCTGTCAAGCCGGCCTCCGCGCTGCTCGGCGAACACCCATATCCCGCTGCATTCGTTTTTTGTCATGGATGTCTCTCCTTTCAGATCAGATGCCGGGTCTGGAGCATGTCCGCAAGCTTCTCGGCCATCTCCTGCGCGTCGCCGGTGAACAGCACCGTGTCCACCTTCGCGTGCTGCGGTTCAAACAGGCGCTTGGTGACCGACGGGGAACCCGGTATGCCGCACTTTGCAGGGTCGGCGTCCAGCTCCCCGCGGTCCCAGACCTTTCGGGACTTTTTCAATGCCTTCATGATGTTGATGGGGGTCGGGTAACGGGGCTTGTTTATCTCGGCGCAGACCGTCACGAGGGCGGGGAGCTTCGCGCGGACTCTCTCCGTGCGCTCCTCCGTGCTGCGCGTCGCCGTCACCCAGCCGTCCTCTATCTCCAGCGACTGCGCCAGCGTGATCTGGGGTATGCCCAGATACGCCGCGACTATGGGACCGGTCTGGGCGGTCTCGCCGTCCGAGGCGTGGCGGCCGAAGATCAGCAGGTCGTAGTCGCCTATCTTCTCCGCCGCCTTTGAAAGTACATAGCCTGTGGCCAGCGTATCCGCGCCGCCGAAGGCTCTGTCGCTCAGGAGCACGGATTCGTCGCAGCCCATGGCCAGCGCCTTCTTCAGCACGTCCTCCGCCTGGGGCGGGCCCATGGATATGGCCACTATGCTGCCGCCGTGCTGCTCCCTGAGCCTCAGCGCCGCCTCGACGGCGTTGGCGTCCAGCGGGTTCATGATGCTCTCCACGCCCTCGCGGTTGAGGTTGCCGGTCTTCGGGTCGAGCTTCACGTCGGTCGTGTCGGGCACCTGCTTTACATAGACAAGTATTTTCATTGGTATCAAAGCCTTTCTTTCGGAAGGATCATTTCTGGGCGAGCACCGTGCCGCCGATGAGCATACGCAGCACCTCGTTGGTGCCCTCGCCTATCTCAAGGAGCTTCGCGTCGCGCACGAAGCGCTCAACATGGAACTCCTTGCTGTAGCCGTTGCCGCCCAGCACCTGCTGGCACTCAAGGCAGATCTGCGTGCAGCGGGTCGCGGAGAAGAGCTTGGTCTCGGCGGCCTCGAGCGTGTGGCGCAGACCCTCGGCCTTCATCTTCGCCGTGTCGTAGGTCATCAGCTCCATGGCGCGTATCTCGGCCGCCATATCGGCGAACTTGAACTGTATGCCCTGGAACTTGCCGATGGGCTTGCCGAAGCAGATGCGCTCGTTGGCGTAGGTCTTTGCGATGGACATGGCGTGCTCCGAGAGGCCGGCGGCTATCGCGCCGATAGAGATGCGCGCGCCGTCCAGCGCCTCCATGGCATACTTGAAGCCCTGACCGAGCTGTCCGAGCAGCGCGTCGGAGGGCAGGCGCAGATTGTTGAAGGCGAGCTCGCAGGTCGCGGAGCCGCGCATACCCATCTTGTCCTCAAACTTGCCGATGAAGAGACCCTCGGCGTCCTTGGGGACGATGAAGGCGGAAATGCCCTTCGCGCCGGCGTCGGGGTCGGTCTTGGCGAGGATTATGTAGTAGTCGGCGACGCCGGAGTTCGTGATCCAGGCCTTGCCGCCGTTCATCACCCAGCCGCCGTCCTCCGACGGGACGACCGTGGATTTGATCGCCGCCGCGTCCGAGCCGCCGCTCGCCTCGGTCAGGCCGAAGGCGAATATCTTGCCCTGAGCCGCCTGGGGCAGGTATTTGTCCTTCTGGGCGTCCGTGCCGTGGTGGAGAATGAGATCCGCCGCGAGCCAGTTCGCGTCCAGAAACAGCGCGGCGCTCGCGCTGCCCTTCGCTATCTCATGGATAACGATGATGCTCGTGACCGCGTCCCCGCCGCCGCCGCCGTACTTCTCGTCCAGATGGATGCCCATCAGCCCCGCCTGGTTGAGCTTGTTGTGCAGCTCATAGTCGAAGCCGTTCTCGTCCATCCACTTGTCCCTCGGCTCCACCTCTTTTTTTGTGAAGTCGCGAACCATGTCCCGTATCATTTTCTGCTCTTCGCTGAACTGGTACATCATTTTGATATCCTCCTTTTTATGTCGATCGTTTGTATTCCGGTCTGTGATATTATTGTATTCCAAAGATTGTGAAAATAAAATCATGAAAGCTGCTGCCAATCCTCGCAATCTTGCTTTCTTCGATTCGGCTTATTCAAGCAGCAGCAAGATATGAATGTTGTCAGCAAAATAACAATGGCCGCCTTGCGGCGGCGTCAGCTGTGAAATTTGTCTGAATTTGCTCCCCGTCGCGCGCGCGATTTAACACTTTATACATAAATTTGCCCATATTCCGCCCTCCGCGCCCCCGTCCGCCGTTTGCATGGCCGCGGATATTGTGCTATACTAAAAATACGGAAAACTTTATTTCCTGCTTTTTTGCCCTGAGAGGAGGCGCAGCTTTGATAGGCCGCAACTGGGTTTTCATGGACAGCCCGCCGGACGAGGACTACGTCCTGCAGGAGTTTATCGAGCGCTCGCTGCCCGAGGAGGAGATACGCGAGGACGGCGGGGACGCGGCGGAGGATTACCTCTCCCTGTTTATCGACCACATGAGCCAGACCGCGCCCGTGCGCGAAAGCAGCTCCGAGGCGGACATAAGCTTCGGCGATGTGGAGATAATGCAGTCGCGCTTTGTCTCGGGCTTTTCGGATTTCGACCTCTCCTCCGACGTCAACCTCATCCGCCTGTCGATGGCCCGCATCCCCATCGCCGGTATGCATATCAGCAACACCGACGCGGTGCTGATATGCTACACGCTCTCCGGCGAGGGCGACCTTGTCGTCAACGGCCGGCTGACCCACTGCCGGAAATACGACTGCGTCTGTGTGGACTGCCGGAGGATACCGAATTTCCGCGCCTACCCCGGGCAGCCCTGGGAGTGCGCCTTTGTGCGGATAAACGGCCGCTTCGAGTCCTCGCTGTATCCGAGCCTCTGCGCCATGATACGCGACCGGGGCACGGTGCTGCTCACCTTCGGCGCGGGCGCGCGCTTTCGCTCGATAATCTGGGAGCTGTTCAGTATGCGCACAGAGAACAACCTCCACAGCGGCAGCCTGTATAACCACCTGCTGCTCGGGCTTTTTCTCGAGCTCGACATGGCCGTCACGCTCGCCTCCGACAAGCCCGCCATCATCCCAGACGTGATCATTTCCCTGCAAAACTACCTCGACAGGAGCTATTCCTCGGATATAAACCTCGACCTGCTCGCCAGAACCTTCAATATCAGCAAGTTCCACATGTCGCGGGAGTTTAAGCGCTGCATCGGCAAAAGCCCCATCGACTACCTCATCGACGTGCGCATAGCCCGCGCGAAGACCCTGCTGTCCGACACCGACCGCCCCATCGCCGACATCTGCCAGCTCGTGGGCATCCCGAACCCGAACCACTTTCTCTATCTCTTCAAGGAGCGCGAGGGCGTCACCCCCTCCGCCTTCCGCAAATTCAAGCTCTGACCCCCCGTCTGCGCAAAAAGCCTCCGGATCGTTTTCAGATCCGGAGGCTTTCAGTTTGTCTGTTCCAGCGTCCTTTTATGGGGAAGGCGCTGACTTACCGACGCGCGCCACGTCAGTTTTTTTCAAGGACGTGCTGAACATACCAGCTGTTAAACATAACGCTTGCCGCAGGATCGGCGGACTGACGACCCGATACGATTATCCATCCGTCGTAACCGTGGCCGCGGACAGATTTCATCAGCCCCGGAAAATCTACAAGACCCTTTCCCTCCGGGCTGCCCATCTCCCAATACCACCGATCCAGTCCGCGCTCGCCGCCGTTTTTGAGAATGTCCTCAGCATAGGGCTTTTTATGCTCTTCAAGTTCATCAGCGACCATAACATCCTCAAAGTGGAAGAGTCCCACTCTGCTGCTGTATTTTTCGTATATCCCTACGGGGTCAATGTCCTTGAGAGCAAGGGCAGCCGTATCTATACAAAGGTCTACAAGCGCCGGGTCTGTGTTCTCCATCATAACATCTATCCCATGCGCGCTGTTCGCAGCGCACAGCCAGTCCATGCTCAGCACGACCTTCACGCCGTATTTCTTAGTCATGGCGCCGACCTTGTTCCAGCAATGCGCGGCCGTGATAAGCTTGTCGTCGCTGACGGGCGCCTCACGCCAATACGACAGCATTGGACGCACAGCAAGAGCCTTTCCACCCGTCTTCTCAAGAAAAACAGCGTACTTTTCAGCCGCCTGCACAATTTGGTCGCTTTGACCTGCATCCGCCGGGTCATGACCAAAGCTGTCCTCTTCAAAGGACATGTTGCCCGGATCATAATTCCACGCCACTATCTGCTCAATGCCCAGAGACTTCAGATACGCGTCAAATTCCTCGGTGCTGCCGTAAATTGTCTCAATAATGCTGGGGCGTCCCAGCGGCTTCCAGCGCCCAGAGCCCACCTGCAGTTCAATTCCCTTAAAGCCGCATATGGAGAGAACCTTAAAGGTACGCTCATTGCGCTCCTTGCGGACTGAATTCTCTTCGTGCGTCCATGCATTGAGAGAATATCCCCATTTAATTGCCATTAATCTATCCCTCCCTTAGATTTTCTTCAGCACGTTTTCAATGTACCATTTTGAGACGCAGGTACTCTCAGCAAAGCTGCCGCCACCGATCTCCGCCTTGTCATGCTCAACGCTTATCCAGCCGCTGTAGTTGTTTTCCTTGATCGCCCGGTATATGGCGGGAAAGTCTACCAGCCCCTTGCCGGAGCCTGCTTCAAAGAACCAGCGCGGCACATCGGGAACCATCAGTTCAGTATCCGGTGCGATTCTGTAATACTTGTCATCCGTGTTGCGGGTGTCCTTCAAATGGAAGCCCCACGTGCGGTCAGCAAGCTCATTATAAAGTGCAACCGGGTCAACTCCCGAGATCGCATGCTGTGCCGTGTCGCAGAAGAAGAAAACATATCTGGGGTCAGTGTATTTATAGAAGGTCTCTATCTTGTCCAGCTCTCGCAGGCCGCTCCAGAACTCATGGTGGCACGACAGTCTGATGCCAAACTTGGTGAGCATCATCTCCCCCACACGATTCCACAAATCGGCCATGTGTTTTATCTTATCGTCAGTGACAGGCTCAACCGCATAATAGGAACACGCCGGCATAACGATAAACGTCTCCACGCCCGTCCCCTCGGCCATTGCGCACATGCCCTCCAGCTCATTGCAGATTCTGTAATGTGCCGCGGGCTCGTGAGGGAGCAAATTCTTGTTCTCTCCAATATAGCAGTGAAACAGACCCGAGACCTTATCAATGCCGCAATCCTGAAGAAACTGTTCATATTTTACAAAGGAGCCGAACATTCGGCTGTAAATAGGTATCGAGAAGGCGAAAATATCTATGCCCTGAAACCCGAGAGCCGCTATCTGCTTAACATAGCGCTCCATATAGGTTCTTCTCACATTTGGCTTTGTCAAACCTTGTGGAGATGGCATCTCCCAGTGATCCATATATGAATACCTGATGTTATCCATGTACAAATTATCTCCTCAAAATAGAGTAGTATTTTTATAGTCCCTCTCCAGGGGCTGTGCCGTTTTGCAGCGAAAACCTTATGCGCGAAGCGCCGTCACCTCTCGTCTGAGGTAAGATCAATCCAGTCGCATTCTTTTTTTGTCAACGCGACGTCTAGGGCGCTGATAGAAGACAAAAGCTCTTCATGGTTGAGTGCACCTATAATAGGGAACACGTCCATATCTCCGCACATAGTGTAGGCCATTGCGACCTGGGGAATTGTCAGCCCCTTCTCCCTTGCCAGCTGCTGCGTGCGCTCCAGGCGCGTAAAGTTCACATCATAGCAATACGCCCTTCTGACGGAGGGGTTCACGCTGTCTGGATTGGCGGCAAAGCTCTCTCTTGTGATGCGCCCGGTCATAAAGCCACCTGACAGGCAGGAGTAGGACGCCACTGGAACACCATTGTCAACATGATACTTTCTCGCCTGAGTATACTTGGGTCCGCTGAAGGTTCCGCTGCCTTCAATGAAAGGCTCCCCAAGCTGCTCGGCAACGCTATAATGCTCCTCGCTTATCGCGAAGGTCTGCATATGTTTTGCGAAAAGCCTCTGGCGCTCACGGCGGAGCAGGCAACCGAGATAGTTGAACTCGGCCGGAGGCTCGGGCTGAGAGTCTGCGTCGCGCCGGACACTTTTCTCGGCCCCGGAATACAAACCTGCCGCAAGATAATTGACGAAGGTCTTATCGGAGAGATCGTCGGTTTCACCGCAAATCTTGACACACCGGGTCACGAGTCCTGGCATCCGTCCCCCCTTTTTTACTATCAGCCGGGCGGCGGCCCCATGCGGGACATGGGTCCCTATTATCTTACAGCGCTCATCTCTCTCCTCGGGCCGGCTAAGGAGGTCTTCTGCTACACCAGCACCTCGTTTCCAACGCGCATGATAAAGGGTCAGGAGGTCGAGGTCAATATCCCGACCCACTACGCGGGGCTGATGAAGATGAAGAGCGGCATCTTCGGCAACATTTCTGTTACAACTGCAATCCGCTATTTCAGTATGGTCAATTACTCCTGCAAAGTGCTTCCGGAGGTGCTGTCCATAGATGAATTTAAATGCAACGCTGGCGGCGAGAAGTACCAGTCAATCATTACTGATGCCAAAAACCGAAAAGTTATAGACATTCTTCCTAACAGGAAAAAGTCTGATTTAATTCGCTATTTTAAGCAATTTGACAACCGAAAGAATGTTAAATATGTAGTTATGGATATGAATCCGCACTTCCGCGAGGTTGCTCAAATATGCTTTCCGAATGCTACAATAGTCATTGACCGCTATCATGTCACAAGGCAAGCCATATGGGCAATGGAACGTGTGCGGAAGGCAGAGCAAAAGGCTTTA
>JAYFNM010000109.1:0-3120 GCA_034933465.1 Oscillospiraceae bacterium | reverse complement strand
ATGCCAAGCAGAAGGGCATGGATTGGGGGAAGATCGGGACGCTGCCGGAGATCGTCGGCCTCGCGCTCTGGAAGGATGGGCATGTAGGCTACTATGTCGGCAACGGCTACGCGGTCGAATGGAGGGGCTACGCCTACGGCTGCGTCAAGACTAAGGTCGAGGGCAGGGGCTGGCAGAACTGGTACAAGCTGCCCTTCATCGAGTACGGTGAGGCGACGGCACCGGAGAAACCGGAAACGCCGGGCAGCGGCGATGCGCCCACGTACGACTTCGGGACGCGCCTGCTCCGCTACCGCAAAGGCAGCACGATGCTCAAGGGCGACGATGTGCTGGCGGTCCAGGCGCGGTTGGCGAAGCTGGGCTTCGACCCCGGCAAGCCGGACGGCGCTTACGGCCCGAAATCCGCTGCCGCCGTGACCGCTTTCCAGGCAACTCGCAAGATCGAGGCGGATGGCATCGTCGGTCCGATCACCCGCGCGGAACTCAAAAAGGATTGATCCTCGTGCCGCAGGCTTTCACGGCCTGCGGCGCTTTGGTACACTAAAAAGCGCAAGAGAGAACGCCGACGGGCGTAGCTCGCTTGCGCTTATTCAGGTAGAATAAGGGGAGCAATGGACCGGCGAGGGCGCTTTAGGATTGACGCATCCGAATGAAAAACAGCCGACCATCCCCTTATTGTGCGCATTCGCTTAAGCAGGTTGAAACCCGCATGGGCTTTCGCGTAACGAACCAAAACGAGTGGCAATAAGCGCAGGTGGAGCCGTTGCGAAAAAAACAGCGGGAGGTGCTCCATGATCAGCATTGGAATGGACATATCCAAAGGAAAGAGTATGGTTTGTATGCTTCGGCCATACGGCGAAATCGTACGTTCACCATACGAGATCGCACATTCGGAGAAATCCATGGATGCTTTCATCCAGCAGATTGGACAGTTGGGGGACGAAGTCAGGGTCGTCATGGAGGCGACGGGCATCTACCACTTGCCCGTGTTGACGCGCCTGAAGGAGGCTGGTCTGTTTGTCAGCGTGATCAATCCGTTGACGATGAAGAAGTATGCGTCCCTGGCGCTGCGCAAGGGAAAGACCGATAAGATTGACGCCGTGCGCATCGCCAATTATGGCATCGACAACTGGTTCCGGCTGACAGACTTTTCGGCAAGGAGTGAAAGCTATGGGGAATTGCGGCAGCTGGGGCGACAATATGCCTGCTACATTGAAATCAAGATCAGCTGCAAGCAGAACCTGCTCTACCTTCTGGAGCGCACCATGCCAGGCATCCAGCATCTGTTGAGAGGCGACCGCGCAAGAGAGGCCGACAAAGACAAGCTCAGCGACTTTGCCGAGCAATACTGGCACTACGACAACATCAGAAAACGCGGCGAGAGTGGTTTCATCTCAAGCTATTGCCGGTGGGCAAAGAAAAAGGGATACCACGCAAGTGAATCCAAGGCAAAGGCAATCTATACGTTGGCTTGCAACGGTATCCCCACCTTGCCATCCAACACGCCATCGACCAAAATGCTCGTGTTGGAAGCGGTTCGGGTGCTGAAATCGGTCAACAACACCCTGCACACCATTCTAACACAAATGCAGGCGTTGGCAAGTGTGCTGCCGGAATATTCTGTGGTGCGGTCAATGGACGGAGTAGGAGATGTGCTTGCGCCCCGACTGATTGCGGAGATTGGCGACATCTCCCGCTTCCACAACGCCAGCGCGCTGATCGCGTTCGCCGGAATCGACGCTCCGCCGTTTCAATCCGGCAGCTTCGTTGCGACGCAACGGAAAATATCCAAGCGAGGTTCATCTTTATTACGGAAGACCGGTTACGAGGTCATGCAATGTATCAGGCGGGTCAAGCCTAAGACAAGCGACGTATTCCAGTTCATGCTTAAAAAAGAAGCCGAGGGCAAGCCAAAGAAGGTTGCGAAAATCGCCGCGCTCAACAAATTCCTGAGAATCTATTTCGCTCGCGTCAAGGAGTGCTATGCGCTGCTGCCATCGCTTCCTTCGGTAGGTTGTCCCTAGATTCTTTGAGCCGGAGGTGAAAACGCAGCCACCGCCGCAGGCGGCTTGGCCTTGATGGGTTATCGACAAAAATGTATCATTGTAGGAGCCGACGGCGCGCTCAAGTTTCGTTGTCCCTGAGTTCTCATCGCCGTCGGTAGCTTTCCTATGCATTTTTGTCGATGTTCCATCAAGGCTGGCGTCTTTTCCTGATTACTTAATCTTTACCTGCTTGCCTGTTGACTTGGCTTAGCAGGTTTTTTATGCCCAAAAGGAGGTGAACCCCTTTGATTTGTGTCTATTTGCCTGACTGCACGGATTTCTCGACAAACGGCCTCGGCCCGGTCAGTCCCTCGTCTTGCACCGTGACGGAAACCCTGAACGGCGAATGGGAATTGACGCTTGAACACCCGCTGGATGCCCAGGGCAAATGGCGGCGGCTGATCGAGGGCAATATCCTCCGCGCGCCTGTGCCTGCCGCGTCCACGCCGCAGGTCAGGCTCGCTCCGCAGACGGGTGGCGGCATGATCTACCGCATATCCACCAGCCGCGATCCGCTGCGATTGCGCTCCGGCACCGGCACGAAGTACAAAATCCTCGCCAAGTACAAAAAAGGCACGGAGGTTATCGTCCTCAATAAAACCTCGGCCTCGTGGTATGAGGTGTCCTGCCCGGATGGCAAGCGCGGGTATATGTCGGCGCAGTATCTGACCTATGTGCGCACCGAACCCACACCCGCTTCCGCAGGCAAGACCCTGATCGAACCCCGCCAACTCCGCGACCAGCCGTTCCGCATCTACCGCGCTGTGCCGGAGCTTACGAAGATCACCATCTATGCGCGCCATGTTTTCTATGATCTCATGGACAATATGCTCAAGAGCTACAAGCCCGCCGCCAACGTGACCGGCGCGGCTGTGGTTCAAAACATATCTTCAAAATGCCTGACCGAGCATGATTTTGAATTCTACTCGGACTTGTATAGCACCGCCGACGAGGTGGAAATCGAGACCGTAAAACCTGTGGATGCGCTGCTCGGCGAGGGCGGCGTGGTTGAAAAGTACGGCGGCGAGCTGGCCCGCGATTGGTTTGACGCCTTCGTGGTGAAGCGCGTCGGTAC
>JAYFNM010000108.1:0-8937 GCA_034933465.1 Oscillospiraceae bacterium | reverse complement strand
AGCGGCGACGATCTATTTGGCGGCGGGATTGCGGCGACCGCCGGTGCCGCTGCGCCGCTTGAGCCTCAACAGGCTGAAGACGACGAGCGCCAGCGCCGCGGCAACCAGAACGACCGGCCAGACGACGCCTGCCGCGCCGTCGGATGCGGGCGCGTCGGCCTGGAGAACCCAGCCCGTCAGCCCGCCGGGAGCGACGCCCTCCACCAGCTCGTATTTTTCAATAAAACGGTGGAGCATGGCGGCGAGCTCCGCGCGGGTCGCGCCGCGCTGCGGGTCGAGCGTGCCGCCGCCCGTGATAAGCCCCGCGCCGACGGCCCAGCTCACGGCGTCCCGCGCCTGTGCGGAGACCTCGCCCGTGTCGGAAAACGCATCAAGGCTGCCCGCCACGCTCGTGTCATAGCCCTTGTACGCGGCGTAGTTATAAAAGAACAACGCAAGCTGCTCGCGTGTCGCGGGGGCGTCCGGGCGGAACAGCCCGCCGCCGTCCCCGGCGATGCCGTTTTCTGCCGCCCAGCCGACTGCCTCGGCGTACCACTCGCCTTCTTCGACGTCCGTAAAGCCGTTTTTGCCCGCGGCCTCCGGCTCGCCCTCCATGCGCCAGATGGCGGCGGCTGCTGCTGCGCGGGTGGCCGGCTCATTTGGGCCGAAGGTCGTGCCGCCGTCGCCGGTCATCAGGCCGCAGCCGCTGACAAATATTATGTCCCCGTAAAACTGGTCCTGCGGCGAAACGTCGGTGAACGGCTCCTCGGGTGTCGCGGAGGGGACGGAGCTGCTGCTCCACCCGGCGTATACGGTTGTGTTTTTTGTCAGCGTGATGCTTGTGACCCGGTTCTTCAGGGCGCTGTCGGAGTACCAGCCGGCAAAGCTGTGACCCTCGCGGGTGGAGCTGTACATGGAAAGCGTCAGATCGACCGCGGTGTTCTCCTTGCGGGAAACGGAGGGAACCGCGCTTCCGCCGTTTGTTTCAAAGCTCAGGGTGTAATTTTTGGCGGTGTCGGGGACGGGAGGGCTCGGCGGCACAAAGGCGGTCACGGTGAGCTCCTGCGCGGCGGAGGCGAGCGCCTGCGCGGCGGCCTTGACGCGCACCTCGTATTTTCCGGCGGGAAGCCCGCTGGTAACGCCGGTCGCGGATATCCACGCGGCGGAGGAGGCGGCTCTGTATTCATGCGCGACGCCGGTGTTGATGCTGCCCGTGCCGTTTATCACGGCGGGCTGGGTCACGGTGAGCGCGGGCGTGGCCGCCCGGGTGATGTCGATGGCCTGGGGGGCGGAGTCCACGGTGGTCGTGCCGTTGCCTTTTTTCACGACATGGAGAGTTCCAACGGAGAGCCCGGTGAGCGCAATGTCGGCGGCGGAGGGGATATCCGTCCAGCTCCTGCCGTCGGTGCTGTATTTCAGCCCGGCGGAGACGTTGGAGAGCGTCCCGCTGTCAGCCCCCGTGGCGGTGAAGACGGCGCTGGGCGCGCTCTCCGCGGCGGGGACAAAGGCGGTCACGGTGAGCTGCTGCGCGGCGGAGGCGAGCGCCTGCCCGGCGGCCTTGACGCGCACCTCGTATTTTCCGGCGGGAAGCCCGCTGGTAACGCCGGTCGCGGATATCCACGCGGCGGAGGAGGCGGCCTTGTATTCGTGCGCGACGCCGGTGTTGATGCTGCCCGTGCCGTTTATCACGGCGGGCTGGGTCACGGTGAGCGCGGGCGTGGCTGCCCGGGTGATGTCGATGGTCTGTATCTTTCCGGCCGCCACCGTGCCTGTCGCCTTTAAGCGCACCCGGATGTCGTTCGCGTCGGAAATGCTGCCGACGGGCAGCGCTGTGTCGGCGGTGCAGTCCACCCACGCTGTGCCGCCGTCCAGACTGTATTCCATTTTTGCCGTAGAGCCCATCAGCTTACCGGCGTTCGCGCCGGAAAAGGAGAAGCCGCAGCTCGGCGCGGCGGGACTATTGTCCGTGTAGGTCAAAAAAAAGTTGACTTCGGTGGCTGCCGACAGGCTCGCCGTCACAGGCAGGCCGTATTTCCCCTCGGCATCCGGATAGAGCACGGCCTTGTCGTAGGAGACGCCCCCCTCAACGGTCACAGCGTACCCCGCTCTTTTGAGCGGGATTATGTAGACAGTGCATTCGCCCGGCGTGGCATAAAGATCTGCTGAGGCGTTGCTTGCCCACCAGTCGCGATTTACTGTTATGCCCTCGTATCGCGCACCCGTTTTTTCGAGCCGCACGGGCTGACCCTCATAGTTGTCGCCCCATACCGTGACTTTGACCGTGGCTGCCTGCACGTAGGTGTTTGTAAACGCGGCAGACGCCGCCTGGTTGCCGGCGACCGCTACCTCGCAGGAATAGCTGCCGGACACGGGACTTATCGCCTGCGCGCCCGCGCCGTTGCTGTTGGCCGACACCGTCAGCAGATAAGGGCTTCCCTCAAAGACCGTCGCCGGACTGAGCTCGGTTACCGTATACTGCCCCGGCTTGAGCAGGGTCAAGACCTTTGTATAGCTGTTGGAGGAGTCCAGCGTGAAGGTCGTGCTGTAGTTATTATCACCCGTCACGGAAAAATCGAAGACTCCGCTCGTGACGGCGCTGCCGCTGCCGAAGGCCTTTGTTATGCGCAGGCTGCCCACGGGCGTAGTGGAGGTGAAGGTGTTTTCAAATTTTATGTTCCGCCCGAGCGCATCCACAGCTACGGTGCGCGAATAATTTCCCGCCGCGTCGGCGGAAGCGGCTGCCCCGTCTATCTTTACCGCCACGTTATAGCCGGCGATGGAGGGCTTTTCGGTGACCGTATAATTGCCCGAGGTGAGAAAGTCCGTGGTAAAGCTGAAGTTGTTGGAGCTGTCAAGCGTGACGGCTTTGAAATAATTATCCGGTCCGGTTATCGTAAAGCTCTGGGAGGCGAGGGCACTGTCCGCGGTGACGTGGCTCTGCGGACCGTAGGTGTTTTTTACCGTCAGCTTGCCCTTCGTCGGCACAAGCTTTGTTTCCAGCCATTTGCTCTCATTTTCGCTTAATATCGTGACCGCGTTATCCTGATATTTTGACACATAGAGGCCGTTTTGATAGGATACGCCGAACATATAGATCGTGGCGCCCCCGGTGCTTTTCCCCGTCACATAGACCAAGGCCTCGCCGCTTGAATCTGTTTGGCAGGCCTCCGTCCGGTCAAGCTTGATGCCCTGATTTCCCATAAACCAATATATATCGACAGATATTGACGCATTTTTCAAAGGCTGCCCGTCTATGGTCGCATATATCGTGACAGGGTTTGGGGCATAATCCGCCTGCGCCGCGGCGGGCGCCAGCGTCAGCACCAGGCAAATACACAGCAGCGCCGCAAAAAACCTTTTTTTCATGATTCATCCTCCTCTTTCTTCCGCGGTCTTCGCCGCGCCTCACACATACATATGCCAAAAATGGAAAAAGGCGTTTCCGGCTCCCTGCAAAAATACCTGCAACTTCCGCAATCGCCGCCGAAGGGCTCGCCGGGCGTGTCCGTCGCCCCATGGGTACAGCCGCACTCCGGGGGCGCGACCGCAAACGGCCTGCCGTCCTCCGTGTACTGGGGCTCTGTCTCAAAATTCGGGTAGCCCGGAATGGCGTTCCCGTCCTCGTCGCTGTACTCATAGTAGACCGGGAACTCCCGTCCGAAGCAGCGGAACACCCGGTACAGCTTCCCGTCCATCGACCTTGCGGCCTCTCTGTCGTTCACGGCGCGCCCCCCTTTCATAAAAAAGCCCTTATGACAGTCTCTCTAAGGCTATCATAAGGGCAAATTTTTTCTGAACAGTGCCGTTTTAAAGAAAAAACGGCTATATATTCAGAGTATGAATTGACGCAGCTGCCGGCGCTTTTGGATGTAAAGCTTGCCGTAGACATCGGAAAGGATGTTTTTTACCCTGCCGACAGAGAGGTTCATGCGCGCCGCCGTCTGTGCGCAGGTCGCGCCGAGAACTATGCAGCGGGCCACATGATATTCCTGCGCCGTCAGGATGGTGGTGATGTTGTCCTTGGTGAATTTGTTGTGAAAGCTCAGCCAGTTTTTAAAGGAACGGCTCCAAAGGCCGGTCACGGACTCCAGATACTCCGGATAGCGCTGCGCTATCAGCCGCTCCAGCAGTCCGCCGAACGAGCCGATAGTGTCGGCAAAGGGCATGACAAAGCCGCAGGGTAATCCCAGGTCAAGAGCCTGCAAGAGATATTTTTTCGCCTGCGTTTCGTCGCCCAGGCCATAGCTTGCCGTGGCGGCAAGAAGCAAAAAGTTCAGATCCAGCCATGTGAAAGTGTTCGTTTGCGCGCACAGTACGCTCGCGGTGCTGGCGCAATAAAGCAGGGCGGTGAACTCCCCGGCGTTGCGCAGATGGAGCATGTGCAGATGGAGCAGGAATGGGCGCAGCTCCGCGGGGAACAGGGAAAAGTCGCCGCGCCTGAGCCAGTCCGGCGTCATGCCGGGCGCAGCCATACCCACGGCTGCCAACGCCCCCGGCAGGGAGAGCAGCGCCCGCTCCTCGTCGGACCTTGCCGCGGCCATGCCGCCCTTCAGAAAGCTTTCGATCTCAAAATAAAGGGCGTAATCTCCGGAACTTATGGCGGCGGCGGTGGCGAGGGTCGCGGCGGAGAGCATGTCCGCGCTGCGGAGGCCGGGCTTGCTCCGCCGCCAGTATTCTCTGGCCGGCCCCGTGTCGCCCCGGCGGTAGGCGAGGTCGGCGGCGGCCAGCTCGCGATACTCCCTCGGTGTAGTTCTGAGCGCCGCGTCCGGGTCGCTCTTTGGCAGGGACATGGCGGGGAGGAACGCGCAGACCGCATCGCCCCCACCCTGCCTGCGGGTCGCGCGCGGGTCGGCGGGCTTTTCCGCGTCAGCGGGGATCAGCCATGCGCCGCTGTATTTTTTAGCCTTGGGTATTCTGTTTTCGCGCAAAAGCCGCTGCACATAACGGAGCGAAACGTTCCACTTCGCCGCGGCCTCCCGAGTAGACATGCAGTCCATAGCCACCCGCCCTTCAGCAGAGAGATGCTCATATTATAGCCGTTTGCGCGAACAGACGCAAGCCCTGAGATGGATAAGGTACAATAAGCTGCGCAAATTTAAAGCATTATCAAAAAAGCCGAAAACCCTAACGCAGCAAGGGTTTTCGGCTTTGATTATCTCATTCCCACTCGCAAACTTAAAGCTTGCTCTAAACATTTTTGTTTTGGTGATATGATTTCTATTTGTTCCATTTGATTTCAGCTATCCATTGTATATGGCCTTTCTGAAATGCTGTTATCAAAATGTTATCATGGTTTTGTTATCAAATAAACCCTTTCTTCTTAAATTCTTCAATGGCTTCTAGCTCCGCCGCTGTTGGAAGCAGCGGTTTATCTTGTCCTGCAAGCTCAGATTGATTAAATCCCCATTGAACTATTTGTTGTCTGCTTATTCTTTCTTAGAGAGAGGAATCCAAAGCTCCATCTTATAATCGGGACTATACATATCCCCCTCGGAATAGACTTCAAAGTCAGGTGTTCCTGCGTGCATATAGCCCTGCTCCGGCAAAAACACTTCCATAGCGTATTTCCAGCCCTCGTGAATACAGGTAGGAACAGATCCCTTTAGTGACAGGATAGCATACTCTGCTTCTCTGATTTCCTTGACCTCAAGCCCCATTTCCCTTGCCTTTGCAATGTCACTGACGTGGTAGCAGGCCATATAGTTGATCTTGTTTGGATTTTCCACATCAAAGCACATCCCATAGCTTTGACCGTTTCCCAAACGAGAGAGAATGTCATGACTGTATGTTGCGTATAGCTGATCCCAAGCTTCGGGGCAAGAAAAGGAGTTGATATTATCCAACTTAACACCTGCAACGGCAAATCCGTCTTTTCTTTGAATTCTTGCATCCATGTGCTTTCCTCCTGTTACACTAAGGGCTAATTGTACAGGAGAAAGAACTCGATATGCTCCTCCTTTTCGTACTTCGGTGGGCGTAGTGTGATGAAAATTTTTGAAAGCATTTGTGAAAGAATCTGATGATTCGTAACCATACTTCACTGCAATGTCAATAATTCTTTCATTCGTTTCGTTAATCTCTTTTGCCGCTTTTGTTAGTTTTCTAAATCGAATATACTCTGACAGCGTCATATCGGTTAGAACGGAAAACAGCCTGCCGAACATAGGGTATGAATAACTTGAGATGGTTGCAACCTTTTTTTCATCAATTTCACTATCCAGCACACTTTCAATGTAGCGTACAGTTTCATTAAATGACTTAATCATATTCATTCCTTACTTGTTAATACATTCTGCTGATTACTCTTTTACAGGTATCATGATATCCAGAATGTTCTTCGCTTTATACTGTTCTATGAAGGGAAGTGACCAATCAATCACATCTTCATATTTCCCAATAAGAAGCCCATAAGCAGGGCCAATCTTTTCATAGAGTTTTGGAGGTTCAAAATTAAGTCGCAGTCTCATATAATCCCCTCCCTCAAACTCGAATTGATCCAGTCCGTAGGTTTCTCCATTATCTTTATCCAGAACAAGAGAACACACTCTATATACTTTGCTGTCATCATAATCCAGACCGTACATCTTTCGGCCGGATAATGACGGAAAGTGAGCTTCAAACTTCGGCCATGCTTTCCTTTGGCTTTCAGGATCATTAGCGACTTCCATATAAAGAAATTGCATTTTTTCAACTCTTTCCTTCTGGATTGTTCCTAACTCGGTCTTTATCATTTTTTCCATAGTATCATCCTCCTTCGTATTGAATACATAGTTTTTTGAATTGCTTATCAAGTTCTGAAATTTTGATTAGAGTATTTGATAACCCTTTATAATCATCTTTCATGCTATCCAAATGCGCTTGTCCAAAAAGATCAGCCATTTGTTCTTTCAGGTCTGCTTTTTTGCGGTCATGTTCTTTAAGAAACCTGCTCAAATAAATATTCCTCACAGCGGCAAGGCAAAAACTAAAGAACTGATGGATCTGTTTCTGTTGCTGGTTTAATCCATTTTCTCTTATCGAATTTGCATATTGTTCTATGACATTTGCATCGCCTTGTTCATACCGCTTTTTCATTATCACAGAGATATCATGATAGATTTCTTTTGCCTCTGGTTCTCTTATGCGCGCAAAATTTCCCCACATGGAAAAGGCTCCTCTTTTATATGCAACACCCTCTGCCGTCCATGCCTTTACAAAGTCCCCAAACTTCATTTTCATACAAGGATATCCTGCTGGATCATGCAGATAAACTTGCCCCTCATAGAAGCCATAGGCACAGACAAAATGATCGACACCCCTCTGGTAAACACAGTTTGGATTGTAAGTCAAATATCCCATATCTAACGGCCCTATTACAACGGAGCCATTTTTCAAAAGATGCTGTAGCTTCTTTTGAATATCATCAATGCTAAAACCATCTGATTCTTTAATAAAGAAATCCTCATGTTGAAACCCAAGAATACGTAAACAATTATTAATAGATATATCCGGCAGTCCATTGTCAAAAAAGACTAATGGATGCTTTACATTGTTGTCTACAAAACTTGCACCATTTCCCATAACCATCAACGCTTCCAGGTACTCAGGTGAAAAATGGAAACCGTAGGAATTGAATGCCATAGCGAGGGAGTTAGTATAACACAATGGGACATCTCCGAAATATAAATCCATATTGCAACCTCCTTTCTGCGCTTATTATAATCGATCGTTTTATCTTTTACCCTATATTCTCCGTACCAAAAAAATCGTATAGGGACACCTTTCGTTTGGTGCGATAGACATTGTTCTTGACTTATACAGAAAGCCGGGGGTGTCAACTATGGGCAATGCCCGCTTGTACTAATCGTTGATAGATTCCGGCAAAGACGAAGTCTGGAATAGAACGCTTCGCCGAAAATGCCTTGGTGTGCTCATCGGAGGCACGGCTCATATTGAAAACGTCCTGCGTGCACGGTTCCTCCGCACTTGGAGCATAGGTTATATGCTCGACTACGATCGAGGCTTTCTGCTTGTTGATGATGCCGACAACCTTGGAGATGAACTCTTCGGGATTTGCGCGGAACAGCCACAATTTATCCTTGTTAATGCCTGTGAGAATAGCCGTTGCCGTGCGGCGGGTCAGTGTCGTGCCTTCGGCAATTTCCCCGATAAGGTCATAATCGGCAAAGCTATCCTGTGTCCGGTCGAGTTTTTTTGTTTCAGTTTTTTCGATATTAAAGTCAGTGCCTTCCTGCTCGCCCTTGGTGAGGGTGTAAGGCAGCTTCGCAACACGGGGTTCGATGTTAATAACCTCGATTGACTTCTTGATGAGCTCGGCACCATCGAACTCACAGGTATATGCGTACCGCTTGTTAATGCGCTCCCACAACTTTTTGAAGTCCTTCCAGTTCTCATTTAGCGGGTTCTCCGTGACTTTCGTATTGTGACCGTCGGACACGATGTCTTTCAGGATACTTGGGTCGAAGATACCCTGTACGAGTTTATGGTCGCTCTCGCAAGGTGAGCGAGCTCCGGCTTCATCGGGGAAAACTGCCCGATTCTGCGACAGCGCGGTAGATATCCGTCAACTCACCGTTATCGTTGACATAATCGTTGCGGACGAGGTAATTATAAGCCGTCGTCGCTTCGGCAACCGTGAACGTATGGTTTTCGCCATCGCTTACATACACGGTTCTGCCATTAAAGTAACCTACGCTTGCCTTTGTCGGACGGTCGTAAAAGTCGGACTTGTTCTCGCTTTGCAGATCGGTAACTAAGAATTATAACACATGCCATAGCATTTGTGTACCTATTTCGGCAAATTTTTTCCACCGACAGTCTGCGGTGTAAATAGATATGACCCAATCGTGGAAAAAGAAAAAGTTCCGCGGCGGCAGTTTTCGAATTTAGCGGGCTATGGAGCCGGAGCCCGTAGGGCGGAGGCGGAAAAGCCCGCTAAATTCGGGCGCCGATCCGCTG
>JAYFNM010000107.1:0-8574 GCA_034933465.1 Oscillospiraceae bacterium | reverse complement strand
TGGCCGAGCACGACAGCATCCGGCTCACGGGGCTGTCGGAGCCGGAGCTCGCCGAGCTCAACCGTCTGCTGCCGGCGGTATACAACACCATAACATAAACATCGGGCCGGTCTCCCGGCCGGTTTTTTTCAGGCAATGTGTAGCCTGCTACAGTAAGGATTGGAGGAAATGTTGTGATAAAAACACTTGCCAAGAGCATTCGGGAGTATAAAAGAGCTTCCATCGCCACGCCGCTGCTTGTGACGGCGGAGGTGATACTTGAGATCGTCATACCGCTGCTTATGGCCGACCTCATCGACTACGGCATAGACCGCGGCGAGATGAACGCTGTAGTCAAATACGGCCTCGCGCTGCTTATTTCGGCTCTCATTGAGCTGACGGTGGGCGCGCTGGCCGGGAGGACGGCGGCGTCGGCCTCCGCCGGCTTTGCCGCCAACCTGCGGGACGACGCCTACGACAGCGTGCAAAATTTTTCCTTTTCCAACATCGACAGGTTCTCCACCGCCTCCATCGTGACGCGGCTCACCACGGACGTGACCAACGTGCAGTCCGCTTATCAGATGATCATCCGGATGGCGTTTCGCGGGCCGCTGATGATGATCTTTGCGCTGATTGTGTGCTTCCGTATCAATGTCCAGATTTCTCTGGTATTTCTGATCTGCATTCCTGTTTTAGCTGTGCTGCTTTACCTGATTATGACCAAGGCGCATCCGCTTTTCACCCGTGTGTTCGCCACCTACGACAGGCTGAACAACGTGGTGCAGGAGGATCTGCGGGGCATCCGGGTTGTCAAGTCCTTCTGCCGTGAAGACCACGAAAAGAAAAAGTTCGGCGGCATCTCGGAAAAAATATATACGGATTTTTCAAAGGCAAAAAGACTGCTGGCGTTTAATATGCCGCTGATGCAGCTTTGTATGTACGCCTGTATGCTGCTCATCGCGTGGTTCGGCGCGCGGGCCATTGTGGCCAGCGGCAACGATCCGGCGCTGGGTCTCACCACCGGCCAGCTCATGAGTCTCATCACCTACGCCATGCAGATTTTGACCAGCTTAATGATGCTGTCGATGGTGTTTGTCATGATTACCATGGCGCGCTCCTCTGCCGAGCGGATTGCAGAGGTAATTTCGGAAAAACCCGACATTCAAAACGGAGCTTCTCCGATCATGACCGTAAAGGACGGCTCCATTCACTTTGATCATGTCAGCTTTCGATATTCGGCAAAAGCCTCCAAAAATGTGCTGGAGCGTATCGAGCTGGACATCACATCCGGACAGAGCGTCGGCATCCTCGGCGGCACAGGCTCCTCCAAATCCTCTCTGGTACAGCTGATTCCGCGGCTCTATGACGCAAGCGAGGGACGGGTTCTGGTGGGCGGCGTGGATGTGCGGGATTACGATATCGAGACGCTCCGGGACGCCGTCGCCATGGTATTGCAGAAAAACGAGCTGTTCTCCGGTACGATCAGAGAAAATCTGCGCTGGGGCAGCGAAAATGCCACCGATGAGGAGCTGAGACACGCCTGCACTTTGGCGCAGGCGGACGGCTTCATTTCAGCGCTGCCGGACGGCTATGACACCTATATTGAGCAGGGCGGAACGAATGTGTCCGGCGGGCAAAAGCAGCGGCTGTGCATTGCCCGGGCGTTGCTCAAAAATCCGAAAATACTTATTCTCGACGACTCCACCTCGGCGGTGGATACGGCGACGGACGCCCTGATACAGAAGGCGTTTGCCGAATATCTGCCGGAGACCACCAAGATCATGATCGCGCAGCGTATCTCCTCCGTCCAAAACTGCGAGCTGATCGTGGTCATGGACGGCGGTAAGATCGCGGCGGCCGGCACGCACGGAGAGCTTTTGAAAAGCTGTGATATTTACCGGGAGGTCTATCTCTCCCAGCAGAAAGGCGGCGAAGAAAATGCCTGAAATGAAAAACGCGCGGCGAAAAACCGGGTCGGGGACGGGGCGCATGGATCCCGCCACCGTCAAGCGGCTGCTGGGCTATCTCAAGCCTTACCGCGCAAAGCTTGCGCTGGTGACCGTATGCATCGTCCTCTCGGCCGTTGTCAGCGTAGCATCGTCGCTCTTTTTGCAGACGCTCATCGACGACTATATAGCGCCGCTGCTGCTGGAGGCCGCGCCGGACTTCTCCGGCCTCACACGCGTCATCCTGATAATGGGCTGCGTGTACTGCACCGGCGCGCTGGCGAGCCTCCTGTACAACCGTATCATGGTGTCGGTGGCGCAGGGCACGCTGAAAACCATCCGCGACGCCATGTTCGGCAACATGCAGTACCTGCCGCTCAAATACTTCGACACCCACACCCACGGCGACGTGATGAGCTGCTACACCAACGACACCGACACCCTGCGCCAGATGATCGCGCAGTCCCTGCCGCAGATCATTTCCTCCGTCGTCACGATACTCGCCGTATTCTGCGCAATGCTGTACGTCAGCCTTCCGCTGACCGCGGTCGTGCTGGTCTTTGTCGCCCTCATGTTTATCGTGATTGGCAAGATCGCCGGGAAAAGCGGCAGCTACTTCATCGCCCAGCAGGACTCTCTCGGCAGCCTCAACGGCTATGTGGAGGAGATGGTGAATGGGCAGAAGGTGGTCAAGGTGTTCTGCCACGAGGACAAGGCGCGGGAGAGCTTCCGGGAAAAGAACCGCGCCTGGCGCGAAAACTCCACCGCGGCAAACGCATACGCCAACATCCTCATGCCCATCATGAACGCGCTTGGCTACATTCTCTATATCGCCGTGGCGATGATCGGCGGCTGCATGGCCATCGCCGGAACCGGGAATTTCTCGCTCGCGGGCGCGGGCACGCTGACGCTCGGCATGATAGCGTCGTTTTTGACGCTGACCCGCAGCTTCAGCAACCCCCTGGCTCAGGTCTCAAATCAGCTCAACTCCATTGTCATGGCGCTGGCTGGCGCGACGCGCATCTTCGGGCTGATGGATGAAGAGCCGGAGACGGACGGCGGCTACGTGACCCTCGTCAACGCAGAGCTCGCGGACGGGCAGCTGCGCGAGACCGCCCGCCGCACCGGCCTATGGGCGTGGAAGCACCCCCACGGCGACGGGACGCTGACCTATACCGCGCTGAAGGGACGCATCGTCATGGAGAATGTGGACTTCGGCTATGCGCCCGGCAAGGAGGTGCTGCACGACATTTCCATCTACGCCGAGCCCGGCGAGAAGGTGGCGCTGGTGGGGGCTACCGGCGCGGGCAAGACCACCGTCACAAACCTCCTCAACCGCTTTTACGACATTGCCGACGGCAAGATACGCTATGACGGCATCAACAGAAACAAGATCAAAAAAGCCGACCTCCGCCGCAGCCTCGGCGTGGTATTGCAGGATGTAAACCTCTTCACCGGGACGGTAATGGACAACATCCGCTACGGCAAGCTCGACGCCACCGACGACGAATGCGTCGCCGCGGCGGAGCGCGCCAACGCCGACGGCTTCATCCGGATGCTGCCGCAGGGCTACGACACCGTGCTCTCCGGCGACGGCAGCGGGCTTTCGCAGGGGCAGCGCCAGCTTCTGTCCATCGCCCGCGCCGCCGTGGCCGACCCGCCGGTGATGGTGCTCGACGAGGCCACCAGCTCCATCGACACCCGCACCGAGGCTCTCGTGCAAAAAGGCATGGACGCCCTGATGGACGGCCGCACGGTCTTCGTCTTTGCGCACCGCCTCTCCACGGTCAGTAACAGCGACGTCATCATCGTCCTGGAGCTCGGGCGCATCATCGAGCGCGGCAGCCACGAGCGGCTTATCAAGAAAAAAGGCAAATACTATCAGCTCTATACAGGCGCCTTTGAGCTGGAATAAAGCGGCGGACAAAGCATGTCAGGGAAGTCGGCAACGGCTTCCTTGACGCTCTGAGGCGACGAGGATATCCTCGCCGCCCTCAGCTTGTATGCCGTTTTCAGTTTGCGCCGCGGTTGCTTCTGTATTTCGCTCCGCCGGCGACCAGACCGCAGCCTGAGACGAGCAGCAGGGCGAGGCAGACAACGGCCGCGGAGGTATCGCCCGTATTCGGAGCTTTCGAGCCCGTCGCGGGAGGGGCTGTCCTGCTGTTCGTGAAGGCCGCCGTGACCGTGCCCTCGGTGATTTTACCCGCGGCGCCGCTTGAGGAGCTCGTATACCCCTCCCTGCCGTAGTCGGCCTCGGTCACCGTATAGCCCGTCCCGACCGGCAGACCGGCTATCGTGACGCTCTGCCCGTGGCGCAGGCTTATGCTCCCGCCGCTTTTTATCGAGCCCGTCCTGCTGCCGGTATAATCATAGGTTCCGCCGTCGCTGAAGCTCACCGTAAAGCTGAAATCCTTTGCGGTGTCCCCGCCGCTGCCATTTACGGTCTTGCTGATCGTCAGCGCCCCCGTGGGCGCCGGCTTTTTGAAATTGGTGACGGTTATCGAGAGGGTCTTCGCCGCGTCGTCTCTTTGCAGCGCGCCATATTCCACCAGATACTCCGTCCCCTCCTCCAGCACCGCAAGGGACAGGCCGTTCAGCGAATCGGGATTCGGAAGCCCGGCAAATTCGGCCGTCCACTTGTTATCGCCGCTCAGCGTCGCCGTGTCGAGCTCCCGGCCGTCGATAAGCAGCCGTATAACGACCGGCTTGCGCTCCGTTTCGGGAACATCCGCCCATGCCTTTGTCACTCTGAGCGACCACTCCTGCTGCGCAACTCCTATCTCCACGCTGCCGTTCGAGCCGATGCCGCCGCCGCGCGGGGAGCTGTTATACCGGATAAACAGCGCCGCCCGCTCCCGCGCCAGCGCCTTGGCGGCCTCCGAAAGGACGGCCTTCAGGGCATAATTCTGTGAGCCGCTGCTGATGCCGGAGAGGGCTTCTCCCGGCGCGGCCGCGTCGAAGCGCGCAGCGCCGTCGTCAACCTGCCCGGTAAATGAGGTGTCCGCAGGGGTGTCCGTCAAGCCGCCGTCGCGATACCATTTGACCTCGCCGCCGCCGAGCGCCCTGTCCGCCAGCGACACGGCCTTGCCCTGCTTGAGCACCGAGACGAAATCGTCTCCGGCGCCGCCCGCCTCGGCGGTGTTGTCGAAGACGGCCGCGCCGCTGGTGACGTGCAGCCTGCCGTCGCCCGTGGGGCAAAACCACAGGCCGCCGCCCAGATAGCTCGCGCTGTTCTCCGTTATAAGCGCGTTATACAGATGCAGCTTGTAGGGCGTTGTGCTGACATAGACCCCGCCGCCGTGGCCGTACGTAGCCGCATTATACTCGATATAGCCGCTGTTCAAGGTCACGAAATTGGAGTTGAGGTAGATTCCGCCGCCCATATAGCCAGCGGTGTTATGTGATATCGTGCCGCCGTTCATGGTAAAGGCGCAATTCCAGTCGGTGTCGCCGCCGTAGGAGGCGCCCGCCACGCAGACGCCGCCGCCCATTTTCAAGGCCGTGTTATAGGTGACGCTGTCGCCGCTCATCTCAAGGCTCGCTTCGCCTATCAGAAATATGCCGCCGCCGTGATTAGAGCTGTTTCCGGTTATTTCGGCGTCCCCGGAGAGCCACATGCGCCCCGCAAAGCCGCCCTTGTTCCAGCCGTACACCAGAACGCCGCCCGAGGAGTCGCGAACATTGTTTTGGGAATTGTTGTTCCTTATGCTCCCGCCGCTCATACGAAACTCCGCTCCCCCCGCCACTATCACCGGGGCTGTCAGCGGGTCGCCGGTGTTGGTGATGACCGTGTCCTCGATGACGCCGCCGCTCATGTTGAGCTTCGCGCCCTCCTGCAAAAGCACCGCGCCCACCTGCCAGCCGCCGATGGTTTCGCCGCGAAGGGTGCCGCCCTCAAGGTTCAGCGTGCCGGACACGGTGGCGATGCTCCCGGAGATGCGAAACTTGCTCTCGCCGCCCTGGAGGACGAGCAGCTCATCGCCGCCGGTGGTCCTGATGGTCAGCACACCGCCGGAGCGGATCTGAAACAGCGTGCGGCTGTAGGGCGAAGACAGCTTTCTCGCGCTCCCGTCGTCCGTCAGGGTGATATCCTTTCCCGAGGGTATGATCACGGGGTTTTCAAGCCGCAGATTGCTGTCGATGGTGATGACGGTGGGGCCGGTGGAGGCGTCGATCTGCTCCTGTAGCCAGACGTCGGTCTTCGCGTTGGGGTCATTATAGCTGACGGTCGCGTTTTTCAGACCCTTGACCTGCCCGATGACCGTGTCAAGGCAGCCATCCGCTCCGGTCACCTCTACTTTTTTGACGGGGCTGTCCGTAAAGGCCTCGGCATCAATGGCCGTTGTCGCGTCCGAAAGCGTGACGGAGGAGAGCAGCGAGGCCGCGGCAAAGGCTCTGGCCGGAATCGCGGTCAGTCCTTTTCCTATCGCGAGCTTTTCATACAGGCCGCCCTCAAAGGCGCCCTCGCCGATGCTCTTTACGCTGTCCGGTATTCGCAGGGCAGCCGGGATATAGACATAGGCAAAGGCGCGCGCGCCGACGGAGACAAGCCCCTCCGGCAGACTGAAGCCGGTTATCGTGCCGAACTGCGCGCCGGTAAACGCGTCGTCCGCAATGGAGACGACCGTATAGACGCCGCCAAGCTCGTCGGTCACGGTGGCCGGAACGTTTATCGAGCCGTCGTCGGCGGTGTCTCCGTCCGTCAGCGCCGCCGTCCCGTCGTCATAGAGCGTGTAGCTGCTGTTTTCATGGGTCAGCGTTTTGACGGCCTGCGCGCCCAAGGCCGGAGCGCGGGTCGGCTGCGTCTGCGCGGCGGCCTTGCAGAGCTCGCATTCCTGCGTGCAGGGCAGCTCCGCCTTCGCCGCCGCATAGCCGCAGGAGGCGTCGTGGGCATGTGTAAAGGCGCAGGGCGCGGCCTCCGCCGCGAGCGCGGCGGGGGCATAGCCGCAGGCAGCGTCGTGGACATGCGCGCAGAGCGCCGCGTCCTCCAGCCCGCCGCAGGCCGCGTCGTGCGCATGGGTGCAGGGTATCTCCGGCGCGGCCTCCGCCGCCTCGGCATAGCCGCAGGCGGCGTCGTGGATATGCGCCGCTTCGACCGAGCAGGGCTGTCCCTCCTCCGCCGCCTGATAGCCGCAGTTTTCATGCCCGTGAGGGCACGCCGAGCCCGCAAGCGCGGCCGGCGTCAGCGCACCAAGAAGCATACACAGCCCCAGCGCGACGGCGAAGCTCCTCTTTCCGTGCTTCATCTTTATCCTTTTCTCCTCTTCGTCCGCGTATACAGGTCAAGCCTTATCCCCGTATCTCCTGCGCAGGCGGCTTGAGCCGAGCCAGCCCGCGCCGGATACGGCGAGGATGACGAGCCATATCGGATAGCCCGAGCCGTCGCCGGTCTTCGGACCGCCTGCGCTTGTCCTGCTGTTCGTGAAGGCCGCCGTGACCGTGCCCTCGACGATTTTACCCGCGGCGCCGCTTGAGGAGCTCGTATACCCCTCCCTGCCGTAGTCGGCCTCGGTCACCGTATAGCCCGTCCCGACCGGCAGACCCTGAACGGTTATGCTCTCTCCATGGGCAAGCTCAAACTTGTCCCCGCTCTTTATCGTTCCGGCGCTGCTGCCGGTATATGAATAGCTGCCCTCGGCGTCGAGCGTGAGCGTGAAGGTGAATTTTTTCGTTTTATCCGCTGCGTTGCCGGTTACCGTATTGCTGACGGTGAGCTCGCCTGTCAGCTCCTTCAATACCGCCGTCAGCACGATGTCCCCCGCGGGCATGGACTGTCCCGACGCCTGGTCGAGCGTTTTTCCCTCGTATTCCCAGCGCTGAAACTCATAGCCGGCCAGCGCCGCCTCTTTCCCGTCCACAAGGCTGAACAGGCCGGCCGCAAAGGGCACGCCGGAGAGCGCCTGCGGCAGCGCGGCGCCCGCGAGGGGGCGGCCCTCGGTGTCTGCCGCCGCATAGCTCACATTGTGCAGGGATGCGAGAGACACGATGAAGGTGCTGACATTGATGGTCTTCTTATCGTTGTTCGCCGTGTGCCAATACTCGACGGGATGCGCCGAATAGACGCTGTCGGCAGACGTCATCAGGCCGTTGGCTATCAAAAGCTCCCTGAGATATTTTGTGTTTTCCTCGCCGGGCAGAGTGCCGCGGTACTGCTGCGACAGAACCTTGTACTGTGTGAGCGTGACCGTGACGGTCTTATCCAGCGAGTTCCTTGTGCCCGGAATGGGCTGCGGCGTGTATACGCCATTTGTGTTTTCGTTGATCTTCTGCGTATTGATAAGGTCGGTATTCGGGTCGTTGTATCCGATCATGACCATGCGCACATAGTTTTTCGGCGCGTTATGCACCGCGGCGATTATCAGGTCGCCCGTCAGGCGGTATGCCCCGATGATCGCGATTTTGGAGACGGTGAGCGTTCCGTCCTTGTCTCTTGAAGCGGTACACCATGCGGTAACGGGGTCGTCCGGGTCCGCGCTCACGAAATCTTGCAGCGGATTGATGGTGCTGTTCACAAAATACTGCCCCTCGATGACCTGCTCGCTCCCGTCGCCGTTCTGGTTGACCAGCGTCAGCTTCACCGGCTTGGTCTTGTCCGGCTCGATCGTCGTGCCGGGCGCGTCGCAAATATTCGCGGTGATGTTTTGCGCCT
>JAYFNM010000106.1:0-18180 GCA_034933465.1 Oscillospiraceae bacterium | reverse complement strand
ATAGAAGTGCGCCCTTGTGACCAAGGGATATTTTAGTTAACTCAGGTTAATAGCGTTGTGCCACATTGAATTTAGTTTGCTGCTTTGACTACTTCATCAATGTCAAGAGAATAACCCAAAACTTCTCCAACGTCCTTGATTTTGCCTTTGACCACCAAAGTGTCGCCAATAGACATTTCCATGACAGCAGCTTTTTGTTCCTCGGTCTTGATATAGCACTGAACCCCCATGATGGCAAACTCATCATCAGTTGGAACAATAGAGATATATTTACCACTGCTATCAATAACATTCAGACGACCAGTTAACTCCACATACTGGTCTTTATATTTCTCTGCTGCCTTTAGTGCGTTTCCGTTAAGATCATCCATCAGCTCAGAGACTTCATATGCTGTATAAGTGATCTCCGGAGTTTCAGATTCCGGCTGTGTACTGTTGGTATTTTCAGATGTGGTCACTTGGGTATCATTATTTCCAGCTTCATTAGACGTTTTGTCTCCGCCAGCACTACCGATTGCACCGATTATGATAATTACAATCAAAGCAATAAACCACGGACGCTTATAAATCGGCTTCTTGTTCTTTCCTCCACATTTCGGACATACCTTGGCGCTTGCAGCAATTTCAGTTCCGCAATGTTTGCAAGTCACCATTTTACTTGCTTTTGACATCTCAATTCCTCCCTACAAAATCGTTGTTTCTTACCTACATGATTGTGTACCTTTCTGTAAGGAAAACATGATCAGTTTTTTGTTCGCTGATTTGTGGGACTTTTCGCCAAAACAGTATGGAAAATCTTGTAGACCCATGATATAATAAATTTATATAAACTTTTGCGCCTTTTACAGAAAGGTACACATTCCTGTAAAAACACCCCCTTTACAACAACTTGGCTTTTTCGTAAATCTCTGCCCGGTAACGAAAGGTAGCAAGGGGCATCCCACATTCCTTTGCTGCTGCCGTCCCGGTGATTTCTCCCATTTTCCAACGCTGGTAGACAGAATGGAAATTCTCGGGCAGCGGTTTGGGTGGCCGCCCAAACCGAATGCCCTTGGCTTTTGCCGCTGCGATTCCTTCAGCCTGCCGCTGACGGATGTTGGTGTGCTCGTTTTCTGCCACAAAGGACAGCACTTGCAGCACAATGTCGCTGAGGAAGGTTCCCAGCAAATCCTTGCCTCTCCGTGTATCCAAAAGCGGCATATCCAGCACCACAATGTCAATGCCTTTTTCCTTTGTGAGAAAGCGCCATTGCTCCAATATTTCGGCGTAATTGCGTCCCAGACGGTCAATGCTCTTGATATAGAGCAGATCGTCTTTTTTCATTTTTCGCAGCAGTTTCTTGTACTGCGGACGCTTGAAATCCTTGCCGGATTGTTTGTCGATATAAACATTTCTCTCAGGTACGCCCACTTCCCGGAGGGCAATGACCTGACGATCTTCATTTTGCTCTCTGGTGGAAACACGGATGTACCCATAAATTTTCTGCTCGATCTTATTTCCTCCGTTTCTGCCACACAATGTCGTACCCCAGCACATCCGCCAACTCCACCGCCTCGCCATAGCGTAAAGAACCACGCTTTAATTTCCCGGACAGGTTGGGGACGCTGCTGCTCCATCCGTATTCGTCAGCCAAAACCTCCACTACCTCGCTCATGGTCATGCCAGCCCTGACAATGTAGGCTTTGATCTCGTTCCTGTAATTCTCGTGATTGCTCATAGAAAAGTCCTCCTGTTTTGTTGGCTCTGCGGCGAACAGAATCTATTCCGTGATAAATTCCATTTGCTACAAAGCATTGTTTTGGTAAAACTCATTTTAAAACTGGAATTTTTGCTTGTGATGCCCTGTTCACAGCACCCGCTTTCCCGTTTTGCTGGTTTGTGTGAAATCAAGCCAAACAGCGAATATCCACACGGAACGCTGTACTGTGTACGCTGTGCGGTGCAACGCTCGTTGGTGTGGTTAGCAATACTAAAATTGCAGTTTGTTCGCTGATTTCACATTGATTGATTTTTTGCCTGTGTTTTTAAGCGCCGTTTTTCCCGAATGCCGTTCCTGCCCGGGAATCTCACCCCGGCGTATCCCCGGCCTTGGCACGCTCGCAGCTTCGGGACAAATTGTCCCGAGGCTGGTTCTGGCGCTGCTTCGCCAACCGGCATATCCCATTCGGACGGTCATGTATTTTTCAAGCTGCAATGTCTGGTGACAAGTACATTTTAGCGAAAAAACATGGCCATTCCCGTATATCCAAAAGGATGGAAAAGGCTCTGAAAAAGCAGGTGTTTCCACGCTTATGGACAAGCTGTGTTATAATAAAAGAAATGGAGCAGCGGGGAGGCTTGGCATGAATACGACCTTAACGATTCAGGAAAAATTGAAGGATTTGCGGGTGGAACACGGACTTACCTTGGAACAGCTGGCCGACCAGACCGGGCTTTCCAAATCTGCGCTCGGCAAATACGAGAATGATGATTATAAAGACATCAGCCCTTTTGCCATCGTCACGCTGGCAAAGTTTTATCATGTGACTACGGACTATCTGTTGGGTGTGTCAGAACAAAAAAATCACTCAGACACAGAGTTGAGTGCTCTGCATCTGAGTGATGATGCGATTGATGTTCTGAAAGCCGGGAAATTCAACCCCCGGCTGCTGTCGGAAATTCTCTGTCACCATGATTTCCAGAAAATGATGCTGGATGCGGAGATTTATGTGGATCGGATCGCAGATATGCGGATTAACGATATGAACGCCGTACTGCAAGCCGTCCGCCAAATGGTACTGATGCAGCAGGGAGAAACGGAAAATGATCTGTACCTGCGGACGCTGGAACTTGCGCAAGTGCAAGAGGACGAATATTTCGGCCATGTTATTTCTGGCGATTTGAAGCTGATCCTTCGGGATATTCGGGAAGCCCATCAAGATGATGTAACTACTGCGGACAGCCATTCTCCGGCGCTGGATGTGCAGCAGAGTTTGCAGGAAGCCATGAACTACAAAGGCAGCGACGGTGAAAAACAGGCCCGCATTTTCCTCGCAACCTTTGGTATTGACTATGATGCGATCACGATGGAGCAGTTTGTCAATATCATCGAGGTCTTGAAGCTGTCCAAACACCTGAAATCCTCTTTTAACCAGCGGGGGAAAACCAACATGACCCATGGAAACGGGAAAAGGAAAAGAAAACGCAAATAGGCAAAAAAATATGCTGGACACGGTTGATTTTAACCATGTCCAGCATATTTCATTTACCCAATCCCTTCTGACAGATGCCGTAAGTGTAATTTTGAGCGAATTACTTTCTTACGAGCACCCGCCAAATACCGCAGAGCTCTTTTTTTACCCGGTCACGAGGTTTTTGACCCATTTTCTTCTCTTGACCAGCACATAGCCTATGACGCACTTTATCAGGTCGAGCGACTGCACGATGATATACATCGGCAGGATGCCCATAGAGGTGCAGCGGGAGAGGAAGAACGCGGCCGGGATATTCACCGCCCAGACGAAGGCGCAGTCGAAAACGAAGGTTATGATGGTCTTGCCGCCGGAGCGCAGGGTGAAATAGCAGGCGTTGGTAAAGGCGTTCACAGGCATCATCACGGCGGCGACGAGCAGAAGATCCTCGGCTATCCGCTTGACGCTGTCGGTGGTGTTGTATATCCTCGGGATGAGCGGGGCGAGCAGCGCCATGACGACGCCCACGGCGCAGCACAGGACGACAGAGAAGGCGATGAGCTTCCTGTCCTCGTCCACGGCCCGCTCCAGCTCGTCGGCTCCCAGCAGCTGGCCGACGATTATCGACACGGTCGTGCCCATGGCGAAAAACGCGCAGAAGAAGAGGTTTGAGACCGTGCCCGAAATGTTGACGGCCGACACCACCTCAAGTCCCCTGAGCGAGTAGCACTGGTTGAGCACCGTCATCCCGCCCGACCAGAGCACCTCGTTCAAAAGCAGCGGCACGCCGAGCACCGCGACCTGCTTTGCGAGCTGTCCCGGAACCTTCATGGAGCTGAACGCGCCCACGATATATGTATTTCTGTCCTTATGCCGGTGCGTCCACACGACGACTATCGCGCACTCGACAAAGCGCGCGAGCACCGTGGCGATCGCCGCGCCGACGACGCCCATCGCGGGGACGCCGAGCTTGCCGAAAATGAAAATATAGTTGAACACCAGATTGACGCACAGCGCGGCGAGCCCCGCCTTCATCGGCAGCATCGTCTCGCCGGTCTCGCGCAGGGTGCTGGCGTAGACCTGCATCACGGCGAAGGGGATGAGCTGGATCAGCATGACCTTGAGATAGGCCTCGCCGTATGCGAGCGTCGCGGCCAGGTCAAGCTTTTCCCCGCCCTCGTGCAGAAACAGCGCTATCAGCTCCCCGCCGCGGGCGACAAGCACCGCCGCAAAGACGAGCACCGCGCCAGCCGCGATATAGAACTTTATCCTGAAGGTGTCGCGCACGCCCTTTGTGTCGCTCTTGCCGTAAAACTGCGCGGTGAATATCCCCGACCCGGCGAGACCGCCGAAAATACAGAGGTTGAAGACGAACAGGAGCTGGTTGACTATCGCGACGCCGGACATCGGCTCCGTGCCCACCTGCCCGACCATCACGTTGTCCAGCAGGCTCACAAAGTTCGTTATTACGTTTTGAATCAGCACAGGGGTCATTACCGCAAAGAGCCGCCGGTAAAACGCCCTGTCGCCGATGAACTTTCTCACACTCATTTTGCACCTCAAGCAAGCGTTGGGCGCTATTGTACACTATATAACGGCAAAAAGCAAGGGGCGGCGGGTCTTACATCCCGCCCGCCCTGTCCTCAGTATTCAAAGCTGCCGTCGTACACCTGCACGGCGTCGCCCGTGAGGATGACGCGGCCGCCGGAATAATTCACCGTCAGCTCGCCGCCGAGCAGGCTCACCTTCACGTCGCAGTCCCTCTCGCAATAGCCGTTCTCCACCGCCGCGACGACGGCCGCGCAGGCCCCGGTGCCGCAGGCGAGCGTCTCTCCGCTGCCGCGCTCCCAGACGCGCATACGCAGGCTCCTCCGGTTCACCATGCGCACGAACTCCGCGTTCACCCGCTCGGGAAACTCCGGCGCGTACTCGAAGGCGGGACCCGTCTTCTCGAGGTCGAGCTCGTCTATGCCGTCGCAGAACACGACGCAGTGCGGATTGCCGACCGAGAGGCAGGTGACGCGGTAGTCCTCGCCGCCCACGGTCAGCGGTTGGCCGACGAGCCTGTCGCCGTCCGCGAGCACGGGCACATCCGCGCATCTCAGCGAGACCCCGCCCATATCGACCGAGACGGAGCTGACCTTGCCGTCGCGGATATACAGCCTCAGCCGCTTCACGCCGCTGCCGGTCTCTATGCTCAGGCTCTCGCTGCGGACGTAGCCCCTGTCATAGAGGTATTTGCCGACGCAGCGGATGTTGTTGCCGGCCATCCTGCCCTCGCTGCCGTCGCGGTTGAAGCTGCGCATACGCGCGTCGGCCACGGCGGACTTCTCGATGAGCACTATCCCGTCCCCGCCGATGCCGAAATGCGGGGCGCAGAGGCTCACGCACAGCGACTGGGGGCAGGTGATCGCGCCGTCGAAGTTCTCGATGAAGATGTAGTCGTTGCCGCAGCTGTGCATCTTCGTGAACTGTATTTTCTGCCGCCAGAGGCGCATGGCGTTTATATCCACAAGCTCGGTATTGTTCTGGTTGAAGCGGCTGGCGATGATATCCGCGAGGGCGTTGGCCGTGTCGAGCGAGGTGAGGCAGGGTATGCCGAGCTGCATCGCCCGCCGGTGCAGGGCGATATAGTCCCCCATGGTCGCGTCCTTCACGGCGCCGGTATAGATGATGTATTCCAGCGCCCTGCTCTCCATGAGGCCGTCCACGGTGTCGCTCTCGGTCGCGTTCGGCACTGAGACGACCGGCACGCCGAGCGCCGCTATCGCCCCGGCCGTGCCGCTCGTGGCATAGAGCCTCAGCCCCAGCTCGTGCAGGCGTCTGGCGAGAGAGAGTATCTCCTGATAGTCCTCCGTCTCCACGCTCAGCAGCACGCCCGCGCCCCGCTTTTCATGCGGGGAGGGCAGCTTGAAGCCCGCCGCGGTCAGCCCCTTGTACATGGCCTCGGCCAGCGTCCGGCCGACGCCGAGCACCTCGCCGGTGGACTTCATCTCCGGGCCGAGGATGGAGTTTGCGTCCGAAAGCTTTTCAAAGGAGAACACCGGCACCTTCACCGCGTAATACGGCGGCGTGCGGTAGAGCCCCGTGCCGTAGCCGAGCTCCGGCAGCTTCGCCCCGAGCATGATGCGCGCGGCCATGTCCACCATGGGCACGTTCGTGACCTTGCTGATATACGGCACGGTGCGCGAGGCGCGGGGGTTGACCTCTATGACGTACAGCTCGTCCTGAAAGATAAGATACTGGATGTTCACGAGCCCCTTAGTCCCCAGCGCGAGCGCGAGCTTCTCCGAGCAGGCGCAGATCTTCGCGAGGAACTTGTCGCTGAGGTTATATGGCGGATAGACGGCGATGGAGTCCCCGCTGTGGACCCCGGCGCGCTCTATATGCTCCATGATGCCGGGGATGAGCACGTTTTCCCCGTCGGAGACGACGTCCACCTCAAGCTCGGTGCCGGGCATGTATTTGTCCACGAGCACGGGGTTGTCTATGCCGCCGGCGAGGATGCCGCGCATATATCTCTCCGTCTGCTCCGCGTTCCGGGAGATGGTCATGTTCTGCCCGCCGATGACGTAGGACGGGCGCAGCAGCACAGGATAGCCGAGCTCCCCGGCGGCGGAGAGCGCCCCCGCCAGGCTGCTTACTCCCCTGCCCTTCGGGCGGCTGATGCCGAAGGTCTCGAGCAGCGCGTCGAAGCGCGCCCTGTCCTCGGCGAGGTCTATCCCGTCGGCCGAGGTGCCGAGGATGGTCACGCCCCCGGAATCGAGAAATTTCGCGAGCTTCACGGCGGTCTGCCCGCCGAAGGCCACGACCACGCCTATGGGCTTCTCGACCGCAACGATGTTCATCACATCCTCGCGGCAGAGCGGCTCAAAATACAGCCGGTCGGCCGTGTCGTAGTCGGTGGAGACGGTCTCGGGATTGTTGTTGACGATGACGACGTCGCAGCCCATGTCGCGCAGCGTGCGCACGCAGTGGACCGAGCTGTAGTCGAACTCTATGCCCTGCCCTATGCGTATCGGGCCTGAGCCGAGCACCATGACGACAGGCTTCCCGCTGCGCGGAAAGCTCCTCGATTCGCAGGCGGCGTCGAAGGAGGAGTAGAAATACGGCGTCTCGGCGTCGAACTCCGCCCCGCAGGTGTCCACCATGCGGTAGCTCATCTCCATGCCGGGCACGCTCTCCGCCCCCGCCATGCGGCGCAGCGCCTCGTCGGTATAGCCGAGCCGCTTGCCCTCGCGGTAGTCCGCGTCCGGCAGTCCCGCCGCGGCGACGCGGTTTTCGTAATCGGCAAGGTTTTTTATCTTATGCAGAAACCAGCGGTCGATGCGCGTGATATCGTGCACCTCGTCCACGCTCCAGCCGCCCTTCAGCGCCTCGAACACGGTGAAGATGCGCCGGTCGTTCGCCTCGGCGAGCCGCTGCGCCAGCGGCGCGTCGGACAGGGGCGGGGCGTTGAGAGTGTCGAGCGATATCTCTGCGCCGCGCACGGCCTTCATCAGCGCCATCTCGAAGCCCGGCGCGATGGCCATGACCTCGCCTGTCGCCTTCATCTGCGTGCCGAGCCTCCTGCTCGAGCCCGCAAACTTGTCGAAGGGCCATCTCGGCAGCTTCACCACCACATAGTCGAGCGCGGGCTCGAAGCAGGCGCAGGTCTTGCCGGTGATGTCGTTCTTTATCTCGTCGAGCGTGTAGCCGAGCGCTATGCGCGTGCTTATCTTGGCTATCGGATAGCCGGTGGCCTTTGAGGCGAGCGCCGAGGAGCGCGACACGCGGGGGTTGACCTCTATGACGGCGTACTCGAAGCTGTCCGGGTTCAGCGCAAACTGGCAGTTGCAGCCGCCGCCGATGCCGACGGCGGAGATGATGTCCAGAGAGGCCGTGCGGAGCGTCTGATACTCCCTGTCCGAGAGCGTGAGCGCCGGGGCGGTGACAATGGAGTCCCCCGTGTGGATGCCGACCGGATCGACGTTTTCCATGGAGCAGACGGCGACGGCGTTGCCCGCGCTGTCGCGCATGGTCTCAAACTCAATCTCCTTCCAGCCGGAGATGCAGCGCTCTACCAGTATCTGCGTGATGGGTGACATGTCCAGCCCCGTGCGCGCGATCGCTCTGAGCTCCCGCTCATCCTGCGCAATGCCGCCGCCGGAGCCGCCGAGAGTGAAGGCCGGGCGGACAATGACGGGATAGCCTATGTGTGAGGCTATGCTCAGCGCGGTGTCAAGGTCGCCCGCGGTGGCGGAGGGTATGACGGGCTGGCCGAGCTTTTGCAGGGTCTCACGAAAGAGCTCCCTGTCCTCGGCCTTCTCTATGGCCGAGATGTCCGAGCCGAGCAGCCGCGTCCCGAATTTTTCGAGCGTCCCGTCCCGGGAGAGCTGCATCGCTATGGTCAGCCCCGTCTGCCCGCCTAGCCCGGCGAGCACACCATCCGGGCGTTCCTTTTCGATGATGCGCCGCACGGTCTGCGCGGTGAGCGGTTCGAGATATATCTCGTCGGCGAGATCCTTGTCGGTCATGATGGTGGCGGGGTTGGAGTTGACGAGCACGGTGTTTATCCCCTCCTGCCGCAGCACGCGGCAGGCCTGAGCGCCGGCGTAGTCGAATTCCGCGGCCTGGCCTATCACTATCGGCCCCGAGCCGATGACCAGCACCTTGTGTATGCTCTTGTCCTTAGGCATCGCCCTCGCCTCCCATCAGCGCGATAAAGCGCTCGAACAGAAATTCCGTGTCGTGCGGCCCGGCGCTCGCCTCCGGGTGAAACTGCACCGTAAAGCAGCGCTTTCCGGGGTATTCCAGCCCCTCGCAGCTGCCGTCGTTGGCGTTGAGATAGCTCACGCGGGCTATGCCCCTCATGCTCTCGCTCACCACCGCGTAGCCGTGGTTCTGGCTGGTGATATAGCAGCGGCCGCTCTCGGTGCGGCGCACGGGCTGGTTTGCGCCGCGGTGGCCGTATTTGAGCTTCACCGTCTCGCCGCCCATGGCGAGCGCCGCTAACTGGTGGCCGAGGCAGATGCCGAACACCGGCAGAGCGCCTATTAGCTTTTTTATCTGCTCTATGCAGTATGTGTTCTCCGCCGGGTCGCCGGGGCCGTTCGAGAGCAGCAGCCCGTCGGCGTTGAGGGCGAGTATCTCCCCGGCGTCAGTATCGTGCGGCAGGGCGATGACGCGGCAGCCGCGGCGGCGAAGACCGCGGATTATGCCCCGCTTCGCGCCGTAGTCCAGCAGGGCGACGGTGAATTTCTCCTCCCCCTCGGCGGGGTATTCCTCTATGTCCCGGCGGCTGACGCGCGCGACGGCGTCCTTCACGGCGTAGGCGCGTATGCCCTCAAGGGAAGACGGCGGCACGGCGCATATCGCGGCGTTCATCACGCCCTGCTCGCGTATCACGCGGGTGACGGCGCGCGTGTCTATGCCCGCTATGCCCGGTATGCCGCGCTCGGAGAGAAAGCGCTCCAGCTCATACTCGCTGCGAAAATTCGAGGGCGTGCCGCAGAGCTCGCGCACGACGTAGCCCTTTGCGAAGCAGTCCCCTTCGAAGTCCTGCTCTATGACGCCGTAGTTGCCGATGAGCGGGAAGGTCTGCATGATTATCTGCCCGGCGTAGCTCGGGTCGGTGAGCGTCTCGAGATAGCCCTCCATGCCGGTGGTGAACACCAGCTCCCCGATGCCGTCGGAGGCGGCGCCGACGCGCCGCCCCTCAAAGCACATGCCGTTGCCGAGAACAAGGTATGCTTTTTCCATTGTTTTTCCCCTGAATCAGAGCGTGGCCGCCATGACGGCCTTTATGGTGTGCAGTCTGTTTTCCGCCTCGTCGAACACGATGGACCGCGCGCCCTCGAAGACCTCGTCCGTCACCTCGAGGCAGTCGAGGCCGAAGCTGTCGTATACGGCTCTGCCGGTCTCGGTCTGAAGGTCGTGGAAGGCGGGCAGGCAGTGCATGAAGCGGCACTGCGACCCGGCGGCGTCCAGCAGCCTTTTGTTCACCTGATACGGCAGGAGATCGTCTATCCGCTCCCCCCACGCGCTCTCGCTCTCGCCCATGGAGACCCAGACGTCCGTGTATATCACGTCCGCCCCGGCGACGGCCTTTACGGGGTCGGTCTCGAAGGCGAGCTCCGCGCCGGTCTGCGCGGCGACGGCGCGGCACTTCGCCGTCAGCGCCTGTCCCGGGAAATACTTCTCCGGCGCGCAGGCGGTGAAGCGCAGCCCCATTTTGGCGCAGCCTATCATCAGGGAATTACACATGTTGTAGCGCGCGTCGCCCATGAAGACGAGCTTTTTCCCCGCGAGCGCGCCGAAATGCTCCTGCACCGTCAAAAGATCGGCCAGCACCTGCGTCGGGTGATATTCGTTCGTCAGCCCGTTCCAGACGGGGACGCCCGAGTATTTTGCCAGCGCCTCCACCCGCTCCTGGCCGTAGCCGCGGTATTCTATGCCGTCGAACATCCGGCCGAGCACGCGCGCGGTGTCCGCGATGCTCTCCTTCTTGCCTATCTGAGAGGCCTTGGGGTCGAGATACACGGCGTGCATCCCGAGCTCGGCCGCCGCCACCTCAAAGCTGCACCTCGTGCGCGTGCTGGTCTTTTCAAAGATCAGCGCGACGTTTTTCCCCTCGTGCAGTCTGTGCGATATCCCGGCTTTTTTCTCCGCCTTCAGCTTCGCGGCGAGCGCCAGCAGCTCCGCTATCTCCGCGGGCGTGAAATCGAGCAGAGTGAGAAAGCTTCTTCCTTTGAGCGTCATGTCGTTTTCCCCTTTCATGCGCAGGCGGCCGCAATGACCTTCACGGCCTTTTCAAGCGTCTCCATCGGTATGTTCAGCGCGGGCAGCAGGCGAAGCCTGTCCTTCGCCGTCAGGCACAGCACGCCCTTATCCATGCAGTATTTTAGCGCCTCTCCCACGGGCTTTTCCGGCTTCACGCCGATCATCAGCCCCATGCCGCCGACCTCCGCGACGCCGGGGGCGGCTGCGAGCGCGGCCATCGCGTATTCACCCCTCGCCCTTACCCCGGCGAGCAGCTTTTCGTCTATCCGGCCGAGCACGCTTATCGCGCCCGCGCAGCAGACGGGGTTGCCGCCGAAGGTGGAGCCGTGGTCGCCCGCGCCAAGCGTGAACTCGGTCTTTCCCCCGAACATGGTCGCCCCGAGCGGCAGTCCGCCCGCGAGACCCTTGGCCGTGGAGACGATATCCGGCGTCACGCCGTAGTTCATGTATGAGTAGAGCTCCCCCGTGCGGCCGTTGCCGGTCTGCACCTCGTCGATTATCAGCAGTATATCCTCCCGCGCCGCAAACTCCGCCACGGCCTGCACAAAGGCCCTGTCCAGCGTCACGACGCCGCCCTCGCCCTGTATGCACTCGAGCATTATCGCCGCCGCCTTATTCTCGAGCGCGAGACCCGCGACGGAGCCGATATCGTTCGCCTCGGCATGGACGAAGCCCGGCGTCAGGGGCTGAAACAGCTCGTGATAGTGCTCCTGCCCGGTGGCGGCGAGCGTTGTCAGCGTGCGGCCGTGGAAGCTGTTTTTCAGGGTGACTATCGTGCAGTGCTCCGCGCCCTTCTTTTCGGCGGCGTATTTTCGCGCGGCCTTTATGGCGCATTCGTTGGCCTCCGCGCCGGAATTGGAGAAGAAGACCTTCTTCATGCCGGTCCTTTCGCAGAGCATTTCGGCGAGGATGGCGCAGGGCTCGGTATAATAGAGGTTGGAGACGTGCTGCAGCTCGCCGAGCTGCGCCGTGACGGCCTCGCGCCACTCGTCGTCGGCGATGCCGAAGGCCGTGACGCCGATGCCGCTGCCCATGTCTATATATTCCCTCCCGCTCACGTCGTGCAGGAGCGAGCCCTTTCCGCGCACGAGCGCTATCGGAAAGCGGGCGTAGGTATTGGCGACGTATTCCCTGTCGGTCTTGAAAAGCTCATCCATTTTCCCTGTCTCCTATCACCATTGTTCCGGCGCCCTCGTCGGTGAGTATCTCCATGAGTATCGAGTGGGGCACGCGCCCGTCCATTATTATAGCGCTGCCGACCCCTCTGTGTACAGCGTCAATGCAGCAGTCCACCTTCGGTATCATGCCGCCGGATATCACGCCGCGCCTGAAAAGCTCCACCGCCTGCGTTACGGTGAGCTCCGGGACGAGGCTCGCCGGGTCGTCCCTGTCCATGAGGACGCCCGCGATATCGGTCATCATTATGAGCCTCTGCGCGCCGAGCGCCCCCGCGATGCAGGCCGCGGCGGTATCGCCGTTTATGTTGTAGGTGTTGCCCTTATCGTCGCAGCCGAGGGTGGATATGACCGGAATATAGCCCTTTTCGAGCAGATCCATGACCGGCTGTATATTTATCGAGCTGATGCTGCCGACATAGCCGAGCTCCGGCGAGCGCGCCGTCGCCTCGATGAGCCGGCCGTCCATGCCGGAGATGCCCATGGCCTTGCCGCCCTTCATCTCGAGCAGGTTCACGAGCGTCTTGTTCACCTTCCCGGCGAGCACCATCTGCACGATGTCCACGGTCTCCCTGTCGGTGACGCGCAGCCCGTCCACAAACTCCGCCTTTTTGCCGAGCCTGCCCATGAGCTCGCTTATCTCCGGCCCGCCGCCGTGGACGAGCACCACGCGCACGCCCACCAGCCAGAGCAGGACGATGTCCTCCATCACCTGCTGCTTGAGCTGCTCGTTTACCATGGCGTTGCCGCCGTATTTGACGACGATTATCTGTCCGTTGTACCTGCGTATGTACGGCAGCGCCGCGGTCAGCACCTGCGCGCGCTGCGAGTTTGAAAATTTCAGCTCATCCATGGCTCAGGTCCTGTAATCCCCGTTTATTTTGACGTAATCATAGGTCAGATCGCAGCCCCAGGCGACGGCCGCGCCCTTCCCCTCGCCGAGCGAGACGAGAATGTCTATCTCCCTTTCGAGCAGCACCTTTTTTGCCAGCTCCTCCGAGAAATCGACGCCCGCGCCGTCCCGGCAGACCTCCACCGTCCCCGCGGCGGAGCTGAAGCTCACGCCCACCCTGCTCACGTCCACGTCCGCGCCGCTGTAGCCGATGGCGCAGAGCACCCGCCCCCAGTTCGCGTCCGCGCCGAACATGGCGGCCTTTGTGAGGCTGGAGCAGACGACGCTTTTTGCGACGGTCTTCGCGGTCGGTTCGTCCTTCGCGCCCGCGACAGCGCACTCGAGCAGTTTTGTGGCGCCCTCGCCGTCTCCCGCGATGGCACGGCAGAGATACACGCTCACCGTGTTGAGCGCGGCCATAAAGCTCTTGAAATCGTCCCCGTCCGAGCATATCTCCGCGTTGCCGGCCATGCCGTTGGCCATGATGGAGAGCATGTCGTTGGTGGAGGTGTCCCCGTCGATGCTGAGCATATTGAAGGTGTTTCCCACGTCGCCCAGGATGGCCTTTGAGAGCATTGCGGGGGATATGGCGGCGTCGGTCGTGAGGAAGACCAGCATGGTGGCCATATTTGGGTGTATCATGCCGCTGCCCTTGGCGATGCCGCCGAGGCGGCAGGTCTTCCCGCCGAGCGTGAACTCCACGGCGACCTCCTTGGGCTTTGTGTCGGTGGTCATGATGGCCTCGCAGGCGTCGGCGCCGCCCTCCGCGGACAGGCGCGCGGCGAGCTCGCCCAGCTTCGCCGCGATGGGCGCGATGTCGAGCGGCTGGCCGATGACCCCGGTGGAGGCGACGATGACCTCCTGCGCCGAGATGCCCAGCGCCGCGGCCGCGAGCGCGCTCATGCTCTCGGCTGTCTCTATGCCCTTGGCGTTGCAGGTGTTGGCGTTGCCGCTGTTGCATATCACCGCGCGCGCCCTCCCGTCGGCAAGGTGCGCCCTCGTGACGGTCAGCGGCGCGCCCTTGACAAGGTTCGTCGTATACACCGCCGCGGCGGCGGCCTCCCTCTCGCTGAATATCAGCGCGAGATCCTTCGTCGCGCGGCTCTTGCGGATGCCGCAGTGGATGCCGGCGGCCGTAAAGCCCTTCGCGGCGCACACGCCGCCTGAAACAGTCTTCATTCTCTTTCCCTCCGACGGCTCCGTCACAGTATCAGCCCCTCTGTCTCTTCAAGGCCGAGGATGATGTTCATGTTCTGTATCGCGGCGCCCGACGCGCCCTTGCCGAGATTGTCAAAGCAGGACAGGAGCAGTATCCGCTCGCCGTTGCCCGCGACGCTCACGCGCATGGCGTCCCTGTCCGCAAGCTCGTTTGCCGCGGCGAGCCCGCCCTCGGGCAGATCCTCAAAGTAGACCGTCCCGCCGCGGTAATACTCCCTGTACAGCTCCCGGACCTCGTCCGCGCCGCCTCTGAGGTCTTTTTTAAACAGCGGCACCGTCACCAGCATCCCGCTGTAAAAGTCCGCGACCGTCGGGCAGAACACCGGCGGCGTCTCAAGCCCGGAGATGAGCGTCATCTCCCTGAGGTGCTTGTGCTGCTGGCCGAGAGCGTACTGCCGGGGCGCGTCGAGCGCGCCGGGGCGCGCCGCGCTCTCGTACTCGGCTATCATCCTTTTGCCGCCGCCGGAATAGCCGGTGACGGAAAAGCAGCAGAGCGCGGCGCTCTTATCCACGAGACCCGCCCTCACAAGCGGCTCGACGAGCGAGATGAAGCCGCTCGCGTGGCAGCCGGGGTTCGCCACGCGCTTTGACGCGGCGATCTTCTCCCTCCGGCCGTACAGCTCCGCGAAGCCGTAATCCCAGCCGGGGGAGCTTCTGTGCGCGGTGGAGGTGTCGATGAGCGCCGTATCGCCGCGCGCGAGCGCCGCCGCCTCTGCGGAAGCCTCGTCCGGCAGGCAGAGGAAGGCGAGGTCGGCCGCGTTAATGGCCTCCGCCCGCGCCTTCGCGTCCTTGCGCAGCTCCTCCGGCAGGGCTATCAGCTCTATATCCTTTCTCGCGCTCAGGCGCTCGCGTATGCGCAGGCCGGTCGTCCCGGCGCTGCCGTCTATAAAAACCTCAGTCATTTTTCAAAAAATCCTCAACATATTTAATCTGCGCGTCCACCGAGCTCAGCGAGGTGCCGCCCTCGGAGCCGCGCTTTTCCACGCAGCTTTTCAGGTCTATCTCGCGGTAGACGTCCTCCTCAAAGAGCGGGCTGTAGCTTTTGTAGCTTGCGAGCGGCAGCGTCTCGAGCACCCTGTCCTCCGCAATGCACTGTGCGACGATCTGCCCGGACAGCTTATAGGCCGTGCGAAACGGCAGACCCTTTTTGACGAGATAGTCCGCAAGGTCGGTGGCGTTTATAAAGCCCGTCTGTGCGGCGCGGAGCATGTTGTCGGCGCGCACGGTCATGGTCTCTATCATGGGCGCCGTCACGCGCAGGCACATTTTCACGGTGTCCAGCGCGTCGAAGACGCTCTCCTTGTCCTCCTGCATGTCCTTGTTATAGGCCAGCGGCAGACCCTTGAGCGTCGTGAGCAGCGCCATCAGATCGCCGTAGACGCGCCCGGTCTTGCCGCGCACAAGCTCCGCCATATCCGGGTTTTTCTTCTGCGGCATTATGGAGGAGCCTGTCGTGTAGGCGTCCGACAGCTCGATGAATTTAAATTCCCAGCTCGAATAGAGCACCAGCTCCTCCGCGAGGCGCGACAGGTGCATCATCATTATCGAGAACGCGCCCATCAGCTCAAGGCAGAAGTCCCTGTCGGAGACGCCGTCGAGGCTGTTGAGACAGACGCCGCCGAAGCCCAGCCGCTGCGCCTCCATGCGCCGGTCGGTATCGTAGGTGGTCCCGGCGAGGGCGCAGCAGCCTATGGGCGACACGTCCATCCGCGCGAGCGCGTCCGCAAGGCGGCCGTCGTCGCGGATGAGCATCATGGCGTAGGCGAGCAGATAGTGGCCGAAGCTCACCGGCTGCGCCCGCTGGAGATGCGTGTAGCCGGGCATTATCGTCTCCCTGTGCGCCTTCGCCTGCTCTGTCAGCGCGGTGATAAGCGCGCGCAGCAGCGTTTTCAGCCCGCCGCACTCGTCCCGGAGATACAGCCTCAGGTCGAGCGCGACCTGGTCGTTGCGGCTTCGCGCGGTGTGCAGCTTTCTCCCCACGTCGCCGAGGCGCTTTGTGAGCTCCTGCTCGATGAACATATGTATGTCCTCGCAGCTCATGTCGAGGCGGAGCCTGCCCGTGTCGAGCTCTTCGAGGATATCCAGCAGTCCCTCCGTCAGCGCGTCCCTGTCCGCGCCGGTGATTATCCCCTTCGCGGCGAGCATCCCGGCATGGGCGACGCTGCCCGCAATATCCTGCCGGTACATCCGGCTGTCGAAGCTTATGGAGGAGTTGAAGTCGTCCGCCGTGCCGTCGGTTATCCCGGCCGTCCTTCCGGCCCACATTTTTGCCATATCCAAGCCCTCATTTTTTTATTTGCCGTCAACTATCGCCTGCACCTTTATCGGCAGGCCGTAGAGATTGATGAAGCCCTCGGCGTCCTTCTGGTTGTAGTCGCTCTCGCCGAAGGTGGCGATCTGCTCGCTGTAGAGCGAATTCGGGCTCCACACGCCGGCGTTTATCATGTTGCCCTTATAGAGCTTGAGCTTCACCTTGCCGCTGACCTTCTCCTGCGTCTTGTCCACGAAGGCGCTGAGCGCCTCGCGCAGCGGGGTGAACCACTGGCCGTTGTACACCAGCTCCGCGAAGGTGATGGAGAGCTTCTGCTTCTCGTGCATGGTGAGCTTGTCGAGGCAGACGCTCTCGAGCACGCTGTGCGCCTTGTAGAGTATCGCGCCGCCCGGCGTCTCGTACACGCCGCGGCACTTCATGCCGACGAGGCGGTTCTCCACGATGTCGAGTATTCCTATGCCGTTCGCGCCGCCGACGGCGTTGAGCCTGAGGATGATCTCCTTCGCGCTCAGCTTCTCCCCGTCGAGGGCGACCGGCGCGCCCTGCTCGAAATCGAGCGTGATATAGGCGGGCTCGTCGGGGGCGTCTATCGGGGACACACCCATCTCGAGAAAGCCCTTCTTCTCATAGGCCGGCTCGTTGCCCGGGTCCTCGAGGTCGAGCCCCTCGTGCGAGAGATGCCAGAGGTTTTTGTCCTTGGAGTAGTTCGTCTCGCGGTCTATCTTGAGGGGTATCTTGTGCGCCTCGGCGTAGTCTATCTCCTCCTCGCGGGATTTGATGCTCCACTCGCGCCAGGGGGCGATTATCGGCATGTTCGGGGCGAAGTGCTTTATGGCCAGCTCAAAGCGCACCTGGTCGTTGCCCTTGCCGGTGCAGCCGTGGACTATGGCGTCCGCGCCCTCCTTCAGCGCTATCTCCACGAGCCCCTTTGCGATGCAGGGGCGCGCGGTGCTCGTGCCGAGCAGGTATTCCTCATACACCGCCCCGGCCTTCATCGTGGGGATGATGTAGCTGTCCACATACTCGTCCGAGAGGTCGAGCACATAGAGCTTGGAGGCGCCGGTCTTCAGCGCCTTCTCCTCCAGACCCTCCAGCTCGTCGGCCTGACCGACGTTGCCCGAGACCGCGATCACCTCGCAGTTATTGTAATTCTCCTTGAGCCAGGGGATGATTATCGAGGTGTCCAGCCCGCCTGAATAGGCGAGGACCACTTTTTTTATGTTCTCTTTGTTCATTGCTCTGCCCTCCGTGAATAATTATGCGCTGATTATAGCGCCACCTCCGGGCAGTGTCAAGCTGATTCTGGTAATTTATTCATTATTTGTGAATATTCAGCACTTTTATTCCAAGCAGTTCCGCTTTTTCCGGGTGGCGTTGTGGAAAATGCTGCATATGTATAATAATGCGCGGCGTCCGGCAGAATATGAATATATATCCGCAAGTTTAACCGTGCCCGTGCCCGGGCATAATCCGGCAAAAGAGGTGAAGGGCATGAACGACGCACCTGTCGGCTTTCTCATGGCGCTCTCTCGGGACGAGCGCGCGATGAGCGCCTACGCGAGGCTCCCCAAGGGCGAGCGGCGGCGGCTCATCGACCGGGCAAAGCGCGCCTCCAGCCACGAGGAGATGCAGTCCATCGTAAGAGAGCTGCGCGCGCAGGGCTGAAAAAATGATCCTGCTGTAATACGCGGT
>JAYFNM010000105.1:0-12855 GCA_034933465.1 Oscillospiraceae bacterium | reverse complement strand
CTTGATTTATCAAGCCTTTGCCGAGCGAAGCGCGTTTTTTCGTGATATTACGCTTTCACGCTGTCGAATGAACAAAAAGAGTCGGCTGATTTAAAGTCAGCCGGCTCTTTCCTTCGCTGCCGGTGAGCCGTTTACCAAGTGGCAGAAGACCCGCGCGAAGGTTTTCCCGCGGCGCGGAGCAGCGGCTTCCCGTCAGAATTGTACTCCGCTTACATAAAAAAGATGCTTTGCCGCGGCAAAAAGGAACAGGGCGGTGCAGACGATGAGACAGCAGAGGATCATTCCGACCCAGTCGTACCTGAGCCGCTCGCTTTTGCGCGCGGAGAGCAGGGTCTCAAGCCCGAGGCTGATGAGGATGAGCGGAGAGGCCTTTAAAAGGAAGGACAGGTCCAGCTTTGGGAAAAACATGGATATCAGCATCGCGCAGCCTGTGACGACCAGCACCACGCCGAAGGTGACCGTGCCTACCCGGCGGACGGCGCGCCCGCCTTGAGCCGCGGTCTCGGCGGCGGCCTCATTTGCTGCCATGGCTCTCATCCTCTTTCGCGGGGGGCGTGAAGGCGGTGAAGTCCGCCGCCTCCGCCGGTTTGCGCGGCCCGCGGATAAACCAGACTCCGGCGGCGATGATCAGGGCGGTCCCGACAAGGCGGGGGAAGATATAGCGCAGCAGATTGCTCAGCCAGAACGAGCTGTCGGGGAGCAGATAGTCCACGGCCGTGATGAAGAGCGCGTAGCCGCCGAGTATCACCAGCGCCCAGCCTATGATGCTGTGTCTGCCGCGGCAGAGCGCGAGCAGCTTACCCCTGTCCGCTCCGGACAGGCCGAAGAGAAAGTCGTCCGGGTTCGCGGCGGCCTGCTCGTCGGACTGGCCGTGGATATTATAGGCGTCAAAAAAGGCATACAGCCACACCAGAGGCAAAAATATGGCCAGCTCGCCCATGTTCAGCGTCGTCGCCAGCAGAATGACGGCGCACATCGCGCTCAGCAGCGACACTCCGCGCTTCATATACCCCTGATACATTTGACCGCAGCCCGGGATGCAGGCGCTGATAAACAGCAGCAGTCCGCCTTTTCTTTTCACGGTTTAATTTCCTCCTTGTGCGGCGACGGTATCTCCGCCGCCGAAATAATCAAATATTCGCTCCAGACCGTTCAAGGGCTTGCTGACGGAGCTCTCCAGCTTTTGCGGCCAGTCCCGCAGCGTCTCCGCGAGAGCGGAGGGCTCCGCCGCCGGCGCGAAGGAAACGGCGTTGGAGGAAAGCCCGCTGCCCCAGAGAGCCGTCAGCATGACGGCCACGGCCGCGGCGGCGGCCGCGAAGCGGTTTACGACCAGATGGAGCGCGCGTCTGCGCAGGCGCTGCCACAGACGCTCGCGGCATTGCGGCGAAGGCGCCAGAAGAGCGTCCCCGTCCAGCAGCGCCGTATAGCGCAGCAGACAGTCGTCACAGTAGCTCAGATGCTCGGCCAGCTCCAGCCGCTCCAGCTCTGAAAGCCCGCCGCCGACAAGGCGGCGCAGCGCCTGCTCGGTCAGATGGCCGTCATCCCGAAAAGTTTCCATGTATTCCGCTCCTTTCCAGCTGCTCCCGCAGCAGAATCTTTCCACGCGCGATCTGCGTGTGGACCGTTTTCAGGGGCCGCCCCAGCTCCAGCGCCGTCTCCGCCGGGCTTTTTTCCTCCAGCAGGTGCAGCCGGCACACGCTGCGGTAGGGCTCGCGCAGGGCGGCATCGCGTCCTCCCCGGGGAGGACGGTGTGCCGCCGGTACGCGCTCTGAAGAAAGTCCTTCGCCTTTTTGGCCGCGATCCTGATCAGCCAGGGCTTTTCAAAGCCGGCGGGACAGGCCGAGAGATGGAGATAGGCGGAGAGAAAGGTCTCCTGCGTGAGATCCTCCGCGGCCGCGTCGTCCCGCAAAAACTGATAGCAGACGGTATATACCGGCTTTTCGTATTGCCGTACAAGCTCTTCAAATATCAGGTCCGTACCTGAATGCTCGCTCACGCCGCCTCTCACCTCCCGACATCTGATAAACGAAACGGCAGCCCGAATTTCTTCAAAATCAGAAAATTTTTTTCATTATGTCACGTTTTTACGAAAACTGCGCCTGACGCCGAAAAGCTCTCCCCACAGTCGAGGGGGAGCTTTTCGGCGTCAGGCGTTTATCGCGCGTTTTTCCGGCGTATCGCCTCGGCCATTTCGCGCATTCTGGGGAAGGCGTATTCGAAGAGCGCTTTGTAGCTCTCGCACCAGCGATTGAGACCGGGGAGCCCGTTTTCAAACGGCTCGCGATCCCGGCGGCAGCCGCCGCGGCAGAGCCCGTACCACTCGCAGCTCTCGCATTCGGCGCGGCGGAGAAGGGAGAGGGCGCGAAATTCCTCGCCGACCGGCGATTTCGCAAGGCTGAAGAAGGAGCTGTCGTTGATGTTCCCGATGCGCCAGTTGTCCAGCACATAGAAGTCGCAGGGGTAGACGCCGCCGTCGGCCTCGATGAGGAAATATTGGCCGCAGCGGCCGCATTGCCCGCAGTTCTCGGGCGGGAGCCCCATGAGGATGCCCAGATAGTTGTCGAAATTGCGCACGCTCACCGGCCGGCCGCGGCAGAAGGCCGCATAGTATGCGTCAAAGGTCGTTTTCAGAAACGCGCCGTAGGCCTCGGGGCTGAGCGAGTAGTCGGAGGGACGCCCGTCGAAGGGGTCGATGCAGGGGATAAATTGCAGATAGCCGTATTTCGAGAGCGCCTCGAAGCAGCTCCTCCCCTCCCGCGCGACGGGGCCGGAGACGACCGTGAGGATGTTGAACTCCGCGCCCAGCCTCTCAAGCCGGTCTACCGTGTCCTCCACCCGGGCGAAGCTGCCGCGCCCGGCGGCGTCGGGTCGCAGCGCGTCGTGTATGGCGGCCGTGCCGTCCACCGACACGCCGATGAGGAAATGCTCGCCGACCAGAAAGCGCAGCAGCTCGTCGCTGATATCATAGCCGTTGGTCTGGATGGCGTTTTGAAATTTCAGTCCGTTTGAGCCGTATTTTTTCTCGAGCGCTATGAGCGCCCTGTAAAAATCCAGCCCGGCGAGGGTCGGCTCGCCGCCCTGAAAGGCGAGGCTGACGCTCCCCTCCGCGCAGGCGGCGGCGCGCCGCACGGTGTTCTCCAGCGTCTGGAGGCTCATACGGCCCAGACTGTAGCTCTCGCGGCTCTCCGAGACGTCGGCATAGAAGCAATAGCGGCAGCGCATGTTGCACGCCGAGGACACGGGCTTTATCATTATTGACAGCGGCGGCATTTTATCCCTCCCGGTCTGCGCGTCACGCGCTCACTGCTGGTCGAGCATTTTCAGAAACTTATGCATGTCCTTTCGCTCGCCGAGGATGAGCAGAGTCTCGTCCGCGACGAAGACATGCGTCGCCCCCGACAGCGGGATAAGCGTCCCGCTGCGCTTGGTGCCGAGGATGTTTATGCTGTGCTTTTGGCGCACGTTCAGCTCTATGACGGTTTTGCCGACCCAGGAGGCGGGCACGCTCGTCTCGTAGATGGCGTAATCGTCGGTCAGCTCCATATAGTCGAAGATGTTGTCGTTGCTGTAGGTCACGGCGGTCCAGGAGGCCATCTGCTTTTCAAGATACACCACGTCGTCCGCGCCGTTGCGCAGCAGGAACTTGGCGTGGCTGTCCTCCGCAGCGCGCGCGAGGACGAAGGGCGCCCCGTGATCCTTGAGCAGAGAGGTCGTCTCGAGGGAGCTCTGGAAATCGTCCCCGATGGTGACGATGCAGAGGTCGAAGTTGCGCACGCCGAGCGACTCGATAAAGCGCTCGTTGGTGCTGTCGCCGATCTGGGCGCTCGTGACGTATTTGAGCGCGGCGTTCACGCGCGCCTCGTCCTTGTCTATGGCGAGCACCTCGTTTCCGAGGTCGTTGAGGGTCTGCGCGACGTAGCGGCCGAAGCGGCCGAGGCCTACCAGCAGGACAGATTTCATGGGCATATGGCTTCCTTTCGTTCAAAAATGCGCCGTTATCCGACGGCGACCCTCTCCTGGGGCAGCCGCGCGCCGTCCGCGCCGTCCCCGGAGGCGACGGCGTAGATGAGCGTCAGCCCGCCCACGCGGCCGAAAAACATGAGGAGGATCAAAATAATATGCGAGACGGTGGACAGCTGCGCCGTTATCCCGAGCGAGAGCCCGACGGTCGCGATGGCGGAGGCCGTCTCGAACAGGGCGGACATCAGGGGGAGCTGCTCGTAGCAGGAGATGAATATGCCGGAGGCGAGAAACAGCAGCAGATACAGGATAAATATGGCCGCGGCGTTTTGCACCGCCTGATCCGGGATGCGGCGGCCGAAGGCGTTGGTGCTGTCCTTGCCGCGGAAGGCGGAGGCGATGCACAGCAGCAGCACGGCGACGGTGGTCATTTTAAAGCCGCCCGCGGTCGAGCCGGAGGCGCCGCCGATGAGCATCAGCGCCAGCGTGACGAGCTTTCCGCCGGGGCTGAGCGCCGTGAGATCGACGGTGTTGAAGCCCGCCGTGCGGGGCGTCACCGTCTGAAAAAGCGCCGCGAGCGCGCGCTCGCCGAGGCCGAGAGACTGCCATTGCGGCAGGCGGAATTCATACAGGAACATGAACAGGAAGCCGCCGCCCACCAGCACGAGCGTCGTGCTCAGCACGAGCTTGCTCTGAAGGGAGAAGCGCCTGAGATGCAGGCGCTTGTCGCGAAAATCCTTCCAGGTGCCGAAGCCTATGCCGCCGATGAGTATCAGCAGTATGGCCGTCAAGCTCACGAGGGCGTCCGCGCGGTAATCGGTCAGCGAGGCGAAGGGGGAGCCCTTCGCGCCCATCAGGTCGAAGCCCGCGTTGCAGAAGGCGGAGACGGAGTGGAACACCGCGTACCATATCCCCCGGCCGAGGCCGAACTCCGGACAGAAGCGGAAGGCCAGCAGCAGGGCGCCCGCCCCCTCCACCGCGAGGGTGATGGTCAGGATGAGCCGCGCCATCTTCACGATGCCGCCCACCTGGGGGGCGAGGATGGATTCCTGCATTATCCAGCGCGAGCGCAGGCCGATCTTTTTGCCGGAAAACATCATAACGACGACGGCCATGGTCACAACGCCCATGCCGCCGACCTGGATGAGGCAGAGTATCACGCCCTGCCCGAAGGCGGACCAGTACTGCGCGGTGTCCTGAATCACGAGCCCCGTGACGCAGGCGGCGGAGGTGGCGGTAAAGACGGCCGTCTCAAGCGGCGGGGAGACGCCCTCCCGCGTGGAGAAGGGCAGCATCAGCAGCGCCGCGCCGACGGCTATCATAAGGAAAAAGCTCAGGACGACGATCTGCGCCGGGGTAAGTCGGACGCGCTTTTTCAAGACCAGGCCTCCTTGACGGTTTGTTGTGTCAGCTCTTCCAGGTGCGAGCCGAGAAGAGCACGAGTATCGGATAGAGCTCGAGCCGGCCGAGCAGCATCGCGAAGGACAGCACTATCTTCGACAGGGGGGAGAAGATGCTGAAGCTGCCGGTCGGGCCGACGAGGGACATGCCGGGGCCGATGTTCGACATACAGGAGAGCGTGGCCGTAAAGTTCGTCTCCAGATCGTAATTGTCGAAGGAGATGATAAAGGTGATGAACAGCAGGAGCGAGACATACATGACGAAGAAGACGGACACCGCCCGCACGACCCCCGCGTCCACGCGCCGCCCGTCCAGCTGGATGCGGCATATGCTGCGCGGGTGCACGGTCTGCCGCACCTCGGCGCGCGAGGACTTGGCCAGTATCGCGACGCGGGAGATCTTCAGGCCGCCGCCGGTGCTGCCGGCGCAGGCGCCGGTGAACATCAGCAGCACGAGTATCCATTTGCAGTATTCCGGCCAGGTGCTGAAATCCACCGTGCAGAAGCCGGTGGTGCTTATGACGGTGGCGACGTTGAAATAGGCGTGCCGCAGCGCGACGGCAAAGCCGCCGTACATCTTCGTGATGCCGAGAGCGATGGCGAGCACGGCCGCGGCGATGATGCCGAGATACCAGTGCAGCTCCTCGTTCTTCACGACGTCCTTGAAGCGGCCAAGGAGCAGAAGAAAGTACAGGTTGAAGTTCATGCCGAAGAGGATCATGAAGGTGGCCGTGACCATCTCGACATAGAGGCTGTTGAACGCGCCGATGCTGGCCGCGCGCGTGGAGAAGCCGCCGGTGCCGGCCGTGGCGAAGGAGTGCAGCAGCGCGTCGTAAAAGCTCATGCCGCCGCACTTGAGCATGACGGTCTCGATGACGGTCATCACGACATAGATGAGATAGAGGATGGAGGCGGTCTTTCTCGCGCGGGGGACCAGCTTGCCGACCGTCGGCCCCGGGACCTCGGCGCGCATTATGTGCATGGAGTGCTCCCCGCTCATGGGCAGCACCGCCAGCACGAACACCAGCACCCCCATGCCGCCTATCCAGTGCGTGAAGAGCCGCCAGAACAGGTCGCCCCGCGGCATCTGCTCCACGTTCAGCACGACGGACGCGCCGGTGGTGGTAAAGCCGGAGACCGTCTCGAAGACGGCGTCAATATAATTCGGGATGCTGCCGCTGAGAACGAAGGGCAGCGCGCCGACCAGAGACATCATTATCCAGCCGAGGCCGACTATGACGAAGCCGTCTCTCGCGAAGAGGCCGCCGTTTTTCGGCCTTGCGCGCGTCAGCAGAAAGCCGAGCGCGGCGGCGATGCCGATGGTTATTACAAAGTTGAGCACATTTTGGCCGTAACAGAGGCCGGCCGTCAGCGGCAGCAGCAAAAGCGCCGCGAGGCAGAGCATAATAAAGCCGAGCACACGGCATATCATACGGTAATTCATTACTCTCCCTCAACTATCGCGTCGATATCGGTGAGGCGGCCGGCGGCGGTGACGATGACGGCGTGGTCGCCGGGGAGGATCTTCGTGTCCCCGTCGGGTATGATGCTGACGCTGCCGCGGACTATCGCGCAGATCAGTATGTTCGGTCTGAGCTTGAGCGTCTTGAGGGGGACGCCGACGCATTTCGAGTCCTCGCCGACCTTGAATTCCAGCGCCTCCACCTTCCCGTCGGCGAGCTTATAGAGCGTCTCCATGCTGCTGCCGATGGAATTGTTCATGGCGCGCGCGTACCGCGCGAGCTGCTGGGCGACGAGCTCCTTGGGCGTGACGATGCTGTCGAGGCCGGAGTTCTCAAGGATCTCGGAAAAATGCGCCCTGTTGACCTTGGCGACGACCTTCCCGTCCATGCAGTTTTTCGCGTACATGGAGGTTATGATGTTGTCCCCGTCGTCTCCGGTGAGGGCGACAAAGGCGTCGGCCGCGGGGAGCCCGTCCTCCAGCAGCACGTCGCTCCTGGTGGCGTCGCCGTGGACGATGTGCGCCTCGGGTATCAGGTCGCCGAGCAGGTCGCAGCGCTCGAGGCTGCGCTCCACGACGGTGACCTCCATGCCGCACTCCTGCAGCATCTTGGTCAGATACACGGCGATGCGGCCGCCGCCCATTATCATCACCTTGCGCACGGGCTTGCGGGATTGCCCGGCGGCCGTGAAGAAGCGGCGCAGCTCCCGGGCCGTTCCGGTTATGCTCAGCTTGTCCCCGCCGCGCAGGACAAAGTCGCCGTTGGGGATGACGGCGTCCCCGCCGCGCTCCACAACGCCCACCAGCACCTTCGCGCCGAACTGCGCCGGCAGCAGCTTGAGCTGCATTCCGTCCAGCCTTCCGCCGTCGCGGACGCGGTGTTCAATTATTTCCACGCTGCCCTTGGAAAACTCGTCCACGCGCACGGCGCTCGGGAAGCGCAGAATGCGGGATATCTCCTTGGCGCACTCGAATTCGGGGTTTACGATGAAGGACAGACCCAGCGCCTCGCGCAGAAAGCGGGTCTGGCGCAGATATTCCGGGTCGCGTATGCGCGCGATGACGTGCTTCGTGCCGAGCTTGCTCGCGGATATGCAGCAGACCATGTTGACCTCGTCGTGCTCCATGGCGGCCAGCAGCAGATCCGCCTGATCGACGCCCGCCTCGAGCAGCGTCTCGGGATTGGTGGCGTTGCCCTCAACGCAGATCACGTCCAGCGCGTTTGAAATAAGACTGATAATATCGGGATCACGGTCGATAACGGTGATATCGTGTCCTTCCTCAGAGAGGATCTCGGCGACGGAATGGCCGATTTTACCGGCGCCGGCGATAATGATTTTCATACTTGACTCCATTCTGCCTGCTTTTCTTTTTTTTCGCGGCCGGAAACAGTCCGGGCGCATTTAAAATTCATTATAGCATCTTTTAAATTGCTTGTACAGACATGCCGCCATTGAAAAGAGGCCGAAAGTATGTTAAAATACAGTTCAAAATACGCAGACGGGGGCGCGAGAAGTATGTTCAGCGGTTTCACCGGGGAGACGGGCGAATTCATGTGGGAGCTGTCGTTCAATAACGAACGGCAGTGGTTTCTGGCGCATAAGGAGCAGTTCGAGCGCTGCCTGAACACGCCGCTCAAGGAGCTCGCCGTCAGCACGGCCGCGCTGATGGAAAGCCGCTTCCCTCAGACGGACTGGCGGCTGCATATCGCGCGCATTTATCGCGACGCGCGGCGGCTCTTCGGCCGCGGGCCGTATAAGGAGCACCTGTGGTTCTCCGTAAAGAGCGCGGAGCTCGCCTCCAGCGGGCTGCTGGAGGGGCCGGTGTTCTGGTTCGAGGTGGGCGCGGCGGACTTTTCCTACGGCATGGGCTTCTACGACGCCACGCCCGCGCAGATGGCGGCCTTCCGCCGCAGTCTGGACGCGAACCCCGCCCGCTTCCTGCGCATGGCGGAGGATATCGAGCGAGACGGCCGCTTCGTCGTCGAGGGCGAGGAATACAAGCGCCCCAAGGGCGACAGGGGTCCCCTGCTGAACAAATGGTACAACCGCCGCCATCTCGCGCTCGCGCACACCGAGGATTTCGGCGGCGCGCTGCTGGAGAGCACGCTGCCCGAGACGCTGGCGGACGCCTTCGCGCGGCTGATGCCGATGTACGGGTTCTTTCTTGAAATATACCGCGCCTCCGGCGAGCGGCCGGAGGGCGCAAAACAGGAGGACGCGCCATGACACAGCGGAGAACAGCCCCGAGGGTGACGGTGATAATGCCGGCCTACAACGCCGAAAAGTACCTCGAGCGCTCGGTTCGGAGCGTGCTCGGGCAGAGCTTTCGCGAGCTGGAGCTAATAGTGAGCAACGACGGCTCGAAGGACGCGACAGGGGAGATATTGGAGCGCCTTGCCGCGGAGGACGCCCGCCTGCGCCCGATCACGGCGGAAAACGGCGGCCCCGCCGCCGCGCGCAACCGCGCGCTGGACGCGCTGGACGCGGACACGGACTACGTCATGTTCATCGATTCGGACGACGAGCTGCTGCCGGACGCGGTGGAATACGCCGTCGCCGGGGCGGAGAGCGGAGCCGAGCTCACGGTCTTCGGCTTTTCCATCGTCGGCGTGGACGGCCGCGCCCGCGACTACAGCGAGCCGGAGCGCTTTTATTTGGCGGAGGAGCTTCGCGACGGCTTTGCGCGCCTTTACAAGGCGAATCTGCTCAATCAGGTCTGGGGCAAGCTCTACCGCGCGTCGCTGCTGCGGGAGAGAAAGGCTCGCTTTCAGGATTACCGCTGGGGCGAGGACAGGCTGTTCATCTTCGACTGCCTTGAGGAGCCTGTGAGCGTCCGGGTTCTGCCGGAGTGCAAGTACAGGTATATCATGCACGAGGGCGAGAGCCTCATCACGAGATATTACGACAAAAAGTTCGCCGTCTGCCTTGAGATAGACCGCCGCGTCGAAGCGCTCTCGGCGCGCCTCGGCATCGGCGATGAGGCGGACTTCCGGTATATGTTCGCCAAGAGCGTCTTCTCCTGCCTGACGAACCTGTATTCCGCCTCCTGCCGCCTGAGCGGCGCGGAAAAACACGCGGTCGTGGCGGAGATCATCGGCAACGAGCGCGTGAAGCGGCGCTGCCGGGACGCCTCCGGCGGCCTCCCGACGGCCGTGCTCTGCGCGGTGCTCCGGCGAGGCTCGGTGGGGCTGAATATGCGCGTCTTCCGCCTGGTCGCGCTGGCGGGCGAGCGCGCCCCCCGCCTGTTCCTGCGGCTAAAGCACCGCAAATAGGATAAACTGATAAAAAACCGGCTCCGCCTTGCGGTGGAGCCGGTTTTTGCGCTCATTTTTACTTCAATATGGCGTTTATGGACGTCTCTATCTGCTTTGCGACGTCCTCGGGAAGGATCTTTTTGCTGACCACGAGGTCGAAGATCTCACCGCAGGACTTCTTGCTGAACAGCTTTATGGGGTATTTCATGAGGCTTGGAGCCAGCTCCTTGATGATGGCGACGGCTTTGGGGTTGTCGAAGCATTCTTTTACGGTCAGACTTCTGAAATCCATAATCTCTCTCCTTTATGACGGCGGGCGAAGCCCGCGGTTTCATGTGTTCTGTATTGAGATTATTTTATCATCACAGCCTCGCAACGTCAATATTTCGTTAAAGATTCTCGGAAAAAAACAGCGGTCGCGTTAAGGATTGGGCGCGGCGTCCCTGATGACGGCCTCGGCGCAGCGCATCCCGTCCACCGCGGCGGAGGAGATGCCGCCGGCGTAGCCCGCGCCCTCGCCGCAGGGGTAGAGCCCGGCGACGGCGGAGCGGAGAGCCGCGTCGCGCAGGATGCGCACCGGCGAGGAGGAGCGGGTCTCGGGCGCGGTCAGCACGGCGTCCGGCGCGTCGAAGCCCCTGAGCTTTTTCCCGAGCTCGGGCAGCGCCCCGGCGAGCACCGCGCATATCCTCTCCGGCAGCACCTCGCGCAGCTCTCCCCAGACGACGCCGGGGCGGTAGCCGGGCATGACCCTGCCGGGGCCGGCGCTCGCCCGCGCGGCCAGAAAGTCGCCGGCGAGCTGCGCCGGGGCGCGGTAATCGCCGCCGCCGTACGCGTAGGCCGCGCGCTCTATCTCGCGCTGCCAGTACATCCCCGCGAGCGGCCCTCCGCCCGGGAAATCCTCCGTGCGCAGCGTCACGAGCAGGGCGGAGTTCGCGTTCTCGCCGTCGCGCGCGGAGTAGCTCATGCCGTTGGTGACGACGCCTCCCTCCTCGGAGGCGGCCGCGAAGACCTGTCCGCCGGGGCACATGCAGAAGGTGTAGGCGCTGCCGCCGTCCGGCAGGCGGACGTTCAGCGCGTAATCCGCCGGCGGCAGCTCCCCGCGAGCGCGGCCGTACTGCGCCATGTCGATATCGGCCTGCAAATGCTCGATGCGTACGCCCATGGAAAAGGGCTTCGGCTCCATGGGCAGACCCTGCGCGAGCAGCGCCTCAAGGGTGTCGCGCGCGGAGTGCCCGATGGCGAGGATGAGCTGCGAGCAGGCGACGCGCCGGACGCCGTCCCCGTCGCGGATGTCTATCCCGGTCAGCGCGCCGTCCGCCGTCACGAGCCCCTCGAGCTTCGTGCCGAAGAGCACCTCCCCGCCGAGCGAGACTATCTCCCGGCGGATGCTCTGCACCACGCCGATGAGGACGTCGGTGCCGATATGGGGCTTCGCGTCGTATACGACGCTCTCCGGCGCGCCGTGCCGCGCGAACTGCCGCAGCATCCAGCCCATGCGGGGGTCGTGGATGCCGGTGTTGAGCTTGCCGTCGGAAAAGGTGCCCGCGCCGCCCTCGCCGAACTGCACGTTGCACTCCGGGTCGAGTCTGCCGCCCGCGTGGAAGGCGTCCACCGCGGCCTTGCGCGCCGCGGCGTCGCGGCCGCGCTCTATGACGAGGGGCTTCGCCCCCGCCTTCGCCAGCACCAGCGCCGCGAACATCCCTCCCGGCCCGAAGCCCACGACGACTGGGCGCTGCCCGCCCGCATAGCGCGGGATAAGGTAGTCCTTTTCCTCATATTCGGCGACGTCCGCGCTCCTTGCGCGCGCGATGAGCCTCGCCTCGTCCCCGCCGGCGCTCACGGCGGCGGCGCAGATATAGTGGATGTCGTCCTTTCGCCGCGCGTCGAGCGATCTTTTTATGAGGCTCAGGCTCTGTATCCGCTCCGGCGGCACGCGCAGCTTTTTCGCCGCGCGCTCCTTAAGGACGGTCTCTTCCTCGCCGGGATAGAGCTTCAGTCCGCGTATTCTTATCATCTGCCGAGCCTCCCCGCGAGCCGGCCGCTGGCCCATGCCCACTGCAAATTGTAGCCGCCGCAGTCCCCGTCGATGTCCAGCAGCTCGCCGCAGACGAAGAGCCCCGGCATGAACCAGCTCTCAAGCGTCTCCGGGTCGAAGCCGGAGGTCTTTATCCCGCCCGCCGTGACCTGCGCGCTGTCGAAGCCCTCCGTGCCGCGCAGGGGGAGGGCGAAATCCTTGCAGGCGGCGGCCGCCGCCTCGAGCTCCGCGCCGGTCAGCGCCGCGAGCGGCGCGGCGGCGTTAAGGCCGCCGTATTTTATCAGCATCCGGCCGAGCCGGTTGTGCAGCAGCCCCGTAAACAGCTCCGCGCTCCCGAGCGCCGGGTAGGCGGCGCGCTTCGCCTCCAGCAGCTCCCGCACCTGCTCCGGGGAATAGCCGCGCAGAAAATCCATGTGCAGCAGCGCGCCCTCGCCCGCCGTGGCGGCCGCGCGCGAGACGTCGAAGGCGGCGGGGCCGGAGACGCCGCTGTCGGTAAACTGTATCTCCCCCTCGCCGCGGGCGAGCGTGGCCTCCCCCCGCGTCAGGCGCAGCGCGCCGTCGGCGCGCACGCCCTTGAGCGCGCGCGGATAGTCGGGAGCCGTCACAAGCTGCACCAGCGCGGGGTGGAGCTCCGTGCGCCTGTGGCCGAGCGGCTTTAAAAGCTCGTAGCCGTCCGAAACTCCGCCGAGCTTCGCCCCGGCCGCGCCGCCGCAGGCGGCGACGACTCTCTCCGCCGCGAGCG
>JAYFNM010000104.1:0-7366 GCA_034933465.1 Oscillospiraceae bacterium | reverse complement strand
TCTCTATGCCGGAGCAGGCATAGTTCGGGGATACCAGCCGTATCTCCTTCATCCTCGTCATTCTCCCGCGCTCGGTGAGGCGGAAATATGTGTTCACCATATCCAGATCCAGCAGCTCTGTCCGCCCCGTCTCCGCCGCCTTCATGGCGAAATTGAGCGCCAGCTCCGTCTTGCCGCTGCCGTAATTGCCGATCAGGACGTACATTTTCTTCATATATGGCTGTTCCTTCCGCTCTGTCCCGGCGCGCAGGCCGCCCGCCGCCGAAGCCCGGCGGAGAGCGCTGTGAACGCGGGCAAAGGCACTGTCTGTTTCAGGCTCTGCCCGCCCGGCGACATAATTTTATTACGACTATCATTTTATCATCGGTACGTGCTTGCGTCAATGAACAATATGCCGATATTTGGCCATTCTTAAACTGCAAATTGACGAAGCTTTTAAGTTTTTTTATTAAAATAAGTGCAAAATACTGATTTGCATCAGATTTTGCACTTATTTTTGAAAAAGCCTATTCGGTCATGACCCGAGCCCTCGAAACGAGCAGTGTCACCTGGTTGTGAGCGACGTCCGCCACGCCGTCGCCGACGGCTATTTTGACGGCGGCGCCGTCGCCGAAGCTGCACCGGACTACGCCCTTCACGACGGCGCACATCATGGGCGCGTGCCCCGACAGGACGCCGACCGAGCCGAAGCCGGTCGGAATATTCACATAGCTCACCGTCTTGTCGAACACCGTGCCGGCAGAGGTGATGACGCTCAGATTTATCCTGTCCGTCATTTGTTTAAAACGCCCCTTCCCCTTCGCTCAGACGCCGCGCCTGGCGAGCACCTCGTCTATCCCGCCGCACATCAGGAACGCCTGCTCCGGGATATCGTCCACATCGCCGCCGAGGATGGCCTGGAAGCCCTTTATGGTCTCCCCGAGGGGCACGTACTTGCCCTGCATGCCGGTGAAGTTCTCCGCCACGTGGAAGGGCTGTGACAGGAAGCGCTGTATGCGCCTCGCGCGGCTAACCACGGCCTTGTCCTCCTGGCTCAGCTCGTCCACGCCGAGCACCGCGATGATATCCTGTAGCTGCTTGTATTTTTCGAGCGTCGCCTGCACGGCGCGCGCCGTCTCATAGTGCTCCTCGCCGACGGTCTCCGGCTGGAGTATCCTCGAGCTGGACTCAAGCGGGTCTACCGCGGGATAGATGCCGAGCTCAGAGATTGAGCGCGAGAGCACCGTCGTCGCGTCCAGATGGGCGAAGACTATGGCGGGCGCGGGGTCTGTCAGATCGTCCGCCGGGACGTATACCGCCTGCACGGAGGTGATGGAGCCATTGCGCGTGGAGGTTATGCGCTCCTGCAAATTGCCCATCTCGGTGGCGAGCGTCGGCTGATAGCCTACGGCGGAGGGCATACGCCCCAGCAGCGCCGACACCTCGGAGCCCGCCTGAGTGAACCTGAAAATATTGTCGATGAACAGCAGCACGTCCTGCCCGCTCTCGTCGCGGAAGTTCTCCGCGATGGTCAGCCCCGAGAGCGGCACGCGCAGTCTCGCTCCGGGCGGCTCGTTCATCTGGCCGAAGACCAGCGCCGTCTTGCTGATGACGCCGGACTCCAGCATCTCGTTCCAGAGGTCGTTGCCCTCGCGGCTGCGCTCGCCGACGCCCGCAAAGACCGAGTAGCCGCCGTGCTCGTAGGCGATATTGCGTATCAGCTCCATTATGAGCACCGTCTTGCCGACGCCCGCGCCGCCGAAGAGGCCTATCTTGCCGCCCCTCGAGTACGGCGCCATCAGATCGACCACCTTGATGCCGGTCTCCAGCATCTCGGTCGCCGGGAGCACCTCGGTAAAGGGCGGGTCGTCCCGGTGGATGGGGAGGCGTTTGTCGGTATCGACCGGACCCTTGCCGTCTATCGGCTCGCCCAGAACGTTGAACATCCGCCCGAGCGTCGCCTCCCCGACGGGGACGCTGATCGGCGCGTCCGTATCGACGGCCTCGCTGCCGAGGGATATGCCGTCCGTCGAGGACAGCGCTATGCAGCGCACGGTTCTGTCGCCGAGCTGCTGCTGCACCTCAAGGACGACCTTCCTGTCGCTGAGCTGTATCTCCTCCGCGTTGTAGATCTCCGGCATTTTCCCGCTGGGAAAGCGGATATCCACCACGGAGCCTATTACCCTTTTAACTATGCCTTTTTCCATAGACACCTCCGGGGATGGTAAAAAAATGATCCTGTCTGCCGCTCACTTGATATTGTCCAGCGCCTGCGCGCCGCTCACGATCTCCGACAGCTCCGTGGTTATCGCGGCCTGCCGGGCGTGGTTGAGATCCTGCCTGAGGCTGCGTATCAGCTCGTCGGTGCTGTCGGAGGCGGCGGTCATGGAGGTCATGCGCGCCGCGTGCTCGCCGGTTCTCGCCTCGAGCATGGCCGCAAACACCGCGTTGTTCAGGTACAGCTCCACCACCTTGTCGAGTATCGTCTTCCTGTCCGGCTCGAAGATACGACCCGCCGCGCCTGAGCCCTCTCCGCCGGGCTGCACGGGCAGCAGCGTTTTTGAGACCGGCGTCTGCTGAAGGACTGATCTGAAGCTCTGATAGACGAGGACTATCTCGTCGGCCTCTCCGTTCAGATAGAGCTTCTTCAGGTACTCGGTCAGCTCCTGCGCCTCGGCGGCGCTCGGCACGTCGCCAAACTCTCCGAAGCGCTTTTTTACGCTCATGCCGCCGCCCTCCATGACGTCCTGACCCCAGCTGCCGCAGACGACGGCGAAGCAGTCCGTCCCACAGGCGGCCATCTCGTTTTCGAGATAGCGCGCGAGGGCGTTGTTATACACGCCGCAAAAGCCGCGGTTGCCGACGAAGGCCGCAAAGCACACGCGCTTTTTCTCCGCGCGCAGCGCGAGAAAGGGGTTGTCGGAGCGCTCGGACGAGCTCTGGAGCTGCTCGAGCATCATGCGGCTCTTCTCGGCCATCAGGCTGAGCGCGCCCCTCGCGGACTGCACCCGCCTGAGCTTTGAGGCCGCGACCATTTTCATGGATTTTGTGATCTGGCGTATGCTCTCAACGCTCTTTATCCGCGCCTTGATCGCATGGGTATTTTCCAAGGGTCATGCCTCCTTTTGGCCGTCCCGCCGTCATGTGAAGGTCTTTAAAAATTCGCTTATGACGCCGCGCAGCTTGTCGAGCTGCGCGCTGTCGAGCTTTTTGCCGCTGTTGACAAGCTCCGCGAACTGCGGGAAGGCGGCGTTTACATACGGCAGCAGCTCCCGCTCGAAGCGGGGTATGTCCCTCACGGCGACAGTGTCCGCGTAGCCCTCGCTGACGGCGAAGACGGATATCACCTGGTCGTGCGCGGGCATCGGGTTATACTGCCCCTGCTTGAGCAGCTCCGTCATCCTGTCGCCGCGGTCGAGCGTGTCCCTCGTGGATTTATCCAGATCCATGCCGAACTGGGAGAAGGCCGCGAGCTCTCTGTACTGCGCGAGCTCCATCCGCAGCCTGCCGGAAACCTGCTTTACCGCGCCGAGCTGCGCCGCGCCGCCGACGCGCGACACGGACAGGCCGACGTTCACCGCCGGGCGCACGCCGGAGTTGAAGAGGTCCGTCTCAAGGAAGATCTGGCCGTCGGTGATGGAGATATCGTTCGTGGGTATATAGGCGGAGATGTCCCCCGCCTGGGTCTCGATTATCGGCAGCGCCGTTATGCTGCCGCCGCCGGCGTCGGCGCTCAGGCGCGCGGCGCGCTCGAGCAGCCTCGAGTGGAGATAGAACACGTCGCCGGGGTAGGCCTCGCGTCCGGGCGGGCGGTGCAGCAGCAGGGATATCTCCCTGTAGGCCACCGCCTGCTTCGACAGATCGTCGTAGACTATGAGCACGTCTCTGCCGCGATACATGAAATATTCGGCCATTGCCGCGCCCGCAGAGGGCGCGATATACAGCATCGGGGCGGGCTCTGAGGCGCTCGCGCAGACGACGGTCGTGTAGCGCATCGCGCCGTGCTGCCGCAGCTTATCCACGACGCCCGCGACAGTGGACTCCTTCTGGCCTATGGCGACGTATATGCATATTACGTTCTTGCCGCGCTGGTTGATTATCGTGTCGAGCGCAATGGCGGTCTTGCCGGTCTGCCGGTCGCCCACGATCAGCTCGCGCTGGCCGCGGCCGATAGGTATAAGCGCGTCTATGGCCTTTATGCCGGTCTGCATCGGCACCGTGACCGGGCAGCGCTGTATCACGCCGGGAGCGGGGCTCTCAATGGGTCTCGACTGCGCGGTGTGTATGGCGGAGAAGCCATCGACCGGGCGGCCGAGCGCGTCCACGACGCGGCCGATAAGCTCGTCGCCCACCGGCACCTCGACGACGTGGCCCGTGCAGCGGACCTCGTCGCCCTCGTGGATACTGTCGTAATCGCCCAGCAGCACAACGCCGATATTGTCCCGCTCAAGATCCATCACCATGCCGGTTATGCCGCCCTCAAGGCGCAGCATTTCGCCCGCCATGGCGTCCCCGAGGCCGGAGACGCGGCAGATGCCGTCGGAGGTGCTGACGACCTTGCCCGACTGGTAGACGTCGATAGTGCTGTCCACTTCGAGCAGCGCCTTCTTTATCAGTTCGATATAATCCCCCTCGACGTCCTCAATGGAGCTCACGCTCTCATAGACCTTCTCGAGGATGTGCAGGATGCTGCCGTCGAACACGGTATCGCCTATCTGCAAACGCACCCCGCCTATGATGCTCTCGTCCACATTTGTTTTAATGTGCACGTCCGATTCGTCAATATAAATGTCCAGCGCGTGCAGCTTGTCGCCGACCACCTTGTCCAGATGCACAAGATCCGGTATCGTCATCGCGCCTGCCACGGTGAGGCATACATTGATCTCTCCCGAGGCGCGGATCCTCTGCTGCTCGCTTCTGGAGAGGGTGAACACATCCGAAAGCCGGTCGGCGAAGCCCGTCTCCAGCGCCCGGCAGGCCGCCGCGCAGCTCTCGTCCTGCAGCAGGGCGCTGCACGCGAGTATCAGGTGCGCCGCGGCCTTTCTGTTGAGCTCTCTGCGCATCTCCCCCTGGAGAAGGCGCTGCTCCTGCAGGATATCCCGCTCGATGCGCTGCTGCGTCTGCTTATAGACTCTGTCGGCCTCTGCGTTGTTCTCCTCGGCCTGCTGCTCAGCCTGTGATACTATCTCCTGGCACTGCGCCTCGCCCTCGGTCTCCATCTTTTTCAGCTCGGCGCCGAGCTCCTCCGCCTTTTTTGAGGCCTCCTCGGAGCGCTTGAGATCCTGTTCTATCTGGCTGCGGCGGCTTTTATATTTTTTAACGACTATCTTTTTCCCGACGAAATACAAGACAGCCGCCAGTATGGCGAAGTTCAAAAGCGCATAGTATATATTCCATCCGCCCATTTTCCGCCGTCACCCCTTCCTCCTGCCGATATCTGCTTCCATCGGCTCAGTCCTTCGGCTTTTCATCCGCGCCGAGTATTTTTTTTGCCAGCAGCGAAGCGAGCTCGTTCTCATGCTCTCTGTAGCGCTCGTTCTCCTGCGCGCGAAGCTTCTCGACATTCTCTTTTATCCCGCGCCTGACGCTGCCGGCGGCCTCGGTCGCTTTCTTAATAAGCTCGCTCTGCCTTTTGTCGTTCGCGGATTTGGCCGCGCCGAGAATATCTCTGGACTGCTTGCGGCATTTGGCCTTTTCCTCGTCGAGCAGCGCCGTGTTCGCCATTATTGCGTCCTCCACCTTTTTTTCCTCATTGAGTCCTGTGTCTATTCTCGCCTGGCGGGCGTCCATAAAGCCGATAAGCGGCCTGTAAAGCAGAAGCTTAAGCAGATAATAGAGCACGAAGAAGTTGACGACCGTCCATAGGAGCTCCCAGATATTAATGCTTAACATGGACTGCCTCCTTTAAAAAATGATCACATCTTGCCGACGAGCATGAAGGCTATGAGCAGGCCGTAGATCGTCAGCGCCTCGATAAGGCCGAGCGCCAGTATCATGGCCGAGCGGAGCTGCCCGGCTATCTCGGGCTGGCGCGCCATGGACTCCATCGTCTTCATCGCGACCAGACCCTGCGCTATCGCCGGGCCTATGACGCAGCCCGCCATAAGAATTGCAATCGCCATCGCTATTGTGCTTGTATCCATTGTTGTTTCCTCCAATAAAAAATAGTCGCCGTTCTTTTTTTAATATATGTCAATGGCCGCCCTCTGTCGCCTCGGAGACGTAGATGGCGAGCAGCATTGTAAAAACCATGGCCTGAATCATGCAAAACAGCAGACTCAGCACATTCATGATCAGCGGCAGCAGGATCGGGAATATCTCGTAGAGCTTGTGCGTCACGGTCTCCTCGCCGTAGAGGTTGCCGTAAAGACGCAGCGCGAGCGAGAAGGGGCGGACGAACTGCTCGATGATATTTATCGGCAGCAGCAGCCAAACAGGCTTCGCAAACGACAGTATGTAGTGCTTTGCCCCGACCTCCCTGATGCCTATGGTGTGGGTCGTGAAGAACGCGATGACGCCCAGCGCCGCCGTCACCGAGAGGCAGGCCGTCGGCACGGCGAAGCCCGTTACGCTCCCGGCGCCCGGAAGGATGCCCGAATAGTTGCACACTATGATAAATATGAAGAAGGTCGCGAAAATGGGGAAATACCTGCGCATCTTCTCCTCGCCCAAGGTCTCCGTGTAGTACTTCTGCAGCCCGCCCACGGCGAGCTCCGCCGCGCATTGCAGCGGGCCGGGAACATCCCTGAGCTTTCTCGTCGCCAGAAACGAAAAGACCGCAAGCAGCGCGATAATTACCCATGAAGTGACGACAACACCGGTCACCTCAACGGGGCCGATGCTGAACAGCACATCCGATTGTTCCATATTCTCACCCCTGTCACTGATAGTACGCCCCCGCGCCCCGCGTCCGCGCCGGACAAATTAAAGAAATATGAAGACGCCGCTATAATACATCTTTTTGCGCACAAAGTAAAACATCTTTTTTGCGGGCCGTTAAGATTCCCCGTGCGCTGTCATCCTGAACGCAGCGAAGGATCCTTCCCGTGTAAAGGGCGCCGTCGTGAGAAAAGATCCTTCGCTGCGCTCAGGATGACAGAAATAAGAACCCCGCGGCCGATTCGCCGTTGTCGGCGGGCGCACACGCAGGTGCGCCCCGGCGCGGCAAAAGGCAAATACGCGCGATTCCCCGCCGCATTCACACGCCCGGCCGCCGTCGCGCCCCTCGTAGGGAACGACCCCTGTGTCGTTCCGCGACGCTCCGGCGGTGATTGGCGGGCACAGACCCCGCCGCGCATGTGGGTGAGCGCGGGAGGGGACGGGAGCCCCCTCTCGCAAATTTGAGCGAAGCGGAGATTTTCGCGCCGCAAAGCGGCGCGAGGTCACC
>JAYFNM010000103.1:0-22181 GCA_034933465.1 Oscillospiraceae bacterium | reverse complement strand
TTGTGTATTGAAAATGACAGCTTGAACTGATGCTCTTTTTTGAAAGCACATAGCATTGAAACGCCAAAAACAACTGTTTCAATTGATGTCGCCGCAACATACTGAATTACGCTTTTTGTCGTCAATAGTACGGTAATCCTTGCGGCAGCCGAAACAATAAAAGCGCCAAAACGTAACAGCGCGACCAATTTTGCTCCGTTATTATACTGAAACCAATAGATAAAAACATCTAACGAGCCAAATACAATAGTCATGGATTGGCATAATACTATTGCTCTAAGAAGCGGTTCGTCCGGACTAATCCCTGCAATAATTTGAAGCGCTCCAACTGAAACGGCAGACGATAGAAATCGAAGCAGGATTGCAGTTCCAAGATATTTTCCAGCCGATTCATAATCGTCTGCAAATTTTTTTGTGATTACTCCATTGAAACCAAGTGTACACAGCGAGGAAAAAAATGATATCCATGACGATGCGTAGTTTATTAGGCCGTAATCTCCGACGTTGATTACCCTTGCGACATAAATATTCAGCAAAAAACTTAATATCGCGTGTGCAACGTTGCCGACAAATATCCATGATAGATTATTTATGAATTTATTGTTGTTAAGCTTCTTTATCATTTGCTCATCCCAGTATTGATCACATAAAGCTGAATGGCAGGGTGCCGAGTTCGCCCGCAAAATAGAGATAGCAGGCGAGGCACAGTGCGCAGCACAGCGCGTCGTAGGCCCAGCGCGGGCGCAGGTCAAATTGCATTGTAACCTTTGGGACCAATATTGTCAAATACAGGCTCATCGGGAAGCCCAGCCGCGCTATGGTGTCGGACACCGGCGCGAGAGTCGATATCAGGACAAGTATAAGCAGGATGTTCCGCAGCCCCATGAGATCGGCGCCATACGGTCTGCCGCAGAAGCACACCAGATACAGGAGAATATACACGATGAGCATCGTGTACGCGCCGGTGTGATTAAGATAATGCACGCTGCCGTAATACAGCATTCGGAAAGCGATATACAGCCTCTCGTTGAAAACCAGCATCAGCGCTATAAGCACAAGCGAGAAAATGAGGCCCTTTTTCCCTATTCTTATATAATACACCGGATACAAAGCCAGGCAGATGATAGCGGTCTTGTGGAAGGTCACGGCCAGAAGTACCGCGAGCAAGAACCAGACCGGCTTTTTCTCCTTTATGAACACATAGGCCAGAAAACAGATGGCCATCGCGAGAGCCTGTCTGAGTCCGCTGAAGGTGAAAAAGAAATTGCCGAAGGCGAGATAGGTATACACACTGAGCAGTGGCTTGTCGGAATACCGGTACATGGTATAAAAGATCGGGCCCTGTATCAGCGCGGCGCAGACGATAAGAAAGCCCCTCTGGCTGAAACCCAGCATATACAGCAGCTTGTTGAGCAGCACGTATCCGGCCTCATAGTTCTGATATGTGAGATTGCCGAGGCCTATGCCCGCGTCGCGGCCTATATTCAAATAGCCCGGGACATAACTCAGCAGGTCTGTGCCGACGCTGAAGGAGCGGAAGCCCTGGAACAGTATCACGGCCAGCGCCGCCAGCGCAAAAAAAGTCTTTCTCGACGCCGACGCATCCCGGATATGGTTGGCGGCCATCGCAAGAAGCGCGATCAGCGCCGCAAGTCCAATATAATATATCATATTTCCCGTCAGCCCGCGCCGCCGCACAGGCTCTCATATAATCCAATATACTCCTCGCACATCTTATCGCGGGAATACTTCTCCGCCGCCGCCGCGGCTATCTCGTCCCTGTCGGCGCGACCGTCCATGAACTCTCTCGCCTTTGCTCTCAGCGCGTCCACATCGCCCCATTTGACGAAGCCGCTGTACTGCGGCAGGGCGATCTGCTCCGGCGCGCCGGCCTCAAAGCCGACCACCGGCGTCCCGCAGCAGAGGCTCTCAGCCGTTATCATGGAAAAAGCCTCTTTTCTGCTGGCCAGCAGGGTCATGTCCGCCATGGCGTAGTGCCGCGCAAGCGAGCTCTGATCCCTTATCGCGCCGACGAAGCGGAGATTGTCCGGCGGGACGATGTTTTTGTCGTACTCCCCGGCCACGACAAAAGCGACCTTGTCGTCCCTCATGCTCTCGGCGAGCCTGAGCACATAATACCCGCCCTTGATATGCTCCGGGTCAAGATTAAAATTCGGCGTCGCGTGAAAGATCACCCGGCGTCCCTCAAAGCCGTATCCGGCTTTCAGCGCGTCGGTATTCTCCGGTCTGAACACGCCGGTATCGACGCCGTTTAATATGACGCAAAAGAGCCGCCCTCCAAAAACAGGCGACTGCTCCGCCCTGTCCCTGAGCCATGGCGAGACGGCGACGACGCGGAGCGTATCGAAGCCCTCAAAGGCTGCCCTCATACGGCTCCACGATTCGGCAGTTCTGTCAAAGAGGATAGACTTTGTCTCCTGTCTCAGCTGCGGGCAACTCCCGCAGCCCGTGCGCCATCTGTCGCAGTCCAGCGCGTATCCGCAGTTGGCCGTGTGCATAAATTCCGCATGGAGGGTCAGAACGGTCTTGACCCTGTGCTCTTTCAGCCAGCTTATCAGGCGGTATATATTCACAAAATAGCCGTTTATGCAGTGCAGGTGCACGACGTCCGGCTGCTCCCGCTCTATGGCGGCTATCAGTCTGTCGGTGGACAGGCGGCAGCCGCCGTACATGAGCCCGGTAAAGCGGCTGCGCAGATTATTGAGCTTGGAATACAGCTCTCCGCACACCTTGTATACGCCGTCTTCCTCAGACGCCGCGCCGCGGCCATAGCACACCACGGACTCTATTCCGCGCTGTCTGAGCCCTGAGTGTATATCGTAGACTATCTTCCCCGTGCTGCCGTTGTTATAGACGCAGTTCACCTGCAAAATCTTCATATCATTTGCCCCCGGCTCTCTCTATAATGTCGGCCATCTGCCGCCGGATCTCCGCCTCGTCATGGCTTTTCAGAGCGAGCGCTCTCGCGGTGAGCTGGTATCCGGCGCGCATTTCCGGGGCGGATATCAGTTCCTCAAGCGCCGCGCGGATATCTTCTGTCCGGTTCACAACGCACGCCGCCCCGCGCAGATGCTCCATAGACGCGAGCTCCGCCGGGCCGACCGCGATAACGCACTTGCCCGCGCCCAGATAGTCCGCGATCTTCGTTGAGACGGAAAGGCGCGTTCTGCGTATCATGTCCTCCGCAAAGGACTCCACATGCAGCACGATATCCGCGCTGCCGAGAGCTCTTATATAGTCCTCTCCGCCGACCCAGCCCTTAAATTCGCAGCCGTTTTCAATGTTGAGCTGAGAGATTATCTCAGGGTCTGTAAGGCCGGAATACACCTCGAGGACAGCCTTCACGGCGCCGGAGTTTATCTCCCTGAGCGCATTTCCAATTTGGATAATCGTATCCTTCCGTCCGAGTCCCAGATTGCCAAAATACCGCAGCGTCAGTCTTTCCCCGCCGCGCTGCTCCCTCACGGGCATGGCGAGCAGTTCTTTTTTCGCTGGCGTATATATCGCCTCATACGGCAGACTGAAAAGCTCCCCGAATTCGCGCGCTGCGCTGTCGGAGCAGCCCGCCACCTCGACCGCGCAACCGGACATCGCCCTGACCGAAGCCTTTTTGCGCTCATAGAACAGCCGTCTGACCGGCCCGCCGCCCAGCTCCGCATCGTTATAGTAATCGTCCGTTATGAACAGGACTACCGGTATCCCCCGCCGCTCGGCTATCCGGCGCACCGTATCCGAGGCGGCTATCGTATCGAGAAGAAACGTGAAAATCACTTCTGGCCTAACCTTGTCCAGCCACTGCGACAGAGCGCGGCCGCGCCAGAAGGAGAACTTCCACACGCACTCGCGCAGAATGCGCATATAGGTCTGGTTCTTGCGCTTTGTAAGCGCGAGGGCGTTCGTCTCCGGTCTGCGCAGCTGCGCCGAGGTCTCTGCGGCGTCTGTCTCGCCGCCGCAGCGGCCGGGGATGAGACCCATGGCGCTCTTTATTATCTGCTTTTCGCATATCTGATAATATGTGCCGCACAGGCCGGCCGCCGGCCGCTCGGGGCTGAAATAGAGCTGGGCAAGCTCGTCTCTCGGAAAGCCTTCGAACAGCGCGCAGATGGTCTTGCCTGTGTTCGTGTCGGTTCTGGCCGGGTTTCCCGTTATAATTAGTACCTTTTTCCCACTCATTACGGCCTGCTTTCCTCAAGATAAGATTGTTCAAGATCGCAGAACTCATAGTCATGATGCGTAACTCTTTTTTCCTCCGGCGGCAGCTTTCGCCAATCCCCATAGAGGCTTGTGAGATACTCGTCATATTTTTCCGCGCCGAAAACTTTCATGTTCTCAAAGCTGTACAAGGTCGGCGTTCCGAAAACACTTCTTGGCATCATCTCGCGAATGCCCCAGTTCCCATACAGATTGGCGACATAGCCATAATCGTCATACGGTCGTTCGGCGTACTTTTTGTCTATGCGTCTCATCAGGCTTTTGTTGTCGATAATGAAGTCCGGTATGAGTTGCGCCGCGAAGATTGCGGCGGATTTATAAAAGCTTCTGCCGTCTCTCTGCGCGCATATGCGAGTCAGGAGAAAATTGTACTGCATAATCAGCTTTTTCGCGCGTCTGATACTCTCCTGCTCGGAATCGCAGATGCCGTCGAGCGGGAAAAGATCCAGATATACGCCCCTTTTTACCGGCAGTTTCGCGCGCTCGACCAGCGTTGTGCTGACATCATACACCTTCGAGAATCCGTATAAGTACTCTCTGGCCGAGCTGTCCGCCGATTCGACGACATAGCTGCCAAATCGTTTACCGGCACAAAGTCGCAAAAATTTTTGATAATCCTTTCGCGGCATGCCGACGTCGACATCGTCGTCCCATGGGATAAATCCCCCGTGTCTTGCCGCCCCAAGCATTGTGCCGCCAAGGACATAATACCTCAAGGAGTTTTCCTCGCAAAAGCGGTGATACCAGCCCAGCATATCCAGCAATCTGCTTTGCAGTGCAGAGAGCGCGTGCGCATTCACCTCATTATTGTACTCCATCATATGCTCCTCTGTACTCTCAGGTCTTGAGTTCCGTCTTTATCTGGGTCGTACTGATCTCCGGAGTACGCGGCAGATATACGACGTCGACGCCTTCGTCTTTCAGAAAATCAAATTTTCCCGCCCAGTCGTCACCCATAACGAAAGTATCGATATGGTATTCGTGCACATCCGCCTTTTTTTGCTCCCAGCAGGTCTCCGGAATAACAAGGTCAACGTATCTTATGGCTTCAAGGAGCTGCTTTCTGTGTTCATAATTAAAAAAACATTTCTTCCGTTTCTGATCCCAGTTGAATTCGTCTGTTGAAAGAGCGACAACGAGGTAATCTCCCAACTCCTTTGCGCGCCGTAAGAGGTTAATATGCCCATAGTGCAGCAGGTCAAAGGTACCGTATGTAATGATCCTTTTCATTCGTCGATTACTCCCTTTCGTTTTTCTTATTCTGGTTTGGCATGCGCTTATCCAGCCTGCTTTGCTTTTAAACATTTTTTCTTTCCAAGCATCTCAACGCAGCCTGTGAGCGTTCCGAAGCCATACGCGATATGAAACGCAAAGCATATGCCCAGCATTCTGACAAGCTGCCAAAACTCGTCTGCCTTTTGGCTCGAAAAAACTGTCCCGCACACCGTATACAGCAGCAGCTCCGCGAGCAGCAGCCACCCTATGGGCGGGTACGCGAGCGCTCCCGCGCCAAGCACCATGAGGGACATGAGAAAGATAAACGGCACAAAATGCCGCAGCCCCATTGAGCCCGGGACAAGGCTCATGGTTATAACATTCCATTTCCCGTTCATATACGCCATAGAGCACAGGCTTTTTACCGTATCCCTGCAATAATATTTCGAGCGGATATCGGACGACATATATATCTTCCAGCCGTTCTTGCGTATGCGGTAGTTGAGCTCGTTGTCCTCGCCTCTGGCGAGGCGCTCGTCGTAGCCGCCGAGCGTTTCAAATATTTCCCTGCGAAATGCGCCGAACGGAACAGTATCAACATACCCGCTTTTCCCGTTAATCCTGAACTGCGAATCTCCAACGCCGAATTTTGTCGACAGGACCTTTGCTATGATCCGCCCGGTCTCCGTCCGTGCTGTGGTTTCTACCACTCCTCCGACATTGCCGGCATCGGTTGTGTCAAGGCAGCGCACGCATTTTGAGATATAATCCTCCGCATACTCCGCGTGTGCGTCAAGGCGTATAATATATTTTCCCCGCGCCCTCTCTATGCCGATATTCATGCCGCAGGGCACTATCCTTTTCGGATTATCCAGCAGAGATATGAGCTCCGGGTATCTTTCAACATAGCTTCGGACGATCTCTCTCGTGCCGTCTTCGGAATTTCCATCGACAAAAAGCCACTCCATCAGCGACTTATCATAATCCTGTCTGAGCAGGGATTCGATACAGGCGCCGATATACTTCTCCTCATTGTAAACAGGCATTACGACCGACACGACAGGCTGCATATCACTTGTATTCCTTCCCGCACACGGCGAGCACTGTTCTGAGCATGGTTCTCAGCTCGTTGAGGATGCTGAAATCCTCTATGGCCTTCAGATTATAATACATCTTCCCCGGCAGCACCTTTTGGACATAGGCGTCGTCAATGCTCTCCGCGCCGGTGAGGAGCTTGTACTCGTCCTTATACCTGATGCTCGCCTCCGAGGTCACTCCGGCGGGGAGCAGCAGCGTCGCAAGCATCTCGTTTGTATAGCGCGCCACATAGCGCGGCACCTCCGGGCGCGTGCCGACAAAGCTCATATCCCCGACAAGGATGTTGACCAGCTGGGGCAGCTCGTCCAGACGGCTTTTTCTGAGAAAACGCCCAACTCTGGTGACGCGCATATCGCCGCTCGTCGTCAGCTGCGAGCCGAGGCTCTCCGCGTCCGGCACCATCGTGCGGAATTTTATTATCTTGAAATGCCGGGCGTAGGCCGTGACCCGCTCCTGCAGGAAGAACACCCCGCCGCGCGAATCGGCCGCGACGGCGGCGGAGACGGCGAGAAGCACCGGTGAGAGCGCCGCGAGCAGCAGCGCCGAGGCCGCGATATCGAAGCCGCGCTTCGCTGTCAGGCCGCCCCTGTGCCGCCGGAGAATATCATAATACGGCCGGAGCTCGTCACAGCGCAGCTCCGGCGGGAGCTCGTCCCAGTCCTTCAAAACCATGGCTTATCTGTACTCTCTCAAGATTTCGGCGAAATTCTCCGCCACGTATTCGGCGTCCTCGTCGGTGATGAGCGTGTGCATGGGGAGGGTGATCTCGTTTGCAAACTGCGCGTAGGCGTTCGGATAATCCGCGATGTCGAAGCCGAGATTTTTATACGCGGTCATCATCGGCAGGGGCTTGAAGTGCACGTTGCAGGCGACGCCGCGCTCGGCCATTTTCGTGATGATATCGCTGCGCTGCTCCGGCGTTATGCCGGGTACGCGGACGAGATACAGGTGGTAATTGCCCTGCCTGTCCCCCTGCGCGTGCGCAAGGCGGACTATGCCCTCGGGCAGGAGCGTCTTGTCGTATATCTCGGAGCTGCGGCGGCGGCGGGCGATGAGCGCCGGAAAACGCTCAAGCTGCACAAGGCCGAGCGCCGCGGTGAGGTCGGTCATATTGCACTTGTAGGCGGGGTAGATGATATCGTACTCCCAGGCGCCGGGTCTGAGCTTCGCGGCGGCGTCTTTATTCTGCCCGTGCAGGGACAGAAGCTGGAGCTCGTTGTAGAGCCGCTCGTTATCCAGCCCCGCGCGGTCGCGCCAGGTGACGGCGCCGCCCTCGGCGGTGGTCAGATTCTTCACCGCGTGGAAGCTGTAGCTGGTAAAATCCGCGACGGCGCCGGAGCGCCTGCCGTGATACGACGCGCCAAAGGAGTGCGCGGCGTCGGCCATGACTATGGGGCGGTCAAACAGCGCCTGCACCGCGTTATTCGGGCGATATAGCCCCTTCGCGCTCTCCACGGCGGCGAAGACCCTGTCGTAATCCACCATCACTCCGCCGATATCCACGGGGATGACGACCTTCGTCTTCTCCGTAATGGCGGCGGCAAGCTGTTCGTAGTTTATCTCGTAGGAGTCCTTCTCCGTATCGACCAGCACGAGCTTCGCGCCGACGTGGCAGACGACCGAGGCGGTGGCGGTGTAGGTATAGGCGGTGGTAATGACCTCGTCGCCGGAGCCGACGCCCAGCGCCCTGAGCGTCATTTCCAGCGCGGCGGTGGCTGAGCTCAGGCCGACGGCGCGGGCGCTGCCGCAGTACTCGGCGATGTTTTTCTCAAACTGCTTTGTGCGCGGCCCGGTGGTTATCCAGCCGGAGCGCAGCGCCGCGGCGACCTCTTCAATTTCTCTCTCGGAGATGTCCGGCGGTGAAAACGGGATATTTCTCATTTAATTGCCTCTTTAATCTGTAGTCGGTGTCAGACGCGGGTCAGTTCTTCCTCGTCCTCGTTGATTATCGGGTCGTAGCTGTCGTCCTCGGCCTCCTGTATGAGGGAGAGAACGCGCTCTCGCACTTCGCGGTTCGGCGCGTACAGCACCTCGCGGAGCGAGTCGAGTTTTTCCTGTATCTCTTCCGGCGTATACTGCGCCTGATGGCCGATATATATCAGGTCGTTGTCGGTCTTCTGCAGGCCCTCGGCCTTGAGCAGCAGCTCCTCGTAGAGCTTCTCGCCCGGTCTGAGCCCGGTGTATTCTATCTTGATATCGACGTCCGGCTCAAGCCCGCTCAGGCGGATCATCTTGCGCGCCATATCGTCTATGCGCACGGGCTTGCCCATGTCGAGCACGAAGACCTCGCCGCCTTTGGCGTAGGCTCCGGCCTGCAGGATAAGCGACACGGCCTCGGGAATGGTCATGAAAAAGCGGGTCACGCGCTTGTCGGTGACGGTCAGGGGGCCGCCCTCGGCTATCTGCTTTTTGAACAGCGGGATGACGCTGCCGTTGCTGCCGAGCACGTTCCCGAAGCGGACGGCGATATATTTCGTGCTGTTGCGCCCGTTCATGGACTGCACTATCATCTCGCACATGCGCTTTGTGGCGCCCATGACGTTGGTGGGGTTGACCGCCTTGTCGGTGGAGATCAGGATAAAGAGGCCGGTCTTGTATTCCCCGGCCGCCCGCGCGACGTTATATGTGCCGAAGATGTTGTTCTTTATCGCCTCGGCGGGGCTGTCCTCCATGAGCGGCACGTGCTTGTGCGCCGCCGCGTGGCAGACCACGGCCGGTCTGTAGGTATCGAAAACATAGTCTATCCGGCGCTCGTCGCGCACGGAGCCTATCAGCACCACAAGGTCAAGCTCCGGATAATTCCGCTTGAGCTCCTGCTGGATGTCATAGGCGTTGTTCTCATATATGTCGAAGATGACGAGCCGTCCCGGCGACATCGCCGCCAACTGGCGGCAGAGCTCGCTGCCGATGGAGCCGCCGCCCCCGGTCACGAGGACGGTGTTTCCGCGCACCTTCTCCGCGACGGCGGCGCTGTCCGTCAAAACCTGCGTTCTGCCCAGAAGATCGTCTATGCTCACGTCCCTTATCCGGCTGACGGAGACTTCGCCGTTGGCGAGCTGCGCGAGCGCGGGCAGGATCTTCAGCTTTGCGCCGGTGGCGCTGCATATCTCGAGCAGCTCGTTGCGCACGTGCGCCGGGGCGGACGGGATGCAGAACACGATCTCCTCGATGTCGTATTTCTTTACGGCGTCGGCGATGCACTCGCGGCCGCCGATAACCTTGACGCCGCGGACGCGGCGGCCGTGCTTGCTCTTGTCGTCGTCGACGATGCAGACGACGTTGTTGTTGGAATTGTCGCTGGTGGCAAACTCCTTTACAGCCATCGAGCTGCCGGAGCCCGCGCCGATGAGCATGGTGCGCTTCCTCTTTCTGCGGTTTTTCAGCCCCTGCACGCTCAGGCCGCTCGACTTGACGACGATGGCTCTGAACAGCATCCTTGAGGCGCTGACGAGCAGGAAGAGCACCATCGCAAACAGGAACGGGAAGCTGCGCGGGAGATGATAGCCCATTATCATGGCCGCGAGCATATACAGCGCGGCGGCCATGACCGACGCGATGCCCACATCCGCAAGCTCCTTATCGCTCGCAAATTCCCACATGACCGAATAGATATGGAAAACGAAAAACGCGCACAGCGCGGCAAGCGTCCCGGGGATCGCCGTCACCTTTATCGCCTCGAGATATATCTCCCTCGCGAGCAGCGCATATAAAAACTCATGGCGGATAAGCAGCGCCAGAAAAGCGGACAGATTTATAAACACCGCGTCCAGGAGGACAAACAGCGCCATATGCAGGTAATACGCGCCGTTGAAGTCCATTTTCTCTGTTTTTTTCTTCATTTGCAACCCTCTGCATAATAATAATCAAGTACCGGAGCAAGGCCAAAACATAATCTATATAATACCGCAATTTCGGGCATTAGTATAGTAGCATTTTTACCAATAATCGCGTTTAACGCGCCATTCGCGCAGTTTGCCGCCAAATTCGCACTCTTTTTCTCCAAACGCGACCCGGGTAAACATCTTGGGTATTATATACCTTTACTATCCGTTTTCAATAGTTATTTTTCTCCTGCGCCCGCGCGGCGGCTGTAGCGCTCCACCGCGCAAACGCGCAAAAAGGCCGGCAAAAAACGCCCGCCGCGGGAAACAGCGTCTCCCGCGGCGGACTTCTCCGGCCGGAAATTCGGTCTATGGCGGACAGCGGCGCCGCCCCGCCCGCGTCAGCTTTTCTCCAGATAGTTTTTCAGCAGCTCCTGAAGCAACTCGTCCCTGTCGAGACGGCAGATCAGCGTACGGGCGTTATTGTAGTTTGTGATATAGGTCGGATCTTCCGAGAGTATATAACCCACAATCTGGTTTATCGGGTTGTAGCCCTTAACCATGAGGGAGTTATACACAGACGACAGGATCTCCCTCATCTCGGCCTTGCTGTCGAGCGCGGTAAATTTTCTCGTTGCGTCTTCCATGATGTCCCCTCCTCGTTTATCGATCTTATGTCCATATTATACCAGAATAAAATGTCAAGTAAAGTCGAAAACGGGGATAAATTAGTTAAGAATTATTAAATTTTGCGCCTCTGGTGGGGAATTCGCTCCAAAATCAGCGCATAGACGCGCCGAATCTCTCCTCCAGCGCGCGCAGCACCCGCGCGACGGTCTCCTCGGCGTGGTCGTCGGTCAGGGTCTGGTCGTCGGCGCGCATTGTGAGCGAGAAGGCGACGGATTTTCTCCCCTCGGCGATGTGGTGGCCGGTATAGACGTCGAACACCTCGCAGCCCTTGAGATACGCGCCGCCGCTGGCCATGATGCAGTCGCTCAGCTCGCCGACGGGGATGGCGCTGTCGCAGACGACGGCGATATCCCGCGTGACGGCCGGGAAGCGCGGCAGCGGCCTGTAGACCGGGCGCGCGCCCTTCGCGGCGTACATCGCCTCAAAGCTCAGCTCCGCGCAGTAGAGCTCTGCGTCCACGCCGTAGTTGGCGGCGACGACGGGGTGTATCTGGCCGAGAACACCGATATAGCTGTCTCCCGCCCAGACCCTCGCGCAGCGGCCGGGGTGATACGCGGGGTTCTCCCGCTCCGCCTCAAAGCGCAGCTTGCCCGCGTCGAGACTGTCGAGCAGCTCCTCCACCCAGCCCTTGAGCACGAAGAAGCTCATATCCGCGCCGTAGGCTCCCATGGAGACTATCCGCGGCTCGTCGGCGAGGCCGTCCGGGCGCTTGAGATAGATGCGGCCGATCTCGTAGAGCGCGGCCTGTTTATTGCGGAAGTTGAAGTTGCGCGTCAATATCTCCAGCATGGAGGGCAGGATGGTCGTGCGCATGATGGAGCTGTCCTCGCCGAGAGGGTTGAGGATGCGCAGGCTGTCGCGCCGGGGAGAGGCGGCGGGCATACGTATCTTGTCGTAATAGGAGGGGCTGATGAAGGAGTAGGTAATGATCTCGTCGAGCCCCATGGCGCGGCAGACCTCGCCCACGCGGCGCTCGCACTGCTGCGTCTCGGAAAAGCCGCCGCAGGTGCTTATCGCGCCGGTGAAGCGCGTGGGAATATTATTGTAGCCGTAGAACCTTGCGACCTCCTCCGCGATATCGGAGTAGTGCTCGACGTCGCCGCGCCAGGACGGGACGAAGATCGTGTCGCCCTCGAGGGTGAAGCCCAGATCGAGCAGGATGCGGCGCATTGTCGCCTCGTCTATATCCGTGCCGAGCAGGGCGTTTATCTTCTCCGGCTCGAGCTTGACGGTGGTCTGCGTATAGCCCCTGGGGTAGACGTCTATAATGCCCTCCACCACCTCGCCCGCGCCGAGCAGCTCAATGAGCTCGCAGGCGCGCTGCACGGCCGTGATGGTGTTCTGCGCGTCGAGCCCCTTCTCATAGCGGGAGGAGGCGTCGGTTCTCATGCCAAGCGCCGTCGCCGTGCGGCGGATGGAGGTGCCATTGAAGTTCGCGCTCTCGAAGAGCACCATCGCCGTGTCGCCCACGACCTCGCTGTTCTCGCCGCCCATGACGCCCGCGACGCACACGGGCTTATCCACGTCGCAGATGCAGAGCATGGAGGGACTGAGCTTTCTCTCGGTCCCGTCAAGGGTCTTTATGCTCTCCCCCTCGCGGGCGCAGCGGACGTGTATCTCGCCGCCGTCCACGCAGGAATAGTCAAAGGCGTGCATCGGCTGGCCGTATTCGAGCATGACGTAGTTGGTGATATCGACGATATTGTTTATCGGGCGCATCCCCGCGCTGCGTATGCGCTCGCGCATCCACTCCGGCGACGGGGCTATCCTCACGTTTTTCACCATGCGCGCCGTATAGCGCGGGCACAGCTCCGGCGCCTCGATGAATATCTTTGCGAGCGTGTTAATATCCCCTCCGGCCTCGGCCTTTACGACCGGCGTGTGCAGGCGCAGCTCCTTGCCGAAGGTCACGGCCGCCTCGCGCGCAAGGCCGATGGTGCACAGGCAGTCGGGTCTGTTGGGGGTTATCTCATAGTCTACCACATGGTCGTCGAAGCCGATGACGGAGCAGAAATCGTCTCCGGGGCGGCAAGCCTCGTGGAGGATCAGGATGCCGTCGGGTATGCAGTGGGGAAACTCCTCCTGCCTTGCGTGCAGGTCGTCTGTCGAGCAGACCGCGCCGCGGCCTGTATCGTAGGCCACGAGGTCGCCCGCGTGGATGTTCTGGCAGTCGCTCAGCGTCTCCGCGCGGCCTGCGCCGATATCGAGCGCGCATTTCCAGCCATTCACGCCCGCGCTCTCAAGGCTCTCGACCCGCGCGGCGACAACCTTGCCGAATATCCTGTCGCCCGCCTTTATATCGGCGGGGATGGAGGGCTTGGCGGGGTCGGTGGGGCGGTAGTCGCCCAGGATGGCGGCGGGCTTGATGACCGCGTAGGGGAAATCGTGCGCGGTGAGCTCCAGCTCTCTGAGCGAGCAGAGCATCCCGTCGGACTCGACGCCGCGCAGCGCGCCCTTTCTTATGACCGCGCCGCCGGGCAGCACGGCTCCGTCCAGCGCCGCGGGCACAAGGTCGCCCACATGGACGTTCCACGCGCCGGTACAGATCTGCACGGTCTCCGCCGCGCCGACATCGAGCCGCAGCACGAGCATATGGTCGGAATTCGGGTGCTTTTCGAGCGAGACTATCCGGCCCACTCTGACCTTCTTTATCCTCTCGCTCAGATCCTCGGTCACCTCGACCTTGGAGCCGGAGATGGTCATCGCCTCGGCGAAGGTCTTGTCGTCATATTCGTCCAAAGGCAGCTCAACGAACTCGTTGAGCCATTTTCTCGATAATTTCATAGACTTTTCTCCCCCTTAAAACTGCTCAAGGAATCTGACGTCGTTTTCGAAGATGAGACGCATATCCGTGATCTTATACTCGCCCAGCGCGAGCCGCTCAAGCCCCATGCCGAAGGCCCAGCCGGAGTACACATCCGGGTCGATGCCGCAGCCGGCGAGCACCTTCGGGTGCACCATGCCCGCGCCCAGCACCTCTATCCAGCCCTCGCCCTTGCAGGTGGGGCAGCCCTTGCCGCCGCACTTGTGGCACTGGATATCCATCTCGCAGCTCGGCTCGGTAAAGGGGAAGTGGTGCGGGCGAAAGCGCGTGACCGTGCCCTTGCCGTAGATCTTCTCCACAACGAGGTTCAGCGTGGCCTTGAGGTCGGCCATGGTGACGCCCTTGTCGATGACCATGCCCTCTATCTGGTGGAACATCGGGGAATGCGTGGCGTCCACCTCGTCCTTGCGGTAGACGCGGCCGGGCGCGATGATGCGGATGGGCAGCTCGCGCGTCTCCATGGCGTGTATCTGCATGGGAGAGGTCTGTGTGCGCAGCAGGACACGGCTGTCCTCGGAAAAATAGAAGGTGTCGGTCCATTCGCGGGAGGGATGACCCTCGGCGATGTTGAGCTTGGTGAAGTTATACTCCGCGAGCTCCACCTCGGGGCCGTCAACTATCTCGAAGCCCATGCCCACAAAGATGTCCTTTATCTGGTCGAGCACGTTATACATCGGGTGCTTGTGCCCGAGCCGCCGCTCCTCGCCGGGCATGGTGACGTCCAGCGCCTCCAGCTCCAGCTTTTTGCCGAGCAGCGCCGCGGCGAGACCCAGCCTGCGCTCCTCTATGGCGGCCTCGATGTCGCCGCGCAGCTGGTTTGCGAGCTGACCCATGGCGGGGCGCTCCTCGGCGGAGAGGCCGCCCATCTGGCGCAGTATCGCCGTCAGCTCGCCCTTCTTGCCCAGATATCTGACGCGCAGCGCCTCCAGCAGCTCCGTATCGTCACAGTCGCGGATCGCTTTGATAGAGGCGTCTCTCAGCCCCTGCATTAAATCTTTCATCGTCTTCTCCTCGCACAAAGAAAAATTTTTTCCCATTTTATACCGGTCGCCGGGCAACAAAAAAAGCCCCCGTCCCATACAGGGACGAAAGCATTGCTTCCGCGGTACCACCCACGTTCGGCGCGCAGCGCCGCACTCAAACGGCTTAACGCGCCGCGACGCCGGGGATTGGCCGGAGCTCCCGGGCGAACCAAGCGCCGGCGACCCGTGGGGGCTTGCAGCCGGTGACCCCCGCTCTCTGTCGGTCGTTCAAACGCTATTTTCCCGTTCTTCGCTTGAATCATGCTATCACATTGTATCCAAATTGGCAAGAGTATTTTTGTATTTTCTGCCGGTTTTCGCGATATATTCCGCGCCGCGCGGCGCTTCGTTTTCCGCACATTCGGGTTTGACTAATTGAAAGGAGGTGATTATAATACTTGCAGGCGCATAGGCTGTAGCATAACATTTTCTGGAGGACAGCATGAAACGTCTATGCCTGCCGGCGCTGCTCGCCGTCTGCCTGCTGCTCGCGGGCTGCGCAAACAGCGCGAAAAAACAGTACGAGCAATTCTCTGCCGGGCTCTCCGGGCGCAGCGACCTCTCCTTCACGGCGCAGCTGAGCGCGGAATACACGGACAGGACAGTCGAATTCACCCTGCAATACGAGCAGAACGAGGACGGGTGCACCGTCACCGTCACCGCGCCGGCGCTCATCTCGGGCGTCAGGGCGCGCTTCTCCGCCGGCGGCTCCGCCATAGATTATGACGGCATAGTCGTTGACACCGGAGAGCTGGACGCCTGCGGGCTGACCCCGATGTCCGCGCTGCCGCTGCTGGTGGACGCGCTGAAAAACGGCCATGCGGAGAGCTTTTGGAGCGAGGACGGGAAGAGCGTCGTACAGCTCGTGTCGAGCGACAGCTGCTCGGCCGTCGTGCGCTTCGACAGCGGGAGCATGACCCCCGTGAGCGCGGAGCTCGTGAGCGACGGGCGCGTCACCGTCCGCTGTGAGATAGAAAACTGGAAATAGCCGACCGGCACGGGGGCTTTTAGAATGCGCGCCCCCGGTTTCAGCCGCTTTTCCCGCCGCCGACGCGGCATCCGGAAAGGAAGAACACAAATGAACGATCTGCAAAAGAGAACCTGGGCCGAGATAAGCCTGCCGAACCTCCGCCGCAATTACAGGGCCATCCGCGCCTCGCTGCCCGCCGGCTGCCGCTTTCTCGGCATCGTCAAGGCGGACGCCTACGGGCACGGCGCGCCGGCCGTATCGAGGCTGCTACAGGAGGAGGGCGCTGACTATCTGGGCGTCTCCTGTCTCGACGAGGCGCTCGAGCTGCGCCGCGGCGGGATAAGCACGCCCATTCTCATACTCGGGCACACGCCCCATGAGTACACCGAAACGCTCATAGACAACAACCTCACCCAGACCGTCACCTGCCTTGCCAAGGCCGTGGAGTATTCGGCCGACGCCTCAAGGCTCGGCAAGGAGCTGAAAATACACATCAAGCTCGACACCGGCATGTCCCGGCTGGGCTTTCTCTGCTCGGGCATACACTTTGACGAGGGCGTGGACAATGTCGTGCGCTCCTGCCGTATGCCGGGGCTTATCCCGGAGGGCGTATACACGCACTTCGCCGTCTCCGACGAGCCGGGCGAGGATAACGAGCGCTACACGCGCGAGCAGTTCCGGCTGTTTCTTGCCGTCATAGACGCGGTGAAGCAGCGGGGCGGCGTGGTGTTTCAGATTCGCCACTGCGCGAACAGCGGCGCTGTCGCAAATTACCCTGAGATGGCGCTCGACATGGTGCGCCCCGGTCTGCTGCTCTACGGCTACGGCGACGGGGGGCGGCTTGGCCTGAGACCCTGTATGCGCCTTGTCACCACGGTGAGCACCATCAAGTTCTACGAGAGCGGCACCTGTGTGAGCTACGGGCGGCGCTATGTCACCACGGCGCGCACCCGCATGGGTGTGCTCGCCATCGGCTATGCCGACGGGCTGCCGAGGGTCATCTCCAACAAATGCTCCTTCGCCGTGGCGGGTGGCTTCGCGCCCCAGCGCGGCAGCATCTGCATGGACATGTGTATGATAGACCTGAGCCAGTACCCCGAGGCCGACGTCGGCAGCGAGGTGGAGCTCTTCGGCGAGAGGAACGACATCTACCAGCTCTCCGACGCCGCCGGCACCATCCCCTATGAGCTGCTCTGCGCCGTCTCCAAGCGCGTCCCTCGGGTCTATATAGGACAATAACGCAACGCCGCCCCGGTGCATCGCCGTGCATCGGCCTCCCCGCGACGTGGGTCATCGGCCGCCCCGCGCGTAGGGAACGACCCCTGTGTCGTTCCGCGTCCCGCGCCGGGGTATCGTCTGTGGACGGCGGGCGCACACGTGGGTGGTCGATACCGCCGGAGTGGACGGCGGGCGGCCACGCAGAGCCGCCACTACGGGGTATAGCGGGAACGGCAGGCCGCCAAAATATGTCATCCTGAGCGCAGCGAAGGATCTTTTCCGATATCGCGGCCTCTGCCGCGCAGGGAAAGATCCTTCGGCCTTTCGGCCTCAGGATGACAGGTTAACAGGCGCGCCGCATGTTACGGGATAACGGCGCATGTGGAACGGCCAGCGCATTTCTCCGCACCCCGCGACGTCGTGCACCGCCCGCCCCGCGCGTAGGGAACGACCCCTGTGTCGTTCCGCGTCCCGCGACGGGATATCGTCGGTGGACGGCGGGCGCACACGCGTGATATAACGAAAACGGCTGCCTGTTGGCGGCCGTTTTCGTTATATCAATCGGAATTCTTCTTTTTATGTAGGAAAAACACGGCCGCGGCGAGCGGCAGGAGGCTTGCGCTCATGAGGGCTGTCCAGAGCGCGAGAGCGCTCTCGTCGCCGGTCTTGGGCTTTGCGTAAGGTATCTCCTCGGCGGTGAACTCCCAGTCCACCTCGCCGACGCGCGCCATATAGTCGTTGCCCAGTTCAATCGGGACATGCAGCGTCAGGCTGAGCTCTACGCTGGCGTTGCTCTGAAAAGCGCCGATGAGCACCTTGTCCGCGAAGCCGCCGAGCTCGGCGGGGCTCGCGTCAAAGAGAACCTTGCCGCCCTGACTGACGGTCAGCGACAGCTGGGAGAGGAAGTCCTGCATGGCCGCGGCGTCGGTCTTTGCGGCGACATTTTCGCTGAGGGCGTTGTCCGCCCCGTGGGGCACGGCGCGCAGATATATCCTGACATACTCCGCGGTCGTGCTGCTGTTTTTGACGGTGATATTCTGCGTCAGCTCGTCGCCGGGCATGAGGTTTTTGAAGCCGCCGAACATATCCGTGGGCGTATACTCGCTGCCGTCGAGAAAGACGAATTTCTCCGCGCCGCCCACATAGGTGACGGAGGAGGCCGCAAAGGCGGTGGTGCTCAGGCCGAGAAGGAGCAGCAGCGCCAGCGCGAGAGCAGACATGGCTTTAACAGTCTTTTTCATATCCGCGCCCCCTTATGACCACGAGCCGTCTGCACAGGTCACGCCCCATGCATACTGCTCCGGCATCTGTTCTCCGACGCCGCCGCGCGTCTGTATCGACTCGGCCAGTACATTCAGCTCGCCGCCGGCGACCGCGACGGGGGCGGTAAAGAGCTCCGCCGTGCTTTCGCCCGGGGACACCGCGCCTTTATAATAGTAGTAATCGCCGAGAAGCTGCCATTTTTCCGTATTTACCGCAAATGCCGGGGCGGTTCCCGCTATAATGTTCCCGTTCGCGTCCAGGGCGTTGGCGACTATAGCGACGCGGATATAGGCGTCGCTGTTGCCGATATTTTTGACGGTGACGCCGCTCCTCTGCCCGGCGTCAAAGGTACCGCCGATCTCCACGGGCACGCTGCCGGGCTCAAGGCTGTTGGTCACAGACTCGGTCTCAAAGCTCAGCCAGGCCAGGGTGCCGCCGGCAGAGAGCAGCACGAGCAGGACAAGGCAGATAATGAGCGTGGCCGAACCCGCGCGGCGAAAAGCGCCTCCTGCTCTCCGGCCGGTCTCGGTCGGAGCTCCTTGGGGTTTCGAATGACTTCCGTTATGCACCATAGTCAGCCCCCTTTTCAGTTGCCCGCCGCGGCGGGGGCGCTGTGCGAATAAGCGCTGCCGCTGAACAGGCATGTCTTTGACGGCGTGCATGTGAGCGCCGGAGCGCCGTTTGGCGCCTGCGCAGTCAGCTCCAAAGTGACGCTGCTCGCCGCGTGCCGCCACGACCAGCCCTTTTCGGAGACTGTGTAGCTGCCGACCGGCAGGCCGCTTATCACGGCAGTCCCGTTGTCGTTGACGGAGACGGTGAAGTTCAGGCCGCCCGGCCCCGCGACGCTGTAGATAAAGCCCTGATTTTCGCCCGCGGCGCCGGGGCCGGTGATCGTCAGCGTACAGGTCGCGACAGTCACGGTGAACTGATGATCGGACGCCGCGTGGCCGGCGTTTGCAAACGCGGTATGGCTTGTGACGTCGGTCGAGCCTATCAACGTTTTTACGGCCACGTCGGTGTCCGTCGTGAAGGCGGCGGCGGCCGGAGTATACTCAAACGCAAGCGCCGGCGCGGAGCCGGTCATGACCGCGGCGGTATCGGCGGTCTCCCCGTGCTTCCAGACCGTGCCGGCGGCGTTGGCCGCGTAATCCGCGCTCTCGCCGAGATAGATTTCGCTGTCCCGGAAGGTCACAGTTGGCTTGAAGACCCTGACATTCGCCGTCGCGGTCTTAGAGACGGGCTGCGCGGCAGCTCCGTCCGCGCCGGCTCCGCTTTGTTTCGAAGAGGCGGTCACGGTCAGGGTGATGTTGCCCGTGTCGGCGGTGTTGCCGGCGGTCTTATCCGCGGTCGGGCCGGTGACATTCACATAGGCCGTCATCCACAGGTCTCCGCCGGTGGGGAGCACAAAATCGCAGAGCTCCGCGGCCGTCGGCGCGGTGTTGAGAAGATAGAGGTTTCTATCGGTCGCCGTGATATCCGGCACGGATATGGGGGCATTGACCCTGTGCTGCTCGAAGTTCTCTATGAGGACGTCCTCCGCGGTGTACAGGCCGGAGTTGGCCGCGGCCGCGGGGACTTTGTTGCCGCCCCAGAAGCCCGCCGCGGCTTTTATCGTATACTCGACTATCAGCTTCGCGCCGAAGGAGCCGTCGCCCTTCGCAGTCGCGGAAAGGCAGGCGGCGCTATAGTCAAAGCCCGTGGCGGAGACCGTGCTCCCGGAAATTCCCGCGCTTATCCCGGCCTCCGCCGTGACCGCGGTTTTTTCCGCATATGTCCCGTCGGCATTGTATGCCGCGGTGTAAAGGCTGACCGACGTGCCCTCGGGTATCTCAAAATACGGGCTGACGACGTCCTTGAGCACCGCCCCGGCTGCGAGGCGGGCGTCAAGCACGTCGGAAGCGTAGGCCTCTATGGAGACAGTATACGACCCGTCCGCGTTGACGGCGGCGGTCTTTTTTTTCACAAGGCTCTCGGAGCCGGTCGCCGGCTCGGCCGCGCGCGGCGCGGCGGAGAGCTGAATCTCGCCGCCGGAGCTCTGCCCCGTCACGGCGGAGATAAACGCGGCGGCGCTCAGACCGCCGGCCTGCGGCGTCTCAGAAAGCCCGCCGGGGGCTATCTCGCTGATATGCGCCGCGAGCGCGGCTCGCTCGCTCTCGGTAAGGCTCGCTCTGAAGTCCGCCGCATCCGTCTCGGTAAGTCCCGCCACGAGCGCTTCGACCGCCTCGCCGGATGCCGCCGCCATCAGTCCTGTGTAGAGCTGCGGAAAGAACAGCGGGCAGCCCTTTTGATGCGCGAAATCCGCGGCCGCCTTTTCCTCGTCGGCGCCCGCGCAGGCGCAGACCGAGCCTTCCCTGCCCGTCTCCGCCCCGGTCGGGTCGCTCTCGCCCTCAAAGTCGGCGCTGCCCTCGACCGCAGCGGCAAGGAAGCCCAGCGACATAATCAGGCAGAGGGCTATCGCAAGAATTTTTTTAAGCTTTCTGTTCATGCCTCAGCCTCCTCTCAAGCGGCGGGCCAGCCGGCAGCATCGAGAACCGACGCGCCGTTGTTGGCCGTCTGCACCGCGTCCCCCCTCACGTTGACCGAGGCGACGCTGTTCTGATACTTGTTGCCCATGCCGGGGCCGGCGAAGGTGATGGTGGTAAAGAGCGGAGCCGTGGTCTGTCCGGGCTCGAGCCTGGAATTGTAGTAGAAATAGCCATCCTTCTCCGTCCAAGCGGCGGTGTTCAGGTCGAGCGTGATAAGCGAAAGATCAGGCTCTGTCGCGTCGCCGGCAAGCGTGATGGTCTTCTCCACCTTTAGCCTTATCCACGCGGGAGCGTCGCCGCCGTTTTTCACCTGAACCGTCCGGCTGATCTCCGAGCCGGGCATGACGCTCAAAGGTCCGGCGGAGCCGAGCGGCTCCCCGTCCCCGGAATAGATGAGCTCCTGCACCTGTATCGAAACGCGGCCGGTGGTGATGACATTGTGCGCCGTCTCGGAGGCCGTGAACAGGGCGAAGGAAGCTGTTGTGGCAACAGCGAGACAGCAGACCAGAATCGCAAGGATGAAAACCCGTTTTTTGCTCATATGTGCCCCTCTCTCCGTCTCCCGGCGGCCTGAAGCCCTGCCGTGCCGATACGGGGATGGTATTATTTGCCTGGTGTTATGTAAACCGCGATATAGCCATAGAAGCGTATCCGGGGCTGCGCGCTCCGGACATTCTTCTATGGCCTCCCCCTCCGGGGTTCGGGAGGGGGAGGTTGCTGGGGCAGAGTAGTATGTGCTGGGGGGGGTGGGGGGGATAAGTTATTTGGTCCCGTTCGTGGCATACGCGGCAACTGCGGCGTTGACATCCGCAAAGCCCTGAGCCTGTATCGCGTATGCTGTGACAGTGACATTCCAGGAGCCGGCGGCGGGATAGGTGCTGCCGTTCGGGAGGGTGAAGTCCCCGCTGGCCGTGCGCATAACGCGCCAGTCCATATAGAGCTGCCTGAGGGCGGGCATGGAGACCTTTCCGGCAGGCAGAGGCTTTACCATGGTGGAGCGGAGGACGGTGAAGTCGCCGTCGGTTCCGACGATCACGAAGTCGTTCCAGAGGCCGTCGTCAGGATCGACAGCATTGGCGTAGGTCGGGTTCAGATCGGCATCAAGTATTCCGTCAGCAACAGGAGATTTGGTGTAGTCGCTTGTGTGGTAGTTAGGCATGAAGTAGCCATAGGTGTTGTAGTGCAGCGCGTTCTTGCTCTCCAGAGTGCCGGGCTTGTACTGGCCGTCTGCACCGAGGTCAAGGAGCGCGGTGGGAATGCGCATCTCGACCCAGACATAGGCGGGGTTCGAGCAGGTGTTCT
>JAYFNM010000102.1:0-9099 GCA_034933465.1 Oscillospiraceae bacterium | reverse complement strand
GCTCTCGATATACTGCAACAGCGCGCCCTCCCTTGTGCGGGCTGACGATACCAACGGGCAAAACGCGGTGCTGTTCATGAAGATGTACGACCGGGTGTATTACCCGACCGACATGTACGCCTACCCCTACAATGTGCAGGATATCGCCGGCAATGTTGAGATAGGCAGCGTGAACGACAGGCTCGTGCCGGTCGTGGAGAACTATCTGCCCGACAACTCCTCCTGGGTGCTGATAGACGTCCCCGAGGAGGAGGAAGAAGAATAAAATAAGAGCCTGCTGCAAACGCGGCCGGGTCGGAACTCGACCCGGCGGACTGTGTACCCGCTTCATATGCTACACAATCCTCCGCAGGGGGCGGTCTTGACCGCCCCGCTTTGCAGCAGGCTTTTTTTATGCCGTTGGCCGGAAACTCACTTGGTGCCGAAGATGCGGTCGCCGGCGTCGCCGAGACCGGGGACGATGTAGCCGTGCTCGTTTAGGTGGCTGTCGAGGGCGGCGACGAAGATGTCCACGTCGGGATGATCATGCTGTAGCCTGTCCACGCCCTCGGGCGCGCCGATGATGCTCATCAGCTTGATGTGCTGTACGCCGACCTCCTTGAGGAAGGTGATGGCCGCGGAGGCGGAGCCGCCGGTGGCGAGCATGGGGTCTACGACGATGACGTCGCGCTCCTTTATATCGGGGGGCATCTTGAAATAATACTTCACCGGCTCTAGAGTCTGAGGGTCGCGGAAGAGGCCGATATGCCCGACCTTGACGTTCGGCATCATGCTGACCATTCCGTCAACCATGCCGAGACCCGCGCGGAGGATGGGCACTATTGCCAGCTTCTTTCCGGCGATACGGTGGCACTGCGCCACGGCTATGGGGGTCTCGATATCGACCTCTTCGAGGGGCAGGTCGCGCGTCGCCTCGTAGCACATCAGCATCGCTATCTCTGAGATAAGCTCGCGGAACTCCTTGACGCTCGTGCTCTTATCGCGCAGGATGGACAGCTTGTGCTGGATAAGGGGATGGTCGAATACGCATACTTTGCTCATGTTCTCGTTCTCCTTCTGTTTTTATCGCGCGGCGGCGCGGAAAGGACATGCCGCGGGGCGATAAGGTTTTGTGTATATGCCGTGTCCCCGCCGCGTCGCCGGGCGGGTCATGCGGCCAAAATAGCCGGGGGGCTATTTATGGCTTGCTCAATCTCTTTTGCCGCTCGCGCTCGGCCTGCGACAGGCGCAGGTAGACCGGGAGCAGGGAATCCGCCGTGCCGGGCGTCTTGTCCGCCGCGGCCATGGCCACGCCCCACGCGCTCTGCCAGACAAGATTCTCCGGCGCGACGCGGTGCTCTATGCCGTGCTCGGTGAGGTATGCGCCGGTTATGGCGCTGCCGTCGCCCACGAGGAAGACGGGCGCGCCGAGCGCGCGCACTTCGTCGGCCAGCTCCGACAGAGCCTTCGGCCTGTCGTCACTCAGCCTCACCGGCCTCCCGCCGCGTATCTCGAAGAGCGCGTTGTATACCTGCGCGCGCCGCGCGTCCATCACCGGGCAGACGTATCCTCCGGCGGCGAGCCCGTGCCAGGCCATCGCCTCCAGCGTAGACACGCCGACGCAGGGCTTGTCCCCCGCCCAGGCGAGGCCCTTGACCATAGACACGCCTATACGTATCCCCGTAAAGGAACCCGGACCCTGCGCGACGGCCAGCAGCTCGACGTCCCCCAGCGAGAGGCCGGCGTTTCTCAGCATATCCTCCGCCATGGGCAGCAGGGTGCGGCTGTGCGTGAGCGCGCTGCACTGACTGTATTGGGAGACAAGGCTCCCGTCGCGGCAGAGCGCCGCGGAGGCCGCCTTCGCGGACGATTCAAAAGCGAGGATCAGCATTCTTCGGCCTCCCCTATCGTTATTCTGCGCTCATTGTCGCCCAGCTTCTCAAAGCGGACGGCGATCTCGTCGCCAAAAAAGGCGTCCCGCACATTCTCGCTCCATTCCACGGCACACACGGCGCCCCGGCTGAGATAATCCTCCCAGCCTATCTCAAACAGCTCGTCGGCGCTTGAGAGGCGGTACATGTCAAAATGGATGAGCTCGCGGTCGCCCAGATACTCGTTGACTATCGTAAATGTCGGACTGGACACGCGGCAGTCCAGCCCCATGCCCTTCGCCATACCGCGCACAAAGGCGGTCTTCCCCGAACCCAGCTCGCCGTACATGGCGACTACCGTGCCGCCCGGCAGCTTCTCCGCGAAGCCCCGGCCGAGCTGTTCGGTCTCATGTTCACTTTCGGTTATATATGTCGGCATTGCTCTCTCCAAGCTTCAGAATTTACACTTTTGTTATTATAACACCGTTTATGCCGTTGCGTAAAGAGCAATAATGTGATAAAATACGCTCTGTGCGAACGTCGTAATTTGGTGATATCAGTGTCCGCGCAGCCCGGCAGCGCGGGAATCCGCCGCGGCGCAACACCTCTCGGGCGGTGGAAAGGCGGTGTTTTTTCATAAAAAAGATAAAACCATATGTTAAACAATTCATGCAGCGGGCGGATATTTTCCTGCTCGTGATGTGCGTAATATGCTCGCTCTTCGGCATATACATAGTCCACAAGGCGACCGTCGGCATGGCGGCGGCCGGCGCACTGGCGAATCCGAGCAAGTATGTCATCGTCCAGACCTTCTCCATGTTCCTCGGCATCGCGGCCTTCGTCCTGCTGACCATCATCGACGCGGACCTGCTCGGCGACCAGTGGAAATGGCTGTGTATCATCAACGTGCTGCTGCTCGTGGCGCTGGTCATCTTCGGGCAGGACGACGGCACCGGCAACAAGAGCTGGATACGCTTCGCCGGAATCGGCATACAGCCGTCGGAGGTCATCAAGGTCATATACATCATTATTGCCGCCAAGCAGATGACCTACCTAAAGGAATATAAGGATATCAACGCTTTCATGTCCATCGTCCAGATGGCGGGGCACTTCATGATAGTTTTCGGCATGATAGTCGTGGTCTCGTCTGACCTCGGCAGCGCCGCTATCATCCTCTGCATCTTCCTGACCATGTTTTTCGCGCTCGGCGTCCGGCTCTACTGGTTTGCCATTGGCGGGGCGGCTGTCGCGGCCGTGGTGCCGCTGCTGTGGAACTATTTTCTTAAGGACTACCAGAAGCTGCGCCTTGTCGCGCCCTACGACCCCTCCGTTGACCCGGACGGCTACGGCATAACCTGGCAGACCACGCAGAGCAAGCTCACCCTCGCCTCCGGCCGGCTGACCGGCGTTGACCCCGAGCACACCACGACGGTGTTCACCGGCAAGCACACCGACTTTATCTTTTCCTGCGTGGGCGAGGAGCTCGGCATGATAGGCTGCCTTGTCGTGGTGCTGCTGCTGACGATAATCATCGTCCACTGCGTCCGCGTCGGCATCCATTCCGGCCGCACCTTCGACATGCTCATCTGCGTAGGCGTCGCCTCTGCGGTCGCCTTCCAGACCTTCATCAACATCGGGATGTGCATCGGCATCACGCCCGTTATCGGCATCACGCTGCCCTTCTTCAGCTACGGAGGCTCGTCGATGATGACGATGTTCGCCGCGATGGGGCTGGTCTCCGGCGTAAAATACAAGCCGAAGCCGCAGCTCTTCTCGATGATGTACTGACCCGCAGAAAAATCCCGCCGCGAACGCGGCGGGATTTTCAGTTGTTGGGAAAGGCCGCTCCTCTATACCCGGAAGGGGGCGGAGCCGCCGGCGTCGTCCGCGGACGGCGCGGTGCGGAGAGCTTCGTAATAGAGCGCCAGAGTCGTGCTGATATAGGGCAGCGTCCAGACCTGGACGGCATAGCCGATATAGGGGATAAGCGCCAGAAAGCTCCAGCCGATAAAGGACAGGTCGAGCACGAACAGCTCCCATTTATGCCCCTTCATCATGCGCTTGCTCTCGCTGATGCATTTCAAAACGGACATCTCCGGGTGGTCGAGCATAATGTAGGTCGCCTGACGGTATCTGTACGCGGCGATTATGCCGGGCACGATGAACAGCAGCGTCCAGAGCGTTATGAAGAGCCACTGGAGGAGGCTCAGAAGGATGATGCGGAAGAAGATACCGAAGCCGTCGAGCAGGTTGCCAAAGCAGGCGGCGGCGCCGCGGATGGTGTTGAGCAGGAAGATAACGAAGCCGACCGAGACCACCGTGGACACTATCTGCATCGCCAGATCGATGAAGTACGCCGAGGGCGCGGGAGACAGGGAGCGCAGATACTCTATCGCGTAGTCGAGGTTTCCGTTCTCGATGTGCTGCATGTACTGCGTCAGGTTCTCCTCGGTGAAGCCGACGCCCAGCAGCCTTATTGACAGGAAGTTGACGAGGATGCACAGGGCAAGGTATAGCAGGCCGGCATAAATGACCTTCGGGTTGGAATTATGAATGACGCCCCGAGCCTGATTCTTGAGCGCCGCACGATCAATATTCATTATATATCCCCTCATGCGTGCCTGAGCGGCAACGCTAATATTAAAACCAATATATCATTTCGCCCCCATGATGTAAAGCAAAATTTGAGAGGATTGTCTAAAAAGCACTTGACAAGAAATGCCCCGGATGCTATTATAATCAAGCGTTCCAGAGACGCGCGAGTGGTGGAATTGGCAGACTCGCTAGATTCAGGTTCTAGTGTCCACTCCGGACGTGCGGGTTCAAGTCCCGCCTCGCGCACCAGATTGCCTCGCGCACCAAACGAAAAAGACACCTTCGGGTGTCTTTTTCGTTTCCGCTCATCAAAAAACCTGAGCTTTCAGCTGCGGCATGTCGCCGCGCGCCCTGCGATACGCATGAAAAAAGGCGCTCAGGCACAGCTTAGTACTATGGGAATGAAGTTCTCCCTTGGATATTCCAGAACCGCCTGACGGCTGATGACTTCTGCTATTTTTTTATTGGGGGTCACGGCCATGCTCGATTGTATCATCGTTGGAACAGGCGGCTTCATAGGCACGGTATGCAGATATCTCATAGGGCTTATCCCGGTCTCGGAGAGCGGCGCGTTCCCGATAAAAACGCTCTGCATCAACATTGCCGGCGCTTTCCTGATAGGCCTTGTCGCCTTTTGGACGCCCGGCGGCAGAAGCCTCGACCCAAAGCTGCTGCTTTTGCTCAGGGTGGGCATATGCGGCGGCTTTACGACCTTCTCCACCTTTGCCTTCGAGAGCTTTGAGCTGCTCCATAAGGGGGCTTCGCTCGCGGCGCTCCTGTATATCGCGCTGAGCGTGCTGCTCGGTGTGGGCGCGATCGTCGCGGCAAGAGCCATAGCCGGCTGAGGCGGCAACGCGGGTCGCCCGCGCTCAGCCCAGCGCCACGTCCAGAACCATCATCAGGGCAAAGCCGAGGGCGGCGCCGACAGTGCCGATGTTTGAGTGCTCCCCCGCCTGCGCCTCGGGGATAAGCTCCTCCACCACCACATAGATCATCGCCCCCGCGGCAAAGGCGAGAATATACGGCAGGACGGGCGTCACAAGAGCGGTCAGCAATATGGTTATCAGCGCGCCCACCGGCTCCACGATGCCGGAGAGGAAGCCGTATCGGAAGGCTTTGCCCTTCGTCAGCCCGGTGCCGACAAGCGGCATGGAGATGATCGCCCCCTCCGGGAAGTTCTGGATGGCGATGCCTATGGCCAGCGCGAAGGCTCCGGCCGTCGTGATGACAGAGCCGCCGGAGAGCATCCCCGCGAGCACCACGCCCACGGCCATCCCCTCCGGGATATTGTGCAGCGTCACCGCCAGCACCAGCATCAGCGACTTGCCCAGGCCGCAGGGCTTGCCCTCGGGAGCCTCGGCGTCCATGTGCAGATGCGGGATGAGGCTGTCAAGCAGCAGCAGGAAGCCGATGCCGACCAGAAAGCCGACCAGTGCAGGCACCCACGCGACCGCCCCCGCGGCCTCCGCCATGTCTATGGCGGGGATGAGCAGCGACCAGACCGCCGCCGCGATCATCACGCCCGAGGCAAAGCCCAGCAGCGCCTTCTGCAGCCGCGGCTTCATCTCGCCGCGCATGAAAAACACCATTGCCGCGCCCAGCGTCGTCCCGAAAAGCGGAATGCCGACGCCGACGAGGATCTTCGCAATATCACTCATTTTTATGCCCTCTCTATCTCTCTTGCAGCTTCGTCTCAGGTTTCACGCAGACAGCGTAGCATAATCCGACCGGTTTTTCAAGACGCCCGGGCGCGGCAGCCTGTCTCTTTTACCCTATTTGCCGATTGACAAGGCGCGGGGCTGATTGTATTATAAAGGAAAAGCAGCGTCAACAATATAACAAGCGGAGAAGATTTGAAGGAGGATGAATGTATGCCCGATACCAGGTACGGCGACAAAATGTGGCAGGAGCAGTACGACAAGTGGACGACGATGAAGCCCGACATAGAGTTCGCGAAAGAGGCGAGGCCGCTCATACAGAAGCTTGCCCTGCACATCACGGATCGGAAATTCGTCAAGGAGATCAAGACCAGCGACGCGGAGTATTACGGCCTCGACCCCTGGGTGACGGACGAGATGGCCGAGGTCGCCCTGAAGATGAAGATCCACCGGTACTACACCATCGCGGAGCTGGAGAAGCTCAACAAGCGCCCGTTCTCGGAGCTCAAGCCCATCTTCGACCGGCTCGTTCAGGTCGGCGTGTGCGACTTTGAGGAGACGAAGACGGAGGGGCGCAAATACGCCGTGCCCCCCTTCATCGTCGGCAGCGGCGAATACATGGGCATGAAGCAGTCCATGGTCGATGAGCACGTGGAGTCCACCTACATATTCGACCGCATGGCCTTTGAGCCGCTGGTCGGCCTGACCCAGATGATCCCTCCCGGAGGCGCGGGGCTCGCCATGCACGTCGTGCCGGTGGAGCAGGCGATAGCGCACGAGACGCAGTCGGTCAGCAGCGAGCACCTGTCCTACTGGATGAAAAAATACGCGGACAAATTCGCGGTCATGCCCTGCGTCTGCCGCATGTCGCACGAGACGATAGACGAGGGCAGCGGCGAGGACTACAATGACATGTGCATCGCGACCTCCGTGCTCGCGGACTACGCCGTGGAGAGCGGCCGCGGCCGCTACATCAGCTATGACGAGGCGATGGAGATCATCAACCGGGCGGAGGAGCTCGGCTGCGTGCATCAGGTCACGAACCTGGACGGGCCGGAGAAGTGCATAGGCATCTGCAACTGCAACATAAACACCTGCAACGCCCTGCGCGCGAGCCAGTTTTTCCAGAGCCCGAACCTGTCCCGCTGCGCCTATGTGGCGCACGTGGACAAGGAGAAGTGCGTCGCCTGCGGCAAGTGCGTCGAGGTCTGCCCCGGCGGCGCGGTGAAGCTCGGCCAGAAGCTCTGCACGAGCGAGGGCGAGGTGAAATACCCCGTCCGCGACCTGCCGGACGACAACGAGTGGGGCGTGGAGCGCTGGAACCCGAACTACCGCTACGACGCGCGCACCAACTGCTACGACAGCGGCACCGCTCCCTGCAAGACCGCCTGCCCCGCGCACATCGCCATTCAGGGCTATCTGCAGCTCGCGGGCGAGGGGAAATACGCAGAGGCGCTCGCGCTCATAAAACAGGACAACCCCTTCCCCGCCGTATGCGGCCGCGTCTGCAACAAGCGCTGCGAGGACGCCTGCACCAGGGTGAGCCTGGACAAGGCCGTCTCCATAGACGCCGTCAAGAAATTTGTCGCCGACCGCGACCTGAACGCGCAGACCCGCTATATCCCGCCCATACAGTCTATGAAGCGCTACGGAAGATTCGACGGGCGCAAGGTCGCCGTTATCGGCGCAGGTCCCGCCGGACTGAGCTGCGCCTATTACCTCGCGCAGATGGGCTACTTCCCCACCGTGTTCGAGCGCAACCCGCTTCCCGGCGGTATGCTGCGCTACGGCATACCGAAGTACAAGCTCGAAAAGGACGTCGTCGATGCGGAGATCGCCGTGCTCAGGGAGATGGGCGTCGAGATACGCTGCGGCGTGGAGATCGGCAGAGACCTCAGCATACAGGCGCTGCGCGACGAGGGCTATGAGGGCTTCTATCTCGCCATCGGGGCGCAGGCCGGCGCAAAGCTCGCCATCCCGGGCGAGGAGCTGAAGGGCGTGTTCTCCGGGGTCGATTTCCTGCACGCGCTCGCGGAGGACAGCGCGCCCGCGCTTGGGAGGACCGTTATAGTCGTCGGCGGCGGCAATGTCGCGCTCGACGTCGCGCGCTCGGCAAAGCGCCTCGGCGCGGAGAAGGTCACCGTCGTCTACCGCCGCACCCGCGAGGAGATGCCCGCGGAAGCCATAGAGATAGAGGAGGCCGCGGCCGAGAAGGTCGAATTCCGCTTCCTTGCCGCGCCTGTAGAGGCGCTCGGCACGGATGGCGCGGTCAGCGCGCTCAGGGTGGAGCTCATGGAGCTCGGCGAGCCGGACGGGAAGGGTCGCCGCAAGCCGGTCGGCACGGGCAAATTCGAGGAGCTGCCGGCGGACGCGGTCATCGCCGCCATCGGCCAGAAGGTCGAGCTGGGCGGCATTGCGCCGGAGGCCATGGAGTTCAACAAAAACGGCACCGTCAAGGCGGCGGAGCTGACCTGTCAGACCGCGCAGAGGGACATTTTTGCCGGCGGAGATGTGCTGACCGGGCCGAAGTTCGTTATCGACGCGATAGCGGCCGGCCGCGAGGGCGCCATATCGCTGCACCGCTTCATGCGCCCGAAGACCTCGCTGACCCTCGGCCGCAACCGCCGGGACTACATCGAGCTCGACAAAAAGAACGTCGTCCTGCCCATCGACAAGCTGCATGTGCCCGCGCGGCAGGAGGCCGACGCGGCCGGTGCGCTGACTGAGGCGCAGGTGAAAGCGGAGACCTCCCGCTGCCTCGGCTGCGGCGCGTCCGTCGTTGACCCGAACAAGTGCATCGGCTGCGGCCTGTGCACCACCCGCTGCAAGTTCGACGCGATACATCTCAGCCGCGATCTGCCGGAGTGCTCGGAGATGGTCACGCGCGAGGCCGGCATGAAGAAGATCCTGCCCTATGCCGCCAAGCGCGCCGCGAAGATCCAGATAAAAAAGCTCAGCGCGAAAAAATAAGGACCAGCGCACACGAAAAACCGGTC
>JAYFNM010000101.1:0-9993 GCA_034933465.1 Oscillospiraceae bacterium | reverse complement strand
TACTTTGTGGGCTATCTAGGTGGTGGAGACTGGCGGAATCGAACCGTCGACCTCATGCGTGTGAAGCATGCGCTCTAACCGGCTGAGCTAAGCCTCCGTTTACAGAAAAAGGGAGCGGCTGCTCCCCCAAAATCCGTGGTGACCCGTACGGGATTCGAACCCATGTTACCGCCGGGAAAGGGCGGTGTCTTAACCACTTGACCAACGGGCCGTATAAAAGGCGCAGTTTTTACGCTGCGCCTTTGTTTGGTAGCGGCACCTGGATTCGAACCGGGGACACTGCGGGTATGAACCGCATGCTCTAGCCAGCTGAGCTATGCCGCCATGTGTTTTTCAAACAGCAATAGGAATTTTATCAGACGCGGGACGGCTTGTCAACTATATTTTTCTGAAAAGCCCGGAAAGTTTTCCATGGCGTCGGAAAATTTTTCCAGGGCGTCGGAAAATTTCCTCTTGAAATCGTCTGGAGGATATGCTATCATAAACAAGCTATCCGGAGGGTTAGCTCAGCTGGTTAGAGCGTCCGCCTCACACGCGGAAGGTCGACGGTTCGAGTCCGCCACTCTCCACCAATAAAAACAGCACCCCGACAGGGGTGCTGTTTTTATTGGTGGAGCAGCGCCTTTGGCGCTTATATCCGCTTCGCTCGATTTGATTAGAGGGGACTCCCCCGCTAAGGCTCTCCCGCCTGTGCGGGCGGGCTTTTTTATTTGCGGCGGTCCTGCTCCAGCTCGTTCTCTATCTCGCGCAGGGGTCTGCCGGTGTCGCGGGCTATCCTCGCGAGCTGCTCGTATTCGCCCTTGCGGCGGCTCACGCCCCAGCCGGACGCGGTCTTGACGGACACCGCGCCGTACCCGGTCTCCACGGTCTCAAAGCCCCGGTCGAGGGTATACCGGCGGCAGAGGCTTTCCCTTATGCCGAGCGTCGTGGTGTTTTTGAACATGGCTCTCACCACGGCCTCGCGCTCGCTCTCGCGGCACAGGCAGCAGAGCAGCACACCGGGGCGGCTCTTCTTCATGCCGAGCGCTGCCGTATACACGTCCAGCGCGCCCGCGCGGAAAAGCTCCTCCTGCGCAAAGCCCAGCTCCTCGGGCGTCATGTCGTCGAGATTGCAGCGCAGCTCAAGCGCCTCGTCCCCGCCGTCTCCGCTCTCGCCGAGCAGCGCGCGCACGACGTTCGCGTTTGCAAAGTCTTTTCTTCCCGTGCCGTAGCCCGCCGCGGTAACGCGCATCGCCGGTATCGCGCCGAAGCGCGCGCAAAAATGCTTCAGCAGCGCCGCGCCCGTCGGCGTGCACAGCTCGCCCTCGGTCTCGCCGCCGTATATCGGCACGCCGCGGAGCAGCAGCTCGGTGGCCGGAGCCGGGACGGGCAGCACGCCGTGCGCGCAGTTGACCGTGCCGCAGCCCACGTGCACAGGCGACGCGGCTATCAGCCCGGGCGCAAGCTCGTTTATCAGCATACAGACGCCGACGACATCCGCCAGCGCGTCGAGCGAGCCCAGCTCGTGAAAATGGATGTTCTCCATCGGCGCGCCGTGGACGCGGCTCTCCGCGTCGGCAATGAGCGAATACACCGCGCGCGCGTCGGCTCTGGCCTTTTCATCGGCCGGGATGCCGTCGATGAGCGAAAGCAGCTCCTTCACGCCGGTGTGCCGGTGCCGCCCACCATGGGCGTCGCCCTCCTCCTCGCCGTCGATGACAACGCTCACATGCGTGCCGCAGATGCCGCGCCTGACGTCCGGCGAGGCCGATACGACGGCCTTGCCCGCGAGCGCCGCGTTGAGCCGCGCCAAAAAGTCCTCCTTCGCCGGGTGCAGCTCCAGCAGCGCCGCCATCAGCATATCCCCGGCCGCGCCCATGGCGCAGTCAAAATACAGTATTTTCAAAGGCTTTTCGCCCTCCCCTCAGGGTCAAAATCTATAGTCTCAAAAAACGGGCGCAGCAGCCCCTCTATCTCGTCGCGCCGCGCGAGCGCTGCGGCGAGCTGCCCCGGCGTGAATTGCAGCAGCGCCGCCTCCCCGCTCAGGCGGACGCGAAAATCCGAGAAGCCGAGCGCGAACAGCGCCTCCTCGCTCTTCTCCACCCGGGCGAGCTTCGCCGCGCTTATCTCCTCCCCGGTCTTTATCCGGGTCGCAAGGCAGGCGTAGGCGGGCTTGTCCCAGGTGAACAGCCCCGCGCGCCCGGACAGCTCACGTATTTCGGCCTTGTCGAGGCCGCATTCTCTCAGGGGCGAGCGGACATCCAGCTCGGCTATGGCGCGCATTCCGGGTCTGTCCCCGGCCTCGTCGCTCGCGTTCGTGCCGTCGAGCAGCAGGGCGTACCCGTCCCGCGCGGCGGCGGCGCGTATGGCGGACATTATCAGCCGCTTGCAGTGATAGCACCTGTCGGCGGCGTTGCGCCGTATCTCGGCGCTCGCCAGCACGTCGAGCTCTATTATCTCCAGCTTTGCCCCGAGCTCCCGCGCAAGGCGCCGCGCGTCGCGCAGCTCAAACTCCGGCTGGAAGCCGGAGCTCACGCAGTAGGGCTTTATGTCCGCGCCGAGGCTCAGCCCGGCGTACAGCAGGTACGCAGAGTCCGCCCCGCCGGAGAAGGCCAGCGCGGCGCGCGGGTTCTCCTCAAAAAACTGTTTCAGCTCCATGCCGTCAGTCCAGATGATTTATCATGCTGGCCATATAGCCCGCGCCGAAGCCGTTGTCTATATTCACGACCGACACGCCGCTCGCGCAGGAGTTGAGCATCGACAGCAGCGCCGCTATCCCGCCGAGGGACGCGCCGTAGCCCACGCTGGTCGGCACGGCGATGACCGGGCAGTCGGCGAGGCCGCCGATAACGCTCGGCAGCGCGCCCTCCATCCCGGCGACGGCGACGATGACCCGCGCGCTCATGATCACGTCCATATGCGTCAAAAGCCTGTGTATGCCGGACACGCCCACGTCGTACAGCCGCACGACCCTGTTGCCCAGCACCTCCGCCGTCACGGCGGCCTCGTCGGCGACGGGGATATCGCTCGTCCCGCCGGTGGCGACGACGACCGTGCCCTTCCCTGTCGGCTCCGGCAGCCCGCCTATGACCCCGGTCCTCGCGAGGGCGTTGTATTCGAGCGGCAGCTCGGCGGCGACGAACTCCGCCGCCTCCGGCGACAGCCGCGTGACGAGCACGGTCCTCTGCCCGCTTTGCAGCATCGCCCTGGCAATGCCGAGGATATGCTCCCTCGTCTTGCCCGCGCCGTATATTATCTCCGGCACGCCCTGGCGCAGCCCGCGGTGCAGGTCAACCTTGGCGTAGTCCTCTATCTCCTTTATCGGCTCCATCTTGAGCCTCAGTATCGCGTCGTCCACGCTCGTCGTCCCGTCCGCGACGCCCTTGAGCAGCTCCGTCATCTCGTGTTTATCCACAGCAAGTCCTCCGTCTCCCTCCCGGGTCTGTCCCGATCTATGCAATTATAGCCGCAGCCGCGTTATTTTTCAATGCCGAAAAGAAAATCGCTGACCTTCCTGTCGGACAGATCCTGCGTGATGAAAAACAGCGTGTCGTTCTCCCTCAGCGACGCATAGGGTCCGGGGGAGAGCAGCAGCTTGTCCTCGCGCCGTATGGCCACAAGGGTCGCGCCGGTGTTCTGCCAGAGCCGGACATCCTGAATGGTCTTTCCGAGAAAGCGGCAGGACGCGGTGACGCGCACCGTATACGGGGCGAGAGGGTTCATGGAGCGGTAGTGCTCGGTGGCGTTGATAAGCTCGGAGAGCAGCCCGTTCATCTGCGCGGTCTCTTTTTTCTGCCGCTCGATGCAGCGGGAGATATCCGCCTTGATCGACTCAAGATTCTTCTGGTTGGAAAACTGCGCAATAAAGCCCGCGGCCTTTTCCTTCGACAGCACGCGCGTCCCGCTGCCCTTCTCCGGCGAAACTATCTCCAGATCGGCCAGTATGCAAAACGCCCGCCGCGCCGTCTCCGGGGAGACGCCGAACTGGCTCGCGATGGCGGAGCGGCCGGATATCTTGTCCCCCTCCGGCACGTTCCCCTCCACTATCCGGGCGGCGAGCTCCAGCGCTATCTGCTGATACCTCGGGAGCGCCTCCGTGTAATCGTCCTTCATATTCATCCTCTTTCCGCCACGCAAACTGCGCCGGCTGAAGCCTGTAAAATGTAGTATATGCGCAAAACGCGCGGCGCGCAACTGCATTTTCCGCGCCCCCTCGCGCGCAGGGCTCATTATACCACAAAAACGCGCGTTTGACTAAGTGGCAACTTTGTGTTATTATGAAGTTGCCACTTGGCGTATCAGGGCGATCGGCGCGGTCTCTCCGACAGGCCGGAGGGACGGGCGCAGGGCGCCGTTTTTTTTGGAAAAGCTGTGCAGGCTATGCTTTTGCACACGACGCGGAAGGAAGGTTAATACAATGAAAAAATTCACGGCATTATCTCTGGCTTTGCTCATGGTCGCGGCGCTGGCCGGCTGCGGCGCGGCGGGCGGAGGCGGCGTGGGGGAGAAGACGACGATCTCCTTTGCCGACGTCGGCTGGGACTCCATAAAGCTCAACAACGCCCTCGCGGGGCTGGTCGCCGAAGAGGTGTTCGGCTACGACTGGCAGGAGACCCCGGGCTCGACGCCCATCTCGCACGAGGCGCTCGTCAAGGGCGAGGTGGACGTGCACATGGAGGAATGGACAAACAACATCAGCTCCTATGCGCTTGACCTGGAGGCCGGGAAATTTACCGAGCTCGGCGTCAACTACGACGACAACTATCAGGGCTTTTACATCCCGCGGTATGTCGCCGACGAAAACCCCGGGCTGAAGACCGTGCAGGATCTGGCGGATTACGCGGAGCTGTTCCCCGACCCGGAGAAGCCGTCCATGGGGATAATATACGGCGGCGTGACCGGCTGGGGGATCACGGATATCATGGCGAAGAAGGTCGAGCTGTACGGGCTGGACGAGTACTACAACTATTTCGAGAGCGGGAGCGACGCCATACTCAGCGCCGCCATGACCTCGGCCTGGGACAAGCATGAGCCCATCGTCGCCTACTACTGGGAGCCGACCTGGCTGCTGGGCAAATACGACTTTGTGCTGCTGGAGGACGAGGCCTACGACGCGGAAAAATACCAGACCGGCTACGGGGCCTGCCCGGCCGTCGTCGTGACGGTCGCCGTCAGCAACGATTTCGCGGCGTCCAAGCCCGAGTTCTGCCAGTTTCTCAGCCGCTTCAAGATGTCCTCCGCCATAATCAGCGAGGCGCTGGCCTATATGAACGACAGCGGCGCGGACTATGGGGAGGCGGCCGAGTGGCTTCTCTCGGAGGCGCATCCGGAGCTGATCGCGCAGTGGCTGGACGCGGAGCAGGCGGAGAAGCTCGCGGGCGCGCTGTAAGGCCGCAAATATACAGGACAGGGGGAATAATATGGAGTGGTTGTTCGAATTTCCGGAGCTCTTTGAGCTCGACACCTCAGCTATAGACAGCGCGGTGCGCTCCTTCGCCGTGAGCGCGGAGGGCGTGCTGGACGCGATAAAGGGCGGCCTGAACGGGCTGGTCAATTTTATTAATCTGATACTGAGCTATACGCCGTGGCCGGTGTTTCTGCTCCTGATAGCGTTTTGCGGCTGGCGGGCGCGCAGGAGCCTTAAAAGCGGGATACTGTATGCCCTGCTCGTGTTCCTTATAGGCGCCGCCGGCCTGTGGGGGCTGATGCGGACAACGCTGTCCGTGGTGCTGGCGAGCGTGATGATCGCGCTCGTGCTGGGGATACCGACGGGCATCCTCATCTCCGGCTCGGAGCGAGCCAATAAGATAGTCCGGCCGATTCTGGACACGATGCAGACCATGCCGGTGTTCGTATATCTCATACCCGCGCTGCTGCTCTTCGGGACCGGCAACGCCTCCGGCGTCATCGCCACCGTCATATACGCCGTCGTGCCCGTCATCCGGCTGACAAGTCTGGGCATACGGCAGGTGGACAAGGAGGTCACGGAGGCGGCCAGGTCCTTCGGCTCCACGAAGCTGCAGCTGCTGCGCAAGGTGCAGATACCGCAGGCCATGCCCACCATAATGACCGGCGTCAACCAGACGCTGATGATGGCGATGGCCATGGTCGTCACCACCTCAATGATAGGCGTGCGCGGGCTCGGCATGGAGGTGCTAAACGCGGTCAACCGCATCGAGATAGGGCGCGGCCTTGTGGCGGGGAGCAGCGTCGTGATACTCGCCATCGTGCTCGACAGGCTGACGCAGGGCGCCGCCCCCGGTAAGCGCGAGCGCACGGCAAAGGCCGCGGCCGGCGAGGGAGGGGCGGAAAATGGAAGAAAATAACATCATACTGAGAATGGAGCATGTCACCAAGCTCTACGGCCCAAATCGCGCGGAGGCCGTGAAGATGATGAAAAACGGCTCCGACAAGGAGACGGTCTACAGGAAGACCGGCTGCACCGTGGCGCTGTGGGATCTCAACCTGGAAATACCGCGGGGGCAGATCTTTGTAATAATCGGCCTGTCCGGCTCGGGGAAGTCCACCGCGGTGCGCTGCTTCAACCGGCTGACAGCGCCGACGGACGGGAAGGTCATGTACGGGGACAGAGACGTGCACGAGATGAGCAAGAAGGAGCTGCTTGAATACAGGCGCAGCAGGATATCCATGGTATTTCAGTCCTTCGGCCTCATGAGCCACCGGGACGTCATGGGCAACGTCGCCTACGGGCTCGAGGTAAAGGGCGTGGAGCTGCGCCGGCGCGAGCAGATCGCGCAGCGCTTCATCTCGATGGTGGGGCTCGAGGGCTGGGAGCACCAGTCCTGCGAGCAGCTGTCCGGCGGTATGCGCCAGCGCGTCGGGATAGCCCGCGCGCTGGTCAACGACCCGGAGGTGCTGCTCATGGACGAGCCGTTCTCGGCGCTCGACCCGCTGGTGCGCCGCGACATGCAGTTTGAGCTGTTGCAGATACAGCGGAAGCTCAGGAAGACCATCGTCTTCATAACGCACGATATCGACGAGGCCTTCAAAATGGGGGACAGCGTCTGCATCATGCGCGACGGCAAGGTCGTGCAGACCGGCACGCCGGAGGAGCTGAGCATGCAGCCCGCAAACGACTATGTACGCGATTTTATTCAGACGGCGGACAAGACGAAGGTTATGTCCGTAAAGAACATAATGATAACCCCCTCCTGCATCGTGCGCCTCGGCGACAGCATCGACAGAGCCATTCAGGAGATGAGCCGCAACAACCTCTCGTCGGTCATCGTCATCGACAGCGAGCTGCGCCCGAAGGGTATGCTCTTCATCGGAGAGGCCATACAGGCGCGCAAGGAGGGCAAGGCCATAGCCCAGGTGCTGCAGACCGGCATAAACACCATCGCCGAGGACACTCTGGTGTCCGATGTGATCACTATCGCCACCGAATCCTCATACCCCATCGCCGTCACGGACACGGGAGGCGCCATGCTCGGCCTCGTGACGAAGGCGAGCATCCTCTCGACGCTGAGCTGAGGCAAAAAACTGAAAGCCCGCCAGGGAAGCCGGTAACGGCTGTCCTGACGGGCTTTCGCTGCTTGCGCGGCGTCCCGCGTTACGCGGGCAGATAGGCCAGCGGGTCTGCCGGCGCGCCGTTGACGATGATGGCGAAGTGCAGATGCGAGCTCTGCGACACCTCGCCCAGCGCCGTGCTGCCGACCCTGCCGATGACCGCGCCCGGCTCCACCCAGTCGCCGACGCTGACGGCGGCGGCAGGGTCAAGGTTCGCGTAGACCGTCTTCGCGCCGTCGCCGTGGTCCACGGTGACGGTCGTGCCGAGAAGGTCGTCGCTGACGATGCTCTCCACCGTGCCGGCGTGAGCCGCCGTGACCTCCGCGCCCTGCTGGGCGAGGATATCGATGCCGTCATGGGTGCGCCAGTCGCGCATGGTCACGTCGTACCTGAGCGCCTCCACGCTGTACTGCCGCTCGAGCTCGCCGCTCACCGGCCACACATACAGCGGCGCCGCGACCTCCATGACGTCGCCCTCGCGCCAGACCTCCGCCGTCTCGCCGTCCGTCTCCGTCCCGGTCTCGGCCAGCCCCCCGGCGTTTAGCTCGGGCGCCGTCGCCTCGATAGCGTCCCCGTCCTCCGCCATAACGGCGTCCGCGTCCGCCTCAGGTGTGATTATCACCGTCTCGACGCGCCTGTTGTCCATGCTGACACTGCCCGACTGGTCGAGTTCTTTTGCCATAGTCTTGTTCCCTGCCGCCATCATCCATGCGGATACACCGATCACCGCGGCGCACAGGAAAAGGACTATGTAGAAGCCCTTGCCTGTGAAAAATCCCTCCAGCTTTTTGCCGGAGCCGTTGCTGCTCATACGTTTGACCTCCGTTTGCATTAATAGGTTTGCATCCCTATTCTTACCTGCAAAGGAAGATATTATACATGCGCGCAAAAAAATCTGCCCCGTGTTTTCTCACGGGGCAGAGCGGTATATATCCGGTTTATCTGACGGAGAAGAAGGCAGCCTTTCCGGGGTACTGCGCCGCGTCGAACAGCTCCTCCTCGATGCGCAGCAGCTGGTTGTACTTCGCCACGCGGTCGGTGCGCGAGGGGGCGCCGGTCTTGATCTGCCCGGCGTTGACGGCGACGGAGATGTCCGCGATGCTGGTGTCCTCGGTCTCGCCGGAGCGGTGGGACACGACGGCGGTCCAGCCCGCGCGGTGCGCCGTCTGTATGGCGTCGAGCGTCTCGGTGAGGGTGCCGATCTGGTTGAGCTTTATGAGCACAGAGTTTGCGGCATGGAGCGTGACGCCCTTTTTAATGCGCTCCGCGTTGGTGACGAAGAGGTCGTCCCCGACGATCTGGATGCGGCCGCCGAGCCGCTGCGTCATGAGCTGCCAGCCCTCCCAGTCGTTCTCGCCCATGCCGTCCTCTATGGAGGCGATGGGGTACTTGTCCACGAAGCTCTCCCACATATCGACCATCTGCCCGCTCGTCATGACGGCGCCGCGCTTGGGCAGATGATAGCATCTGTCCTTGTCGTCGAACCAGTCGGACACCGCGCCGTCGATGGCTATCATGAAGTCCTCGCCGGGCTTGTAGCCCGCCTTTTCTATCGCGGCGACGAGCGCCTTGAGCGCGTCCTCGTCGCTGTCGAGATTCGGGGCGTAGCCGCCCTCGTCGCCCACGCCGGAGGCGGGCACGACCTTTTTCAGCGCGTGGAAGACCTCGGCGCTCATGCGCAGAGCCTCCCTGAAGCTCTCCGCGCCGACGGGCATTATCATGAACTCCTGGATATCGACGTTCGAGCCGGTGGCGTGCGCGCCGCCGTTGAGGACGTTCATCATCGGCACGGGCAGGGTCTTCGCGTTCGCGCCGCCGATGTAGTTATACAGGCTCAGCCCGGTGGCCTCGGCCGCGGCCTTCGCGCAGGCGAGGGACGCGCCCAAAATGGCGTTCGCGCCGAGGCGCGTCTTGTTGGGGGTGCCGTCTATCTCGATGAGCATGCGGTCTATGGAGCTCTGGTCGAGCACGTTCAGGCCGAGCAGCGCCTCGGCTATCTCGCCGTTGACGTTCTCCACGGCCATCAGCACGCCCTTGCCGCCGTAGCGGCTCTTGTCCCCGTCGCGCAGCTCGCAGGCCTCGTACATGCCGGTGGACGCGCCCGATGGCACGGCCGCGCGGCCTATCGTGCCGTCGTCGAGCGTGACCTCCACCTCGACCGTCGGGTTGCCTCTCGAATCAAGTATCTCCCGCGCCATGACGTCAACTATCTCAAAATACTGTTTCATATTTTTTCCTCCTGTTTGGATGTGTGATGATTATACCCCAAAGACCGTGAAAAATAAAGAGACACTTCATTAACAATATAAAAACAGCCGCCCCGGGTGGAGGGCGGCTGTTCGGTATGGATTTTGTATTACTTCTTGGCCATGCCCTTCTGGCGGGCATACTCGGCGGCGCCGAGAGCTCCCATGAGCTGCGGGTCGGTCTTGAGGTTGACGACCTTCAGCTTCAGCACGTGCTCTATGGCCTCCTTAAGGCCGT
>JAYFNM010000100.1:0-4812 GCA_034933465.1 Oscillospiraceae bacterium | reverse complement strand
AAGCTGTAGAAGCTCTGCCCGCGGCTCGTGTGGGAGAAAACGGGGCTGCCCGCCATAACGCCGCACAGCCTCGTGTAGTTGTTCTCGGATATCATGTCCATGCGCATTGCCGTCCTTTTCGTTGAGATACTTAAATCTATTCATGGACGGCACTTGAATATGACCGGGAAATCGCTTATAATATGAGGCAGAAAATTACAAGGAGCGCTTTAAAATGGATATAAAGGAAATACTCGAAAAATGCGACCACACCCTGCTCAGAGTGGACTGTAGCTCCGACGAGATACGCGCCCTCTGCGACCAGGCGATAAAATACGGCTGCGCCAGCGTCTGCATCCCGCCCTGCCATGTGGCCGGGGCGAAGCGCTACGTGCAGGGCAAAATGAAGATATGTACCGTCATCGGCTTTCCCAACGGCTACGCGAGCACCGCGGCGAAGGCCTTTGAGGCGGCGGACGCCGTGAGGAACGGAGCCGACGAGATAGATATGGTGATAAACCTCTCCATGGTCAAGGACGGCTGCTGGGACGAGACGGCGCGGGATATCGCCGCCGTGCGCGCCGCCTGCGCGGGGCGCGTGCTCAAGGTGATAATAGAGTGCTGCCTGCTGACCGACGAGGAGAAGGTCCGCCTGTGCGGCATAGTCGCGGACTGCGGCGCGGACTATATCAAGACCTCCACCGGCTTTTCCAGGGGCGGCGCGACGCGCGAGGACGTGCGCCTGCTGCGCGAAAACTCGCCGGAGAGCGTGAAGGTCAAGGCCGCGGGCGGCATCGCGTCCCTGCAGGACGCGGAGGATTTCATAGCCCTCGGCGCGGACAGGCTCGGCACGAGCCGCATCGTAAAGCTCGCCATGGAGATGGAAAACGCGGCGGGCGCGCCGGAGGAGAACTACTGATTCAGAGCCTCGCCATGACGAAGCGGTGCAGAACGGAGCAGAGCGCGACGCCGGGTATCGACAGCGCAAGCCACAGCAGCAGAAACTGCGGGCAGATCTGGCCGAGCAGGTTCAGCGGCATATCGGAGTAATCCCAGACCTGCCAGTTCAGCCGCAGGTTCACAAGGCAGCCCGTCAGGAATTCCACGGTCGTTATGGCCGCGGCGCTGAGTATCCACTTTTTCACCAGCGGCAGCTGCGTCATGCTTATGAGGTACATCAGCGTGAAGCACAGCCCGCCGCAGAGTATCATCGTCCAGTGGGTCCAGCCGCGCCAGAGTATCTCCGCAAGGCCGTAGAGCAGCCCGCCGGCGGTGTAAACAAGGATAAATTCCATATGGCCGTCCCCTTTGCCACAAAAATGCGCCCGGCACAGCAGCGCTCCCGGGCTTCCCGTCTCCCTGCCCTATCTTTTCCCGCGCCGGATTTTTTATCCGCGTTTTGGAAGATTTTTCGGATAAAGGCTTGACAAAGCGGCCGAGAACTGGTATATTATCAACGCTAAAACAAAGTAGGTGCGGCATCCCCGTCCTCACCTGGCGGCGGCAAGCCGGCCATGGTCAATAAAGCAGCGCCCCAGCGATGGGGATAACGGTGTTTTTATGCGCGGATGCTGTGCGTCCGCGCTTTTTTATGTTTTCCGGAGGTGTTTTATTATCGCAAACGCTGTTCATCAGATCAACGAAGAAATTATTGACAAGGAAGTCCGCCTGATCGGCGACGAGGGCGAGCAGCTTGGTATCATGTCCGCCGCTGAGGCGCTCAGGATAGCCACCGAGCAGGGGCTGGATCTGGTCAAGATTGCTCCGGGCTCCGTTCCGCCTGTCTGCAAGGTCATGGACTACGGCAAGTTCCGTTTCGAACAGGCCAAGAAAGAGAAGGAAGCCAAGAAGAACCAGCGGGTTATCGAGATCAAGGAGATCCGTATGTCGCCCGGCATCGGGGAGAACGACTTCGCCACAAAGCTCAAGAACGGGCAGAAGTTCCTCAACGACGGAGACCGGGTCAAGGTGACTGTGCGCTTTCGCGGCAGAGAGATGGCCCATACCGATATCGGCCTCGTGCTGCTGCGCGATTTTGCGGGCAAGTGCGCCGAGATCGCGAACATGGATAAAGCACCCAAGCTCGAGGGCAGAAACATGTCGATGTTCCTCTCCCCCAAGCCGCAGGCTCCTGCGAAGAAGCCCGCAAAGCCCAAAGCGCCCAAGGCCGAGGAGGCCGGGGAATAAAAACTGTATACAGCGGGTAAGCCCTGTATTAACCCAGTTACGGAAGGAGAAATTATCATGCCCAAACTGAAAACCCACAGCGGTGCAAAGAAGAGATTCAATCTCACAAAGACCGGCAAGGTAAAACGCGCACATGCTTTTAAGAGCCATATTCTCACCAAGAAGGACACCAAGCGCTGCCGCCGTCTGCGTTCCGAGACCTTTGCCGACGTGACCAACGAAGCGACGATCAAGAAAATGATCCCTTACAAATAAGGGTAGACGGTATATAGGAGGAAAATCAGATGGCAAGAGTTAAAGGCGCAATGATGACCCGCAAGCACAGAAACAAGGTCATTGGTCTGGCAAAGGGTTACTGGGGCAACAAGTCCCGTCACTATAAGATGGCCAACGAGCAGCTTATGAAGTCCGGCCGCTACGCGTATGTCGGCCGCAAGCAGAAGAAGAGAGACTTCCGTAAGCTCTGGATCACCCGTATCAGCGCAGGCTGCAAGATGAACGGAATGAACTATTCCACCTTCATGCACGGCCTCAAGCTCGCCGGTGTGGACATGAACCGCAAGATGCTCTCCGAGCTCGCGATCCACGACAGCGCCGCATTCACAGCTCTCTGCGACATGGCAAAGAAAGCGGAGTAATCGAATAAAGCTGAAACCGCCGCTGTGAAAACAGCGGCGGTTTTTCACGTCGTCGGAATAGTCATGCTGACCTTGCCGACAAAAATGCATAGGGGCTTTGCTCACAGTATGAAAGTGCCTGCTTTGCAGCAGGCACTTTCATAAAAGGGGATAGGATATGGCCTTTCCCCCAAAAAAAACGGCGGGCTTGAGGGCTGGGCTCACAGCGGCAGCGGGGCGATCAACCGCCCGCCCGTCCGCCGATAATATGCCCCGCGACCGTTCATAGAGGCTGATCCTCGTCGGACGGCAGATACCGCATTATTTTTTCTACAGGACAATCCAAGATCCGGCACAGGTCGTTTATCGGGGTGGTGTTGAGCGGCCTGTTTTTTCGCAGCTTGTCTATCGTAGAACTCGAGATACGGTAGTTCTTTATGAGAGTATAGGTGGACTCGCCCGATTCACGCAGAGTTTCCCAAAATGGAGTGTATACTACCGTAGTCCTCACCTCACAAACATTGCTTACATAGTAAGTTTCTGCTGCAAACTTGACTATAGCCGTTAAAGAGACTATAATTTTGCGACGGAGGTGAGCTGCTTGAATTACAAAAAAATGTATTTCTTCCTATTTAACGGTATAACAGACGCGCTTGCGGAGCTTGAGAAAAACAATAAAGCGATGGCTGTGCAGATACTGCTGGAGCATCAGAGGGCTTCGGAAGAAATGTACATATCGGAGCGCGATACGCGGGGAGCGCCCGCGGTGATACGAGACGGCGCGGCTTCACATCCCTCTTGCCCGGCGGCGGGGGATGTAGTATTATAGCGGCATGGAAAATGTGAAAACAAAAAGACGCGGCTTTGCCGCGGTATACGGGCTCTGCCCGGGGGCGCACACGGCGGCGCTCGTGAGCGCGGCGCTGATCTTGCTGCACCTCGCGACGCGGCGGGATCACGCGCTCATGTCCCGCTTCTCCGCAAAGGTCGTCCACCCGATACATCAGGCGCTCGCGCAGCTGTGCTCGCGCGTGAGCTTCTCCGTCGCGGAGATAGTCATCTATTGTGCGGCGCTGGGCGTGCTGGGCTATCTGGTGGGGCAGACAGTGAGGCTCATAAGGAGCCCGGAGAAATGGAAACGGGTTTACATAACTATAATGAGCCTCGCCGCCTTCGGCCTCGCGGTATACGCCGGCTTCTGCCTGCTGTGGGGCGTGTACTATTACGGGGACGACTTCGAGACCGAGAGCGGACTGGATTTCGGCGAGATATCGACAGCGCAGCTCGACACGGTGACGCGGTATTTCGCGGAGCTTCTGAACGACAGCTCGCTCGAGGTCGCGCGGGACGCGGACGGGCTGTACGTCGCGGACAGGACGGCCATCCTGAACCGCTCCTCCGAGGTTTTCGCGGAAATAGAGGGGGAGTTTCCCTGCCTTTCCGGACCCGCTGTGGACGCGAAGCCCTTTGCGCTCTCCCGGCTGATGAGCTACACGGACTTTACCGGCTTTTTCTTCCCCTTCACGGGTGAGGCCAACGTGAATATCGACTTCCCGCCGAGCCTCTTTGCCTCCACGGTGGCGCATGAGCTGTCGCACCAGAGAGGCGTCGCCAGGGAGCAGGAGGCCAACTTCACGGCGGTTCTGGCCTGTCTCGCATACGGCGACGCGGACTACCGCTATTCCGCCTGTATGCTCGCCTATATCCACCTCGGCAACGCCCTGTACAAAGCCGACCGGGAGGCGTGGCAGGAGGTCTACGGCGGCCTCAACGGCTATGTGCGCGCGGATATGGCGGCGGACAGCGAGTACTGGAAGCAGTTCGAGACGCCGGTGCAGACCGTCTCAAACTCGGTCTACGAGGGCTTTTTGCAGAGCTACGACCAGACGCTCGGCCTGAAGAGCTACGGCGCCTGCGTAGACCTGCTGGTAAATTACTACTATGAGCAAGCGCAGACCTCGTCCGCCGGCTGACACGCGGGCTGCGAGTAACGCGCCGCAAAAAACCAGCCCGTAAGGGGCGGTGAGCC
>JAYFNM010000099.1:0-24116 GCA_034933465.1 Oscillospiraceae bacterium | reverse complement strand
CGCGCTCCGGCGGAGCGCGGCGATTATTCCGTCGAGGCTCCCGCAGAGACGGAGAGCGCCGGAAAATACGCCGAGGACATAAATTACGGCCCGCTCGCCCGCTACGACCTGGGCGAAGAGGTCAGCGACGCGATGAACTATGACGGCGGCGAGGTCGAAGAAGAAAGCGTGGACGAGCCCACCGCCGCCGCGCAGGAGGCCTCCATCCCCTCCCACTGGGGTAGCGCCGACGGGGAATACGCGCCCGAGGAATACGACGGCGGGCGAAGCGCCCCCAAAAGCCGCCGCGGCAAGGGTAAAAAAGGCAAGAAAAAGAAAAAACGCCCCCTGAACGCGCCCATTATCCCCGACAACGAAGAGGACGGCGACTACGCCTCCGAATTCCGGGATTACGGCGTCACCCCCGGCGGCTACGCCCCCAGCTCGGACTACGCCTTCGACCGGGACGAGGAGGAGCGCTCCGCGCGCGCCGAGCGCGGCGTGCCGAGCTTCGGCCAGTACGTCACGGGCATGTTCACCAATGTGCTGGTGCGTATGCGCGGCTACGGCAAGGGCACGGAGAACGCCACCATGGACGAGGACGACGAGGATCTCGGTCAGGAGCTCTCCGCCGCGAGCGCGTCCAAATACTACGGCTCCTTTGTCCACTCGCTGCGTCTGCGCTTTCGCATCTGCCTCGCGCTGCTCGCGGTAATGGCCTATATCACGCTGGGTCTGCCCCTGGCGGGGATGCTGAAGACCCTGTCTGTGCAGGCCGCCATGTGTCTCGCCTGTCAGCTCGCCGTAATGCTTCTGAGCCTCGACGTCGTCACGGGCGCCGCGGTCAATCTCGCGCGCGGCCGCTTCGGGGCGGACTCGCTCGCGGTCTTTGCCTGCCTGCTCAGCTCCATAGACGCGCTCTCCGTCGCCGTGGGCGGCTTCGGCGACGCGCACATGCCGCTGTGCCTGATATCGAGCCTGTCTCTCACGGGCATTCTGCTCTCCTCGCTGCTGAGCGCGCGCGGGCTGCGCAAGGCGCTGCGCGTCCCGGCCATAGGCAAGCGCGCCTACACCGTCACCTGCGAGAGCGGCGTCAAGGGCGCGGAGCTGCCTCTGCTCAAATCCGTGCGCTCCGCCGCGGGCTTCGTGCGCCGCGCCGAGGAGGCCGCGCCCGACGAGACCGCGTATCTGCGCGCGGCTCCCCTGCTGCTCATCGTCTCGCTGCTGCTCTCGGCGGTGGTCGCCGCCGTGCAGCACAGCTTCGGAAACTTCCTGTTTATTCTCACGGCCATCCTCTCCCCGGCCGTCCCGCTGACGGCGCTGCTGTGCTTCGCGCTGCCGTTTTTCATCGGCTCCATGCGCATCTTTTCGAGCGGCGCGGCCATCGCGGGCTGGTCCGGCCTCTGCGACATCGGCCAGAGCAGGAGCCTCATCGTCACCGACCGCGACCTCTTTCCCGACGGGAGCGCCGAGATAGAGTCCATCCGCATCTTTGCCGACGCCCCCGCCGAGAAGATAATCGGCTGCGCGGGCACAATGATCGTCGCCTCCGGCTCGAGCATAGCGAGCTGCTTTGGCGAGCTCATGGAGAAAAACGGCTGCCGGCCGCGCCATGTGGAGGGCTTTGAATACCTCGCGGGCGGCGGCATGAAGGGCATCGTGGACGGGCAGGTCGTCCTCTGCGGCAGCACCGACCTCATGCGTCTGATGAACGTGCGCGTGCCGTTTCGGCTCGTGGACAGGACGACGGTGCTTCTCGCCATAGACGGCGTGCTCTACGGCATCTTCAACATGAAGTATACCGCCGAGCCCCAGGTGCGCAAGGCGCTGGTAAACCTCATGCGCTCGAACCGTCACCCCATCTTCGCCATACGCGACTTTAACATCACCCCCGAAATGCTCCACCAGAGCTTCGATCTCGCCACCGACGGCTACGACTTTCCGCCCTATGTGGAGCGCTTCTCGATCTCCGAGGCGAAGCCCGCCGAGGACAGCAAGATCTCCGGCGTCATCTGTCGCGAGGGTCTCGGCCCGCTCACCAACATGGCCGACACCGGGCGCAGCATGTTTATCGCCTCGCGCATCAACCTCATGCTCACGCTGCTCGCCGCCGCCGTCGGCGTTATAACGGTGTTTGTGAAGCTCCTGACCGCCGGTTACGTCGGCGCGGGCTTCCTGCTCGTGTTTATGCTGCTGTGGGCGCTGCCCGTAGTCGCCGTGAGCGTGTTTCTGAAATTCTGACGCGCCGCGCGTATATTCCCCGTCGTCCCGAGGCGAAAGCCGCGGTCCGGCGGGTTTTTTACCCCCCGCGCCGGTGCATCGCCCGCACCGCCCACGTAGGAACGCCCCCTGTGTCGTTCCGCCCCCCGCGCCATGCCACCGCCCGCAGGAAACGCCCCCCGCGCCATGACACCGCCCGCAGGAAACGCCCCCCGCGCCATGACACCGCCCGCCCCGCCCGCAGGAAACGCCCCCCGCGCCGGGGCATCGCCCGCCCCGCCCGTAGGGAACGACCCCTGTGTCGTTCCGCCCCGCGTCCCGCGTCCCGCGCCTGGCATCGGAGGGCGGCCGCCCCCGCCTCGTTCCGTGCGGAGCATATTTCACAAATTCCCTGTTGCCAAAGGCGGTTTATATAGTGTATAATAAATCGGAAAAGCTGAAAATTGTTTTTCTTCAGAAAAAACATTTCACATATACACTTGACAGAGAGGAAGCAACAAATGGAAACCAAAAACATCCGCAACATCTGCCTCATGGGTCACGGCAACAGCGGCAAGACCAGCCTCGCCGAGAGCATGCTGTACATCACCGGCGCGCTTGACCGCCAGGGCAAGGTCAGCGACGGCAACACCGTCTGCGACTATGACGCCGAAGAGATCAAGCGCCAGATCACCATTTCCGCCTCCGTGGCTCCGGTGAGCTTTGCCGGCTGCAAGATCAACGTGCTCGACTGCCCCGGCTACTTCGACTTCGTCGGCGAGACGCTGTGCGCCCTGCGCGCCGCCGAGGCCGGCCTCATTCTCGTCTCCGCCAAGGACGGCATATCCGTCGGCGCCGAGCGCTCCTGGAAATTCCTTAAAAACGCGAATCTTCCCGTCATGTTCTGCGTCTCCAAGTGCGACGAGGAGCACGGCGATTTCGACTCCGTCCTGTCCGCGCTCAAAGAGAAGTACGGCAGCATCGTCTGCGCCGTCACCGCCCCCATGAGCGACGGCACCGGTGTCATAGATCTCGTCCATAACGTCGCCTACCAGACCAAGGGCGGCAAGACCGCGAAGATCGCCGTCCCGGCCGCCGATCAGGCCAAGGCCTCCTCTCTGCGCGAAGCGCTTATGGAGACCGCCGCCGGCGCGACCGAGGAGCTCATGGAGAAGTTCTTTGAGAACATGGAGCTCGAAGAGGCGGACATCGTCGCCGGCATCAAGGCCGGTATGACGGAGCGCTCAGTCGTCCCCGTGTTCGCCGGCTCCGCCATGCAGAACATCGGCACCGAGGCTCTGCTCAGAGGCATCGTGGACTATGTCCCCAGCCCCGCCGAAATGCCCGGCATCGACCCCAAGGCTCCCACGCTCGGCTTCGTGTTCAAGACCATATCCGACCAGTTCGGTAAATACAGCTTCGTAAAGGTCATGGGCGGCTCCCTCAGCTCCGACATGTCGCTGAGGAACGTCCGCATGTCCAGCACCGATAAGCTCGGCCGCTTCTACACCTTCTGCGGCAAGAAGACCACCGAGGTCAAGGACGCCTGCTGCGGCGACATCGTCGCCATCGGCACGATGGACTGGAAGACCGGCGACACCGTGTGCGATCCCAAGAACGAAAAGGAGCTCCCGGCCATCGAGATACCCGAGCCGTGCTACTCCATGGCCATATCCCCCAAGACCAAGGGTCAGGACGACAAGGTCGCCGCCGGCCTGTCGAGGCTCAACGAGGAGGACATCTCCTTCAGCCTCTTTAACAACGGCGAGACCCACCAGATGGTCATCTCCGGCGAGGGCGACATCCAGGTGGACGTGCTCTGCGCCAAGCTCAGAAGCCGCTTCAGCGTCGAGACGGAGCTCAAGCCCGCCCGCGTGGCATACCGCGAGAAGATCAAGGGCAAGGTCGAGGCTCACGGCCGCCATAAGAAGCAGTCCGGCGGCTCCGGCCAGTTCGGAGACGTGTGGGTTCGCTTCGAGCCGCAGGACGAGCAGGACGACATGATCTTCGCCGAGGAGGTCTTCGGCGGCTCCGTCCCCAGAAACTTCTTCCCCTCCGTTGAAAAGGGTCTCAGAAACGCGGTCGTCAAGGGCGTCCTCGCGGGCTACCCGTTCGTCGGCCTTAAGGCCACGCTGTACGATGGCTCCTACCACCCTGTCGATTCCAACGATATGGCCTTCCAGACCGCCGCGCGCCTCGCATATCAGGACGGCATTCCCAAGGCCAAGCCCACCATACTCGAGCCTATCGGTCTCCTTCAGGTCACCATCCCCGACTCGAACCTCGGCGATATTATGAGCGATATCAGCTCCAAGCGCCGCGGCACCGTGCTCGGCATGAACGCCGAGGACGGTATGCAGACCGTCGAGGCCGAAGTGCCCATGGCCGAGATGAGCTCCTATACCATCGACCTCCGCTCCATGACCCAGGGCCGCGGCTCCTTCACCTGCAAGTTTATCCGCTATGAAGAGGCTCCCGCTCTCATCCAGCAGAAGGTCATCGACGAGGCAAAGGCTCTCGCCGAAGCCGAGAACTGAGAACAACACGACAACGGCGGGCGGATATTATCCGTCCGCCGTTTGAGCACGCAAAACGGAGGTAAACGGTGAAGAACAGGATCTTATCCCTTAAAAACATCATATGGGCAATAGGCATAGTCCTGTGTCTTATCGCGCTTCTGGTGGGACTTATATTCGCCGTTGCCTCGAAATACGGCGGTGAGCAGGAGGACGGCAGGCTCTATCTCGGCGGCGAGCCGGTCAAAAGCCCGTCCCAGTCCGTGGAAGCGGACGGCGGCTCGGGCGGCAGCGCCGCGCTCACCGGCACCGGCAGCCTCAACACCCTCGCCGAGAGCGCCGACGCGGGGCAGTCCTACATAGACTCTCTCACCTTCCTGTGTGACAGCAGCCTGCTCGGTCTGCGCGATTTCGGCCTGCTCACGGGCGGCGCTGCCACGGCGCAGCTCTGGGCGAGCGCCGCCGGGAACATCCCCGCCGCCTCCCTCTCCCAGTGCGCCATCGTCTATCCGGGCGACGGGTCGGAGCTCGGCGCGGCCGGTGCGGCGGCGCTCGCGAAGCCCGCGATACTCGTCATATCCCTCGGCATGGACGGGCTTGCGGAGGTGGATCAGATGAGCTTCACCGCCGCCTATACCGAGCTTCTGAACAACATCCACGCCGCAAGTCCGGACACCGTGCTCGTCTGCTGCTCGCTCAGCTCCGTCATCGACGGTTATTCCGGCGCGGATGGGCTCACGGCCGAGATGGCCGCCGCCGCGAACGGCTGGCTGCAGCAGGTCTGCACGGACACGGGCGTGTATTACGCCGATATCTCCTCCGTCATCTGCAACGGCGAATACTCCCTGACCAATTCCTATGCCTCCTCAAACGGCAAATCGCTCAACTCCGCCGGTCTGAGCCTCGTCCTGCAATATCTCCGCACCCACGCCGTGAGCTGAGGCGCATCGCGGAAGAAGCCCCGTTTAAACGCGAATAAACCGCAGCATACCCGGAGCGCCGCACAATAACAGCCTGCCGCAAAATTTTGAGGCAGGCTGTTATTATCCTATATACATTCCGTAAAGCAGAAGCAGGGGCGCTCCCACGTGGCCGCCGCCGTATAGCGGCAGGCGGCGGTTTCCCGCCTATCTGATTATCGTTTTGATAAACGGCGCGCGCTCCACACGCCCGTCGGACAGCTCGTAGCAGCCGCGCAGCAGCTCCGCCGCCTCTCGCGCCCTGTCCGCGCTCGCGGCGTGTATCGTGCCGAGGCTCTCGCCCGCTTCGACGCGGTCGCCGACCTTTTTGTTCAGCAGCACGCCCACGGAGAGGTCTATCGCGCTGTCCTTCGTCGCGCGGCCGCCGCCGAGGTGCATCGACACAAGGCCGACCTTCTCCGCCTCAATATGGCGCACATAGCCCGCCGCGGCGGACGGCACGTCGAGCTTCACCTTCGCCTCCGGCAGGAGCGACACATCGCACACGGCGCGGCTGTCCCCGCCCTGCGCCGCGACCATCTGCGCGAGCTTGTCCAGCGCGCGCCCGTCCTCTATGGCGGCGGACAGCAGCTCCCGCGCGCGCTCCACGCTCTCCGCGAAGCCCGCCTCCGTCAGCATACAGCTCCCCAGCGTCAGGCACAGCTCTCTGAGGTCGCCCTCCTTCTCGCCGCGCAGCACCGCTATGGCCTCCTTCACCTCGAGGGCGTTGCCCACGGCGTTGCCGAGGGGCTGGTCCATGTCCGTTATCACCGCCGCGCATTTGCGCCCGGCAAGGCGGCCTATCCGCGTCAGGTTCCGGGCAAGCTCGCGCGCGTCGTCCTCTGTCTTCATGAACGCCCCGCTGCCGCACTTTACGTCCAGCACGATGACGTCCGCCCCGGAGGCCAGCTTTTTCGACATTATGGAGCTGACTATCAGCGGTATCGACGGCACCGTGCCCGTCACGTCGCGCAGCGCATAGAGCTTCTTGTCCGCCGGGTCGAGGTCGGCCGTCTGCCCCATTATAGCGATGCCGATATCGTTCACGTTCCTGAAAAAGGTCTCCTCCGATATCGCGGTGTTGAAGCCGGGAAAGCTCTCCAGCTTGTCTATCGTGCCGCCGGTGTGCCCGAGCCCGCGGCCGGACATCTTCGCGATCTTCAGTCCGCAGGCCGCCACCATCGGGCAGAGCACGAGGCTCGTCTTGTCGCCGACGCCGCCCGTCGAGTGCTTGTCGGCCTTGACGCCCTGTATCCGGCTCAGATCCAGCGTCTCGCCGGAGCGCTCCATCGCCATCGTCAGATCCAGCGTCTCGCGGTCGTTCATGCCGCGCAGCAGTATCGCCATGCACATCGCGGACATCTGGTAGTCCGGAATGCCGCCCCCGGTGAAGCCCTGTATCATATATTGTATCTCGGCGGTGTCAAGCTCTCCGCCGTCGCGTTTTTTCGCGATAAGATCGGTCATCTGCATCTCTCGTGCCTCCGGTGTTTTTTCTTTTGTCGATAAAAATTCTATCACATTTGCGGCTTTTTCTCAATAGATAAACACCATATATTCCCGCCCGTCCACCAGCGCGAGGCGCAGGCCCGGCGTCCGGCGGCGCAGGGCGCAGGGCAGGGCGAGCAGCGTCAGGCCGCCGTCCGTGACGCTCATGCTCCCGTCGGCGTTCACGCGCCAGGCGAGCGTATCTTTTTCGCTCTCCGCCTCTGCTTCGCCGCGCTCCTCCGCCGCGCGCGGCGGCTCGGGCGGCGTCTCTCTCCCCGTCGCGGGCGCGCCCGCCTCTGCCGGGAGCGCCTGCGCCGCGGAGACCTCGCGCGGCAGCGCGCGCAGCTCCGCGCGGCTCATGCGGCGGCGGAGCTGCACCCCGCCCGCGCCGGGCTCCATCAAGCCGAGGCAGAACGCGCCGTCCGCTCCCGTGAGCCACAGCCGCGTCAGCCGCGGCTGCGGCGGCAGCGACGCCTCAAAGACCGTATACAGCCCGTCTCGCCGCGTATTGAGTACCCCGGCAGCCTCGCCGGAGATGAGGATAGGATATTCCATGGCATTCAGACCTTTCAAAGCGCCAGAATTTTCCCTTCCCCAAGCCAAACCCGCTTCGTCGGGCTTCGGTTTGGGGAAAAAGCGGCGGATAAAGCCTGTCAGAGAAGCCGGCGGCAGCTTCTCTGACAGGCTGAAGCTCCCCGCTCATTGATATGAGCGGGGAGCCGGTTTTATTCCGCGCCGAGGCCGAAGCTCACCGCGAGCGCGCTGTCCACGGCGCTCATGGTCCCGTCGTCGAGCTTGCCCATGCGCTCGCGCAGGCGGGATTTGTCGATGGTGCGTATCTGCTCGAGCAGGATCACGCTGTCGCGGTTCAGACCCACGCTCTGCCCGGACAGCTCTATATGGGTCGGCAGCCGCGCCTTGCCCGTCTGGCTCGTTATCGCGGCCGCGATGACCGTGGGGCTGTGCCGGTTGCCCGTGTCGTTCTAAACGATGAGCACAGGGCGCATCCCGCCCTGTTCGCTGCCCACCACCGGGCTAAGGTCGGCATAGTAGATGTCTCCTCGTTTGACCATGCTTTTTCACACTCCGGAAAAGTGTCGCCCAATACAGTGTATGTAGGGTGCTGACATTATTCTCCCAAGGTATGCGAAGTTTTATACATGGCCAAAAAATGCGCGCGTCAGGCCGGGATGAAGCCGCCGTCCACCGTGAGCACCTGCCCCGTGACGTAATTTGCCGAGGCGAGGTACAGCACCGCCTGCGCGATGTCCTCCGGCGTGCCGAGCCTGCCGAGCGGTATATCGCGCGCGAGCCGCTCGAGCGTCTCCTGTCCGAGCACCTTCACCATATCCGTGTCGATAACGCCGGGCGCGACGCAGTTGACCCTTATCCCGCTCGGCGCGAGCTCCGCCGCGAGAGAGCGGCTCAGACCGACGACAGCGTGCTTCGAGCTGGAGTACGCCGCCTCGCAGGACGCGCCGTGTATGCCCCAGATGGAGCTCGTGTTCACAATGCAGCCGGAGTGCGCGTGCAGCATCGCGGGCAGCGCCGCCTGGATGCAGTTATAGCAGCCGCCGAGGTTGACGCCGAAGATCCTGTCCAGCTTTTCGCGCGGTATGTCCTGAAACTGCATATGCTCGGCTATGCCGGCGTTATTCACGAGCAGGGTCACGTCTCCGAACTGTCCGCGGATATGCCGGAACATCCCGTCCACGGCCTCGCGGTCGGCCACATCCGCCCTGTACGCCGTCACCCGGCAGCCCTCCGCGGCGAGAGCTGCGCGAAGCGCCTCCGCCCTGTCGGCGCGCTCTATATAATTTATGCACACGGCCCAGCCGCCGCGCGCGAGCGCCGCCGCCACGGCCGCGCCTATGCCTCGGGACGAGCCCGTCACCAGCGCCGTCTTCTCCATCACGCACACTCCCTCAGCCGCGCCGCGATCAGCTCGCGGCTGTGCTCGGCCAGCTCGTTTGTACTCATTGCCTTGACCTGCTCGGCGGGTATGACCTCAAGGATGTCGAGATACACGTCCGTCCTGCGCAGAAAGAGCCCCTTTTTCACATTTTCCGTCCCGCGCACGGCCGAGATCACTATCGGCGCGTCCCCCCACTGGGCGACCTTGAAGCAGCCCGGGTGGAAGGGCAGCAGCTCGCCATTCCGGCTCCGCGTGCCCTCTGGGTACACGGCCATGGAGCAGAGCCCGCGCTTGAGATAGTCCGCCGCCGCGCGAATGGTCACGATGGCGCTGCGGTTGCTCTCCCTGTCTATCGGCAGGAAGCCCGCCGCGTAGGCGATGCGCCCGGCGACAGGCAGGTTCATGTTCGAGGGCTTGGAGATAAAGGAGATGTTGTATTTTCTCAGCCTGTCCATGATGACCAGCGGGTCGAACATCGAGCGGTGGTTGCACACCAGCAGGAAGCGCCTGTCCGCCGGCAGCAGCTCCTCCCCCGTGATGTGGGCGCGCACGCCGCAGTAGGCGCACAGCAGGCCTATGACCCCCGCGCAGCCGCCGCGGCAGACGGCGTTCTGGCGGACGAGGGGCTTGCTCTTGTCCACGGTCAGCGACGCGAGATAGAGCGCCAGCAGGTACAGGATGTGCAGCAGCAGGAACACCAGCAGGAACACCAGTATCCCCGACCAGACCGCGTGTCCCGTAAAACGCACAAACATCACCGCCGCCGCAAGCGACAGGGCGATGAACAAATTCGCGACAAGCATGGGAGTATCACCTCATATTATTCGTTGTTGTTTATTATACCTCTCACGCGAGTTTTGCCAAGGCTTATTTCCGATTTTTGAAGAAAAGTTTACAACCGGCCGCGTCAGAGCGCAAGATTTCCCCCTTGCCGCCCCCTTTCACCCCTCCCGCGCAGCTGCGCTCACGCTGATGCTCCGACGCTTTCGGGCTCCGGCTCAAAAAGGGAGAGCGCGTAGCTGCGCACACGCGGATGCGCCCCTACAAGGTATCGTGAAAACGGCAGAATACCAAAATCTGTCATCCTGAGCGCAGCGAAGGATCTTTTCCAACATAACGCCCTCTGACGCGCCGAGAAAGATCCTTCGCGTTGCTCAGGATGACAGGCTAACGGGCGCGCTGCGTGCTGCGGAAAAACGGTGCTTGAAAGCGCGTTCACCCCCCGTAGGTGCGACCCTATGTGGTCGCCCGCCCGTCTGCCTCCGCGCCCCGTCTCCCGCCCCCGTAGGGAAGCCCCCGTATCGTTCCGCGATACGCGGCGCGGAGCGTCAATGGACGGCGAGCGCACACGCGGATGCCCCCCGCAAAATATCGCGAAAACGGCAGGATACCAAAACCTGTCATCCTGAGCGCCGCGAAGGATGACAGGGCGGGAGGCAGTCGCGAACAACGCCCCCCGCGTAGCTGCGCACTATCGCCGAGGCGAGCGCCGCACTGTTCGCCCCCCCTTTCACCCCTCCCGCGCAGCTGCGCTCACGCGGATGCTCCCCCGCGACTGCCCAGGGCATGGGAGCGGCGGGACGGATATATCCGCCCCGCCTGCGCGTTATTCTGTCTTTGTGAGCTGCTTTGCGGCCTGATCCGCCCCGGTCGCGGCGAGGCCGGACACTATGCCTATCGCCACGGCGTTTATCATATCCGTCGCCGGGAAATCCGGCATAAGCGCCATGCCGAGCGCGCCCAGCGCCCCGCCTGTCACACCACACAGCAGCGGAATGAATTTGTTGTCGAGCGGCGACGCCTTTACGCCCAGCCCGCAAAGATAGCAGATGACCGTGATGCCGGCCACGCCGGCTATGCCTGTAAACTCCATATTATACCTCCTCTATTCGTGCGCCCTCTCGTTGAGGTGCTTTTCTATCTTCCCTATCGCCTCTGTCACGGGTCCGTTGCAGCCCTGCTCCTTGAGCCCCTTGAGGCAGGCGAGCACCCCGTAGGTCAGCAGCGTCTGCTCGGCCTTGATGGCGGAGATGTCCCTGTCCTGTCTGCCCTGGCGGCGATACCATGAATAGGCCTTGTTGTAATAGCCGACGAGCGCTATCGCGGCGGCGGCCGCCGCGGCCGCGGTCACAAGGCCGGTCACTGTGATGTACATTTTCCTCTTTCCCCTCCGATCCTCCGCGCCCTTAACCGCGCGTCAGGAGCGCTCTCCAGGTCTCCGGGCCGATAACGCCGTCCGCCTCGAGCTGTCTGCCGCGCTGATAGCGCAGCACTCCGCCGTAGCTGCCGTCGCCGAACTCGCCGTCCGCCCCGCAGGGACCGCAGCGATAGCCCCTGCCTATCAGCAGCAGCTGCGCCGCGCGCACCTCTTCCCCGGTCATCCCCCGCGCGAGATCCGGCAGCGTCACGGCGCAGACCGCGCCCTCCTCCGGCGCCGCGGCCTCCGCGGGCGGCTCCGCCGTCCCGGCGCGCGGCGGCGTCTGCGCGTCCGCAAGGGACGCGAAGTCCGGCTGGCAGTAGCCCCGGATATAGCGCGAGTCTATGTACACGCTCCTGTAGCCGACGGCGTCGGAGACGTTGCCCTCGACGACCTTCAGGATGTTCCCGTTGACCGCCGTGACTATGCCGACATGGTCGGCTCCGCCCGTGCAGTCGCCCTCTCCGCCGTCGTCCCAGTCGTACATGATGATGTCTCCCTGCCGCGGCACCGCGAAGTCCTGCTCCTCGAAGCGCCCCGCCGCCCTGTAGAGCGCGATCATCGCCTCGCAGGCGCACTCGGGGTACACTATCGCGCCAAGCCCGCTCTCCGCACCGACCGCCGACACGAAGGCCGCGCACCAGGGGTCGCCGTAGTCCATTTTATAGCCTCGCGGCAGCGGGCTTATCGCGTTGTAGCGGTCGATGAGCTGCCGGTGGCTTCCGTCCGCCTCGCGGCAGCCGAGATACCTGACGGCTGTCGCCGCAAACGCGGCTCTCAGTTCGTTTTCAGTCATGCCGCCGTCTCATTTCGTCGCGTTCGTGCTGGCTCGGCCGCTGGCATAGGCCTTTGAGGTCTTTGAAGATGCGCTCTTCCTGCCTGAGTTTTTTACGATGTAGGTCACGTTTGTGGTCTTCGGCCCAAGATCGTTTTCCAGCAGATACCGGTTTCGCAGCGCGTCGGCCTGCGCGCGGGTCATCCCCGCGGAGGCCAGCTCCGCGTCGGTCGGCGTGTAGCCGCTGGTGCTTATCAGCGAGGACAGGCTCTTGTTGCTCTCGCGCGTCCTGTCATAGCTCTGCTCCTCGGCGTAGCGCCGGTCAGAGGCCTCGTCGCGCGAGCGCTGATACTCCGTCTCGCGGCGCTGATAGGCCATGTCGTAGCTGTCGCGCAGGGCGTCGCCCTCGTCGGAATAGCGCCGGTAGGCCTGGCTGTACAGCTCCGGCAGCACCTCGCTGAGCGAGCGGAGGTATTCGTCGTACTGCTGCTGCCCCGCGCTCTGGGAGTAGGTCGAGGAATAGCCCCCGGTCAGCGAGGCGGCCTGTCCCATGGCGTCGCGCATGGCCATGCGCCCGTTTTGCGTGTAGCGCTGCTCATATGAGCGGTAAGCCGGGTCGGAGGCCGCGTCATAGGAGAAGGCGCGGCGACCCGTGATTGCCGAATACAGGGAGTTTACCTCCCCGTCGGCGTCGTAATTTTCTGTGTTTTGACTGCGGAGCTTCCGCTCCGGCGTCGCTGTAATGCTCATGCTGCCTGTCCTTTCCGATCCCACGCCCTCAGGCGTCGATCCCGTAGCGCGCGAATATCTCCCGCACGGCGTCGTTCTTTGCGAGCTGCTTTTTCTGCTTGCTGCTGAGCGAGGAGAATATTATCATGATATCCGCCCTCGCCCGCGCCCCCTCCGCCTTCTCGGCGTTGTAGGCGATAATCTTATCCCTGAGCTCCTTTTTCACGTCAGTCCCTCAATTCATCCCCGTAGGTGCGACCCTGTGCGGCCGCCCCCCACGCGCCGCGCCATCGTCCACCTCGCCGCCCGTAGGGAACGACCCCCGTGTCGTTCCGCCCCCGCGCGCCAATCTATTCATAACCTGTCATTCTGAGCGCAGCGAAGAATCTGCCCCCGTCCCCGTCCCACACGCGCCGCGCCCTCAAGCCCGCGCCTCATTCCACCGCCCCCGACAGCAGCAGCGCCAGCGCCTCTTCGAGCTCCGCTATCCGTTTATCCGGGTCGGGGCTGTACAGGCATTCCCCGGTCGTAAAGGTATAGTCGCTCAGCTCCCCTTCCGGCAGCTTTGCGGCATATACCGCTCCCGGCTCCGCGTTCTCTGCCGCGACTGCCTTTTTTATCCGTCCGTTCCCGTCAAGTATCAATGCGTACATAATCGCTCCTCACTGCCAATTCCCGTGTAGCTGCATATTTACGGAATAACCCCCGGTTATATTCCCGCCGCTGCCATTGCGAAAATACAGATTGTAAAAACCGTTGCTTTTAGCCTGCACTATCACTATTACGTTCATGGCGGCGTTATCGTCATAATTAGCAGACGTAAACATTTGCGGCGCTCCAACTGTGAAGCCGGGCAGGCTGCCGGAGCAATAGCCGTTGGTTATCGTGCCGGACACGGTCGCCCATGCGTCGAACGTGCCGTCGGAATACTTCCGGTATGTCCAGTAGCCGTCCGTCCCGGTGGCGCTCACTCTCACCCCGCCCAGTGCCGCCGTCACGTCGGAGGCGAGCTTCGCGAGCGTCACCGCGTTTTCCGCTATCTTCGCTGTAGTCACCGAGCCGTCGGCTACGCCCCAGCCGAGTGTCTGAGCCCCGCGCACTATCTCCCAGTCCTCGGGTATCTCCAGCGTCTTTGCCGCCGCCGGAGCCTTGCCGAAGGCCGCCCCGTCCCCGTCCGGCCGGAATTTCAGCGCCCATTTGCGCAGCGGTATCTTCTGCTCGAATACCGCCGTGTTGCCGAGCGCGTCCGTCGCCGTGAGCCGAACCATGTAGCTCAGGTCGGGGTCTGTCACCGCGCCAAGCACCTGCGCCGTCCCCGCCGCTATGCTCTCCTCCGCGCCGTACACGCCCGCGAGCGTCCGCACCGCCGCCGTGAGCGCCGCGCTGTTCTCCCCGGCGAGCGCCGAGAATATGACTGTCGCCTTCGCGCTTATCCCCGCGCCGTCCGCGCTCGCCGTCCCCGCGCTGTCGCAGCGGAAAAGGCTGATGCCGCTCAGCCGCGGCGTCTGGTAGGGCAGCACCGCCACGCTGATCGTGAGCTCCGCGTACAGCCCCCTGCTGTCCGTCACGCGGCAGATTATCCCCGCGTCCCCCGTGAGCACCGGCGTGAGGTACGGCGCCGCGCTCACCGTCTCGCCCTGACAGCTTATGGAGCGCGAGGCGATAGCCGCCCCGTATCTGAGCGTGACCGCCGCGTCGGAGAACGTGACGTGCGCCCTGCTGTAGCCCTGCACGAAGCCCGTCAGCCCCGCGACCGCCCCTGTGTTGTACACGCCCGCCGCCGCTGCCCCCGCCGATAGCGCCGGCGCAATGTCCGCGCTCTGAAAGCTGAGCGTTATCGGCGTGTCGAGCGTCTCCGTGCCGATCTCGTCCCCCTCGTCGAAGGTGACGCATTCGAGCTGGAAGGCCGCCGAGGTTCTGTCGGTGATGAGCGGCGCGTAGAGCGCGACCGCCGGCGTCCAGCTCAGCGTCGGATAGCTCGCGCTCAGCGTGGCCACCGTCTCGCTGTGCAATACCGTCGTCCCGTCCGCCGCGAGCAGCTTTGCGGTAATAGTGTGCGTCGCCGTGGAGCTGTCGCGGTTGAGCGTTATCGTGACCGGCGCGCCGAAGAGCCCGTCAGCCGCGCTTATGAAGCTCGCCGCGCCGTAGCGGGTGTTCCGTATGGCGACAAGGCCGCTTCCGCCGCTGCCGCCCGCCGAGTTGCAGCCGCCTCCACCGCCGCCACCGCCCGTGTTTGCCGCCGCGGACTGTCCGGCGCTGTCCCGTCCGCCGCCCGTCGCCCCTCCGCCCGCGCCTCCCGGCGCGTTCACTCCGCTGTTGCGTGTCCCGTAGTAGCCGTCTATGTAGTTTGCGGATACCGCCGAGCCTCCGCCGCCTCCGCCGCCGCGCAGCGTCCCGCCGCTCTCGCCGAAGACCCGCGTCGTCGTGCCCTGCCCGCTGCCGCCGCCGCCGTGCACAGTTCCGCCGTTGCCGCCGTCAGTGCCGCCGTTGCCGCTCGAGCCGTAGCCCGCATTGTTGTCGATGAGCGCGCCGCGCCCGCCGCCCGAGCCGCCCGAGCCGCCGTAACCGTTGTTGCCGACGCCGCTGCCGCCCCTGCCGCCGCCGTTTGCCGTGACGCCCAGCGCGGAGGACGCCTGTCCCGCGGTGTTGCTCCCGCCGCCCGCGCCGATAACGATGCTGTACGCCGTGTCCTTTACGAGCGTGACCGCCCGCGCGTTTACGGCATAGCCCCCGCCGCCGCCTCCGCCGCCGTACTGTATGTCGTTGCCAGACCCGCCGCCGCCTCCGCCGCCGAGCGCGAACAGGTCTGTCCGCACAGTCCGCCCCACGCTCAGCACGCCCGACGTGAGGAGCCTCAGCTCCCAGTTCCCCCCGCTCTGCGAGAGCGTGTATTGCCCCGTGTATGTAAAATCAGGTAATGTACTCATTCGTCTGAAGAAACTCGCTCCATTCCGTTTCCGGCGGATTGCGATTGAGCGCCGGAAGCTCCATATCCGCTCCCTCCTTCTTCCTCCTCCAAACCGAACCCGCGTCGTTGGGCTTCGGTTTGTGGCTGCGAAGGATGCCTCTTTTTTCCTCCCCTCTCAGAAAATGCGCCGTGTCTCTGCTCACCTCGTAGGGAACGACCCCCGTGTCGTTCCGCGTCTCCCGCCGTTCTCTCGTCTCACCGCCCGTATGGAACGACCCCCGTGTCGTTCCGCGATACCCGGCGAGCCTCCCTTAAATTGTCATTCTGAGCGCCCTCACCCTGCCATTCTGCCCATCACCCTGTCATTCTGAGCGCAGCGAAGAATCTGTCCCCGTTCATTCTTTCCGCCGTCCCCCGCTTCACTCCCCGACATAGCGTATCCCGAAGCCGCCGTAGGTCGTGACCGTCCAGTCCGCGCCGAGCTGCAAGGCATCCTCGACGACGATGTTCCCCACGTGCAGCATCCCGTCCGCTGAATCAAACCAGCCCTTTTTTGACCCGTTTATCCAGAACTGCCAGCCCGTCGCCGTGTAGAGCCCCAGCGTCTGCCCCGGCGACAGCTCGTAATAGATAAGCCCGTTTTCGGTCTGCGTCGCGCCGGTGAAGCTCAGGCTCTCAGATATCGCGATGCCGAAGGCCGTCTCCCCGCTGTCGGGGTCTGTTATCAGCCCGCGCCGTATCTCGCCGCGTATGGCGCTCATGTGGCTGTCGAGCCCGCCGTACAGCGCGTTCACCGCCTCGAGCTGACTTTGAAAGTCGTAGCTCTCCACAACCTGCCGCGCCGTCGCCGTAAAGCTCGCCGTGAGCTGCTCTGCGTAAGAGCCGAAGTCGGACTTCGCCATGTAGTCCGCCGACAGCGCCGCCGTGAGGCTGTCCACGTTCTTCTGCACCCTGTCCGCGGTCTTCACTATCAGCGAGCGCAGCGCCGTGCTGTCTCCCGCTCCTGTGCCTGCCGCTGCCCTACTCGCGCCCGGCCTGAGCGCCGTGTCCGTTGCCGCGCTGCCCGCCGTCTCCGTCTCTCCCGCCGCGCTCTCGAGCTCCCGCGCCATGCGCACAAGGTAATCCCGCAGCGCCGCTATCTGCTGCCGCTCGCTCCCGCTCAGTATCGGCGGATATTCGTAGGCCATCACATATCGCTCCCCTGCTCCAAAATCCGCGCGATGGAGAATATCTTCACCTCGCCCGTGCCGGACAGGCGCAGCTGAACGTGGTCGCAGCGACGCGGCCGCACGGGCAGCAGCACGGTCCCGTCCACCGCGATGGCGATCTCGCCCGCCGCCTCCCACACGCCGGAGGAGTCGTAGCGCAGCGCGGCCCGCAGCGTCGCGCCCGCCGCCATGCGCAGGCTGATGTTGAAGCGCGAGAGGTATTTGCGGTCCACCGTCGAGTAGCGCTCCTCCCCGGTCTCGGCGCTCCACGCGAAAGCGCCCTCCCTCTCGCCCGCGCTCCCGCCGAGCGTGAGCAGCGCGCCGTCGGCATCCACGCAGTACAGCTCTCCCCCCGCCTCGGCAAAGTACAGCGCGTGCAGCGCGTCCTCCCTGTACCAGATGCCGCGCTCCGTGTCGAGCGTGAACAGGCTCCAGCTTCCGGCGGCGTCGCGCATCGAGATGTAGTAGCGCCCGCCGAGCGTGCCCGCCGCCGCGTCGTAGTACAGCCTGTCGCCGAGCTTCTGGCTCACCGACTGCGGGAAGCCGCCCTGCCAGACGCAGACCTCGCCGCGCGCCTTGTAGTACAGGCTCTCGCCCACCACGCGCAGGCTCTTCCCGCTGCCCTTCTGCACCCCGCGGCAGACGGTCTCCGTCACGCGGTGCGCGCCGGCGGCGGACACTGTGACCCGGTGCACGCCGTCCTCCTTGAAAAAGCAGGGCGCGCCGAGGTAGTTCACCGCGCCCGTCCACTCCCCGTCCGAGCCGACAGACGCTGCCCAGGAGTCGGTGGCGAGGCCGAGGTACTGCCTCCAGTTTTTAAAATCGCCCAGCGCCGAGCAGCAGATCTCGTTGACCGTCCTGCCCTCGTATACGCCGTAAAAGCAGCCCCACAGCCGGTTCTGGCTCTGGCAGACGAAGTCGAGCGGCGGCAGGCGGCGGCGCAGCCGCACGCTCGCGCCCGTCTGCGTGTACGACGCGCCGATGAGCCCCGCGAGGACAATGTAGTCGCTCTCGACCCCCGCCTCCCCGCCGACGGCGTAGAGCGCCTTGTCGCCGTTGAGCGCGCCGAAGTACGCCCCGCTTATCTCCACCCCGTCGTAGCGGCTGAAAAGCCTGGGCATCTCGCCCTGCGTCGGAAAGCTCATCCTCGTGTATACCGTGTCCAGCGCCGTCCAGAGCGAGAGCGCCGAGGAGTACTGGTAGAGCGTCCCCGCGTCCGCGTCGAGCCAGAGAGCCGCGTTTTCCGGGTTTTCCGGCTGGACGGCGGAGCTGTCCGGGTCAGGCAGCGGCGCGCCGTCGAGATCGCAGAGGCAGTAGCTCACAGCGCCCGTCAGGGTGATATCCGCCTCCATGGAGCCAAAGTCCGTGTGGTCGGCGGTGTTGAAATAGACCTTGTCCGGGAAGATGAGGATGTACGCGCCCATGCCGATGAGCTGCTTTTCACCGGGCGCAAGGCCGGTCACGCCCGTCGCGGCGGCGTTGCAGTACAGCGTGCCGCCGTCCACATAGGCCAGCGTGTCCTTGCCAATCAGTCCGCCCGGCGCGGACAGCGCCGCGACAGTCCCGCGCTCCGCACGGGTCGCGAGCATGGGATAGCAGCGCGTCGAGAGGTTTTCCGTGTCGTACAGCGCGCCGTCGGGTATACGTAGACGGTGGTCGTAGCCGGTGAAGGCGTCGGTCGTAACGCGCTCCTGCTTTGTCGCGCTCAGATATGGAATAATAGGAATATGAATCAGCTCCTTGGTATTAAAACTCCGCGACCTGTGCCGGGGACGGCTCGATACCCGCCGTCAGAGCCTGAAGCTCCCGGCGCTCTTCGGCGTGCGCGTCCTGTTGTACCAGTCGGCGAGCTGCCGCCATGCCGCCGTGAGCAGCGCCGCCGACTGGCCGTATTTCTGTATCTCCGCGTTGTTCAGGTCGATCTGCGCGAAGAGGTAGGCGCTGTACAGCTCCTCGTCGTAGGGAAACGGCGCGAGCAGCGCGGTGCCGGCGGCGTAAGCGACCGGCAGCTCCGCCGTCAGCGAGTGCGGCGTGAGCAGCTCCTCAAGTATCTGCCCGTCTATCCGGCGCAGCCAAGCGAGCTTCTGCGCCGATGTGTACTGGTTCGGGCGCAGGCTGTCCACCGCCGCGACGGCCTCTCCGGCCGTCATTTACCTGCCCTCTGCAGCTCTCCCATGGTCTCGTCGAGCGCGTCCCGCGCGCGCTCGCTGCGCTCTATCTCGCGAGCCACCTCCGGCGGCACCGAGGATCTCTTGCCGCGCGGCAGAAGATAATTCTTCCCGTTTATCGCCACGAACAGGTTCGGATCCTCGCGATCCGAACCGCGGGGAATGCTGATATCCACGCGCTCCTGCGCGCCCTTAATACTGTTTGCCATTTTATAGCTTCCTTTCAAAATAAATATTTCATGCGTCCTGCGTCCCGCCCCGCCGCGCCCCGCCCGTCACCGCGGAGCGCCCGCCGGGACGCGGAACGACACAGGGGTCGTTCCCTACGCCCGGACGGGTGCCGCAGCCCAGCCCGTCATCCCGAGGCCGCAGCCCAGCCTGTCATTCTGAGGCCGCAGGCCGAAGAATCTTTCTCCCCGCCGCGCCGCGCCCGCCACCGCGGGGTCGTCGGCACCTGTCGTCCTGAACGCGCGAAGGATCTCTCCCGTGTAGAGAGCGCCGTCGGAGAAAAGATCCTTCGCTTCGCTCAGGATGACAGAAGCAAGGATCCCACGGCGGTTTTCGGCGGGCGGCCACGCAGGGTCGCCCTTACGCCCGGACGGAGCCAAAAACATGCGCCGTAAGGGACGGTCTCGACCTTCCCGCGTTTTGCGGCGGGGAATCCGTCGTCGGGGAAACGCGTACAATTGCCGTTCCACCCCGCAGGGGCGCACCCGCGTGTGCCCCACCGCCCATCCGCCTCCCGGGGTCGCGGAACGACACAGGGGTCGTTCCCTACGCCCGGACGGAGACACCGCAACCCGGCCCGCCATCCCGATACCGCAGCCCAGCCTGTCATTCTGAGGCCGCAGGCCGAAGAATCTTTCTCCCCGCCCCACCGCGCCCGCAGCCCTCCGGGAGCGCGCTCAGTTCACCTCGTCCGTCGCGCTGTAGCTGCTGACGCTCATCACGCGCAGCAGTCTCTCGGGGTACAGGATGCTCGCGCCGTTGGTCTCGAACTTGTAGCCGATGGTGCTGAACTGGTTGAGCGGCCCGCCTATCTCGCCCTTGTCGTGGATTATCATCTCCAGCGCGCCGCCCTCGGGGTCGATGATCCCGAAGGAATCCTTGCCGAAGAAATAGGTCGCGTAGCTGCGCCCGCCGGACTTGTTGACATAGTCGCTCCCCTCCGCGCCGAGCACGGGGGCGAACACGTCCTCAATGAAGCGCACGCCGTGCAGCTCGCCTATCTCGCCGTTGAAAAGCTCCTCGGGCGCGGCGTACTTGTGCGCCTCTATCCAGCCGTCGCATTCGCGCAGATCGTGCGCGGCCGAGGGGTGGATGACCGCGTAGTAGCGACCGTTGATACGCGGTACGCGGTTTTTCTTCATGATGGTGACGGCCTTGTTTATCATCGCCGGCGTGAGCAGGCTCCAGCCGTCCGCCCCGGCGGTGCCGCCGCCCGCGCCCATCGCCGCGCAGGACGTAGGCGTGGAAATAACAGCCCCGGTGTCCCTGTTGATGTTGTCGCAGTAGAGCACGTTCGTGCCGAGCAGCAGCGCGTCGCGGATGAGCTTTTCCTGCGTCTCGGCGGCGGAAGCGCCCATCTCCTCGGTTGCGCCGAGGATGACGTCGTCATAAGCGCGCAGCTCGAGGCGGTCGGTGACGGAGGTGTAGGTGCCGTACTGGTCGATGGAGCCCGTCACCGTGGTGACGCCGAACTTCTGCCCCGTGGGTATGACGCCCTCCGAGAGCTTCGGAGCGCGCTCGAAGGTGTTCCACTTGCGCCATTCGACGCTGCCGCGGTGGTTCGCGGGGAGGGGCTGCCTCTTGGCAAACTGCGCGTAAAACAGCTCCGTGCGTGCGTTTTCGAGCAGCTCCGTGTCATAGAAGGTCTTCAGCTCCGGCGCGAGAGTTTTGGAGTCGGTGAACGCGGTCGTAACGCCGGTAGAGGCGTTCACATAGCTGCCTGTCGCGTTGACGAGAGTCCCCGCGTCGGCAAAATACTGTAGATCCATAATTATCTTTTTCCTTTCACAAGCCCGCTGTGGGGCGTAATATGCCGCCGCGCGGCGGCTGACGCTTGTCCCTGTCAGGGGTAGAGCTTCTCGCCCCTGGCGCTGGCCTCGAGAATGCGCTGCTTGAAGCGGAGCTGTTCGCTGCGCGTCATCGCGCCGTAATCGGCGGTAAAGCTGCCGGGACCCTGCCGCCCGCCGCCCTCGCGCGGCCTCTGCGCGCCGGACGCGAGCGAGCGCGCGATGAGCTTTTCCGATTCTCTCGCGCCCCTCTGCGCGGCTCTCGCGTCAAGCTCCTCCCGGTGCAGCGCGTAATAGGCGCGGCGCGCGTCCACGCCGACGCCCGGCGCGGTCAGCCGGACAAAATCCGGGTCGCGCAGCGCCTCTCTCAGGTCAAACTCCGGAAACTCCGCCCTGAGCTGTTCCGCCTGCGCCGCGAGCGCGTCGAAGTGTGCGCGGATATCGCCGCGCCTCCCGCCGTCGTCGAGCGCCGTCTGCGCCGCGCTATCCGCCGTCTCCGCGTCCGCCGCGCCCATCGCGCGCCCGCCGTCCTCCGTCTCCGGCGCGGGGAGCTCTGCCGCCGCGCCCTGCAAGGCGTCCAAAACCTCCTGTGTCATTCTCTCACCTCAAATTTCCCATTTTCCGGGAACTGACGCGCCAGCAGCCGAAAGCCCCCGGCCACGACGCGAAACGCCTCCCTGTCTCCCTCCCCGCCGCGCAGCGCGAACAGCGGCGCGACGCCGTCCGCGGTCTGCCCCGGCGGCTCGAGCTCCTCCGCCCCGCCCGCCGCTTCGAGCAGCGCGTACACCAATACGCTCGCGGCGGCGCAGACGATGTCCGCGCCCTTCGGCGCGTACTGCGCGTGTCCGCTGACGCGCAGCGCCGGGACGCCCGGCTCGTATAGCGCGGCTATCAAGGGAGGTAGGCCGGCCTTGTCCCGGCCTCCTCCTCGCTGCCGCTCATCCCGGCCGATACCGGCTCTTCGGCGGGCTCCGCCGGGACGGCTCCGGCGTCAGGCTCCCGTCCGAGCAGACCCGCCGCGAGATCAGGTCTGTAGCGTTTGGCCAGCGCCAGGGCGAGCGCGCGGTATTTTTCGAGCGCGTCGAGCTTTTCCCGCAGTCCCGCGAGGCTCGTGAGCCGCCCCATCAGCTCCTCCTTGCCGTCGAACTCCATCAGCTCGAGGCAGCCCATCGCCTGCGTCTCGCGCCCCGCCTCGAACAGACCGAGGCGGTACAGCTCCATCGCAAGCTCGTTCTGGCTCAGCCGGGAGTAGGCGCTGCGCTTCTGCGCGCTGACCTTCACGTCGAACACCGGCATCGTCATGCCGAGCTCAAGCCCCTGCGCGCCGAAGACCGGCCTCGGCCGGAGCGCCGCGTTCGACACGCTGACGTATTCCTCGCTTCCGAGCCGCCCCGAGATACGAAACTGTCTCGGCAGCGAGTAAAACTGCCGGATCAGCTCGACGCAGAGCTCGACGATCTCCCCGAAGGCCCGGTAGGACGCGCGCGTCGCGTCGCGGCTGCCCTTGCCGCTGGCCTCCTGCAGCGCGGCTATGGCGGAGGCGGCGGTCACGCCGGAGTTGACCGTCCCGGTCGCGGTCTCGGTGTTGCCCGTCGTCTCGCGCAGCTCCTGTATCGTGCTGTCAAGCACCTGCAAGTAGGCCCCCGGCAGTCCCGCGAAGCCTATCTGCCGCAGGCTGTCCTCGCCCAGATTCCCGCTCACGTGGACGACGCTTCGGCTGAGGTCTGTGAACTCCTCCTCGTTGACGGAGCCGTCTATGCGCTGAAAATACCGCGGCGTCGCGCCGACCATGGCGTTTTTGACGAAGGCTGTGCGCATGAGGTCGATGGAGGTCTGCACGTTGTGGCACAGATCGACGAAGCCGTAGCCGCAGGGCGAGCCCTCCACCGGGAACAGCGCGTCGAGCACGAAGGGGTAGCGCCCGTGGGCGTAGAGCCCCGTTTCGGCGCGGTACGCGTTCTCCATCGGGGACGCGTCACCCTCCGGCGGCGCGTCCTGCGCGTCGTCCTCCGTCTCGGTGGCGTACAGCACCGTGTCGCCCACATATTTGCAGTAGTGCAGCAGCCTGCGCGCGCCCACGCGCTTTTTGTAGTAGACCTCTATCACCGTGACCTTGCCCTGCGTGCTGACCGCGTCGTCGTATACGAAGCGCGTCGCCGTAAAGGGCGAGCCTTTGAGCCGCCCTCTCAGCTCCGGATAGCGCTCCTCGAGCTCGTCGCCGTCCTCGAGATGGGTGCAGAAGATGTACCGGCTGTCCTGGATATCGCCGACCCCCGGCTCCCAGAAGAGGTTGAGCAGGTCGATGCGCTCTATTGCGATGTCGCCGAGCCCGTTGAGCTTTTCGCTGTCCCAGACGACGCGGTAAGCCGCCGTGCCGGTCTTGAGCTTCTGCCACATCGCGCCGTCGTAGGTCTTTTCGAAGCGGTTTTGCTCGAGGATGCAGGGTATCACGGAGGAGAGCAGCCGCGCCTCCCCCCTGTCGTCCGGCTCGCGCGGGAGGATGAGCGGCTCCGGATAGGCCTCCATGGCGTCCGCGTGCTTTGAGACTATGACGTTGTGCAGCCAGCCGCTCACGCTTTTAAAGCTCCCGTCGTCCGAGAACCCCTGCTTATGCTCCTCCGCCCGGTTGCGCAGCTTCCACCAGTTTTCCGCCGCGACGACGCGCCTCTCGAGCGAGGCCTTGCCCGTCTTGGACTTTTGCAGAGCCGCGGTAAATTCCCGCAGCCGCTCCGCCGTTATCGCGTTTTGCATATCGATGTCCTTTCAAATAAGCCCATTAATCCCTGGAATTTCCCCTTACCGCTTCGCCGGGCTTCGTTTTGGGTATGCGCACCCGGAACTCTTCTCCCAGCCACGCCCATCGCCCAGCCACGCCCATCGCCCCGCCACACCCATCGCCCCGCCACGCCCCGCCGCACCCGTCGGAATTTCCTCTTGCCGCTCCGTCTCCCGCATACGCGGAAAACTGCGCCGGACGGGAAAATTCTTCCTCTTCCAAACCGAACCCGCTTCGCCGGGCTTCGTTTTGGGTATGCGCACCCGGAACTCTTCTCCCAGCCA
>JAYFNM010000098.1:0-3969 GCA_034933465.1 Oscillospiraceae bacterium | reverse complement strand
TTAGCTCGTCTATGCACTGGAGCACGCTGTCTATATCCGTCTCGGGCAGCACATAGAGGCCGCCGCACTCCACCTTGAGCCGGGTGGCTCTGAGCTTGAGCTGGCGCTCGCTCTCCTCGCCGGTGACATACAGTATCCTCTTCCCTTCCTCCGCCATGCCGCACATCTGTAGCAGCAGCGTAGACTTGCCTATCCCCGGCGCGCCGCCGACGAGCACCAGCGACCCGAGCACCGCCCCGCCGCCGAGCACCCTGTCGAATTCCGTTATGCCGGTGGAGAATCTGAGCTCGGCCGAGCCGTCCAGCTCGGAAAGGAGCCTCGGACCGGGCGCGGAAACAGCCCTGCCCTCTCTCGCGCTCCTGCGGGAAGGATTCGCGCCGAGGCTGACCTCTTTGAGCGTGTTCCATGCGCCGCAGGACGGGCATTTGCCCGCCCAGTTGGCTGTCTCGCTGCCGCAGTCGGTGCAGCAATATATTGTCTTTTGTTTGTTGGCCATAATTATCTCCGTGAATTTTTATGTGAGCAGCGCGCGCTCCGTATATTGCAGGTATGAGACAAAAAGCACCACCGCAAGCGAAGTTTGATATTTTCCCCCGCTGAGCTTTTCAATGTCGGAAAAATTGGACATGAACCCGCATTCCACGAGGATAGCCGGACAGGCGGCGTGCCCGGTGATGTACAGCTTCGCGGGCGCCGGTTCGGCTAAACGCCTGTTCTCGGGCTGAAGATAGCGCACAATGTTACTCTGCGTCAGCTCGCCCAGCTTTTTGCTCTCAGGGTCGTTGGAAAACAGGGTCTGCGCGCCGCTCGGCAGCGAGGTGGGATAGCAGTTTTGATGGATGCTGATCAGAGTGCCGTTGCGGGCGGAGTTTGCGATCTCGGTGCGGCGGACAAGATCCTCATGCTCGCTGTACGATTTGAGGTCGGTCCGCATGGAGTCGTCCGTTCTTGTCATGACGGTATCAACGCCGTAGAACTCGGCGAGCTTTTGCGTCTTGAGGGCGATCGCGAGGTTGATATCGCTCTCTTTTTTCCCGCTTTTCGATACCGCCCCGCCGTCAAGACCGCCGTGGCCGGGGTCGAGCACGAGGCAGCGCGCGGTATCGGACGCGGCGGCGGGGGCGGCGCGGCTCATATTCACGGTGAAGAGAACAAGCATCACGAGCGTCGCCGCAGTCAGGAGAAGCGCCGGCAAACAGCGGATTTTATTCAGCTTTATTGTGAAAAACATTCATGCACCTCAGGTTCGCAAAATGTGAGACCCGGCATTCATTATATATGCTTGCCCTCCTCAAGTCAAATGGAAAGGAACCGGAGCCGGTACGCGGGGCGAATACTGTCCGCCCCGCCGCCTCGCGGCAGACGCTTCACAAAAGGATACAGATCAGCCCGCCGCTCCCCTCGTTGATAATGCGCTGCAAGGTCTCCTGCAGCTTGCTCTTCGCGTTGGGCGGGAAGGCTTCGAGCTTCGAGGTAAGCCCCTCCTCGGCGATGTCATATAGGGATTTGCCGAAAATATTGGACTGCCATATCCGGTTCACGTCCCCGTCGAAGCCCTGAAGAAGAAAGTTAATAATGTCCTCGGAGGCGGTCTCCCCGCCGATAGCCGGCGCTACCTCGGTCTCGACATTGGTCATCAGCATATGTATCGCCGGGGCGTTGGCCTTGAGGCGAACCGAGTATTTGCCGCCCTGCCGCACTATCTGCGGCTCCTCAAGGCGCATCTGCGACGAGTCCGGCATGACGACGCCGTAGCCCTTGGTGCGCACATCCTCCAGGGCTGTGCGGAGCTTGTCGTAGTCCTTCTTTACGGCGCTCATCTCCGCAAGAGTTGAGATGAGATCGCCGTCGTTCTTTATGTCTATGCCGGTCTGCTCGCTTATGGTGCTGTAATACAGGGCGCGCGGGAGCAGTACCTCCACCGATATCGAGCCGCCGCCGAGATCGCTTTTGGCAATTTTCGCGGAGCTTATCTTCTCATATTCCGAGAGCCTCCGCACCGCCTCGTAGCAGTCCTTTATCTTCACCGCGCCCGCGCTGGCCTCAAGAATACAGGAAAACATCTCCGCCTTAAGCTCGTTTTTTTCCGACAGCGCGTCGAGCCATTCCGGCAGGAATATCCCTATAGACTTGAGCGGGAACTCCTTGAGCACCGAATGGATTATCTCGGCCACATCGTCCTCGCCCATGGTGAGGCAGTTTACGCGCAGGCACTCCACCTCGTATTTCTCCGATATCTCCTCCGCCGTGCGCACGGCTGCCTCCGCCTCGGGATAGGCGCTGTTGAGCAGCACCACGAAGGGCTTTCCTATGCTCTTGAGCTCGCGTATTACGCGCTCCTCCGGGCCGACGTACTTCTCCCGCGGTATGTCGCAGACAGTGCCGTCTGTGGTTATCACTATCCCTATGGTAGAGTGCTCGGTTATCACCTTGTGCGTGCCCTTCTCGGCGGCGTCGGTTATCGAGACCTCGTGGTCAAACCACGGCGTCGTGACCATGCGCTCGCTGCCGTCCTCAAACTGCCCCGTCGCCCCGTCCACCATATAGCCGACGCAGTCCACGAGCCGCACGGACAGCGCGGTATTCTGCCCGACGGTGATATTCACCGCGTCCTCCGGCACGAATTTCGGCTCCGCCGTCATTATAGTGCGCCCGGAGCCGCTCTGCGGCAGCTCATCTCGCGCGCGCTCGCGCATGTAGGTGTTGTCGATCTGCGGTATTACAAGGGTCTCCATGAAACGCTTGATAAAGGTCGATTTTCCGGTTCTCACGGGGCCGACGACGCCGAGCATGAAGGCCCCGCCGGTGCGCGCCGCGATATCACGGTAAATTTTGGTATCAGTCATAATAAAGCCTCCGCTTCTCATGTTCTCGTTTGTACGAGTTTATGAGGGGCGGAGGCTATTTATGACAAGCAGTTCATGCAAAGGAGACTATCTGGCGGTGACGCCGCGACACGATGAACTCCGTTTCGGGAAAGCGCTGAGCGAGCAGGGCGGAGATAACGGGGATAACAGGGTTTTCGGTGGGATAATGCCCCGCGTCGATGAGGTTGAGGCCGAGCTCCCGCGCGAGCAGGAACTCATGATATTTTATGTCCGCCGTCACATAGGTATCACAGCCCTTTCGGAAAGCGTCCTCTACGGCGTCTCCTCCGGCTCCGCCCATGACGGCGACCCTCTCCGCGCGTTTCCCCGCGTCGTAATAGCGCAGCCCGTTCGCGCCGAGCCTGCTTTTGCACAGGGCGAGGAAGTCCCGAAGCTCCATACCCGGCTCCAGCCGCCCGAAGCGGCCGCAGCCGTGCTTGTCGAGCGCGCCTTCGCCGTCTATTCCGAGCACGGCCAGAAGCGCGTCGTTCACGCCGCCTGGGGCGATATCGAGGTTCGTGTGCATACATATCACCGCAATGCCGCTCTCCGCGAGGCGCAGGGTCTTCCGCCCGGAGCCGGTATCTGTCACGGCGCGGAGACTGCCCCAGACGACCGGGTGGTGCGATATGATGAGCTGCGCGTCGCTGTCGATGGCCTCCTGTATGACCTCGTCCGTGATGTCGAGCGCGGCGATCGCCCTGCCGACCTTCGCGTCGGAATGCCCAACAAGGAAGCCCGCGTTGTCGAAGTCCATCTGCGTCTCCACAGGCGCAAGCTCGCACAGAAAGCCGAATATCTCCTCAACTGTCGCCATTCTCGTTCATCTCCTCAAGCTCTGCCAAAATACCGCGCATGAGCGCCTCTCTGCCGGGGTGCAGCGTCCCGGCGGAGGAATCCTCCATGCTGCCGACGGCCTTCTCAAAGCGGCGGGGCTGGACACGGAGCTTCTCGCGGCATACGTGGTGGACGACGCGCAGACGGGCGAGACCGACGGAATCGTTCAAAGTGCTGAACACAGCGCGTTTACCTTCCTCTACGAGCGCGCCGTTTCCGGCGTGCCGGTTGCCGCGGATGTCTGGGAGGACAATACGGCGGAGAG
>JAYFNM010000097.1:0-23735 GCA_034933465.1 Oscillospiraceae bacterium | reverse complement strand
GTTTCAGCGCCGCGTCCCGCGGGCGGCGGCTCCGATAAAAGCTTTTTTAAAAAATGGGAGAGAGAATCTATGGACTGGTTCCCGCTATGGAACTCGCTGCGCATTGCCGGGATATCCACCGTCGCGGTGTTCTTCCTCGGCATGCTCGCGGCGTACTATATCGCGAAGACGCCGCGCGTCCTCAAGGGCGTGCTGGACGTCGTTCTGACCATGCCCCTCGTGCTGCCGCCCACGGTCGTGGGCTATCTGCTGCTGCGTGTGCTCGGCCCGCGGCGCATTATCGGCGCGTGGGTGCTCGCGACCTTCGGCGTTAAGCTGACAATGACCTGGTGGTCGGCGATCTTCGCGACCACCGTTGTGATATTTCCCCTGATGTACCGCACGGCTCGCGGCGCGTTCGAGGCCTTCGACGAGACGCTGGCCTATTCCGGCAAGACCCTCGGCCTCTCCAACAGCTATATTTTCTGGCGCATCAGAATGCCGTACTGCCGGCAGGGCATCCTCGCGGGCACGGTGCTCGCCTTTGCCCGCGCGCTGGGCGAGTACGGCGCGACAAACATGATAGCGGGCTACACGCCCGGCAAGACCGCCACCATCTCCACCACCGTCTATCAGCTCTGGCGCACGGACAACGACGCGCTGGCCTTTAAATGGGTGATGGTAAACATGGCCATATCGGCCGTGGTGCTGCTCGCGGTGAACATGCTGGAAAAAAAGAACCGCCGCGCGCCGGCCGCGAAGGGCGGTGTGTAGCATGAGCCTGCTGGTGGATATAAAAAAACGGCTGGGCGATTTTAGGCTCGACGTCGCCTTTGAGGCCGACAGGGAGATGCTGGCGCTGCTCGGCGCCTCCGGCTGCGGCAAGAGCATGACGCTCAAGTGCATCGCCGGTATCGAAAGGCCGGACGAGGGGCGCATCACCCTTGACGGCCGGGTGCTCTTCGACAGCGAAAAGCGGATAAACCTCCCGCCGCAGCAGCGGAGGGTGGGCTATCTGTTCCAGCAGTACGCCCTGTTTCCGAACATGACCGTGCGCGAGAACATCGCCGCCGGGGTGCGGCGCGAGAACCGCGCGCGGCGCGACGAGATAGTCGCGGCGCAGCTCGCCGCGCTGAGGCTCGAGGATGTGCGCAACAACAGGCCGCATCAGATCTCCGGCGGCCAGCAGCAGCGCACCGCGCTCGCCCGCATCCTCGCGAACGCGCCCGAGCTCATCCTGCTCGACGAGCCTTTTTCCGCGCTCGACAGCTATCTCAAATGGCAGGTGGAGATGGAGCTTGCGGACATGCTGAGAGGCTTCAGCGGCGCCTCCGTGTTCGTCTCCCACGACAGGGACGAGGTCTATCGCAGCTGCGACAGCGTCTGCGTATTGACCGGCGGGAAGAGCGAGCCGAAGACCTCCGTGAAGGAGCTGTTCCACTCCCCGAGGACGCTCGCCGCCTGCCTTATCACCGGCTGCAAGAACTACAGCGCCGCGCGGCGCATCGACGGGGCGCATTTCGCCGCCTCCGACTGGGGCGCGACGTTCGAGACCGCGCCGGGGGACGGGGCGGCGGCCTATCTGGGCGTCCGCTCGCACGATATTCTGCCCGGGGACGGGAAAAACCGGCTCGTCTGCACCGTGGAGCGCCGGGTGGAGGAGATGTTTACCGACGTCGCCATGCTCAAAACGCCCGGCGGCGGGATACTCCGCATGGAGATGCCCGGCGGCACGCTGCCCGCGCTGAAGGTTGGGGACAGCTTCACAGTACATATCGAGCCTGAAAAAATCATGCTCTTGGAGGGATAAACAGATGAAAAAGATCCGTGTCGAGGACGCCGTGGGACAGACGCTGTGTCACGATATGACCGCGATTTTGGAGGACGGCTTTAAGGGCGTCAAGTTCAGGCGCGGCCATGTCGTCGCCGAGGAGGACATCCCGGAGCTGAAAAAGATCGGCAAGGAGCACATTTTCGTCTGGGAGCCGGGGGCGGACGAGGTGCATGAGGAGGACGCGGCCGTCGCGCTCTGCGAGGCGCTCTGCGCGGACGGGCTGCTGCGCTCGGCACCGTCCGAGGGCAAGGTCAGCGTGAGTGCCGGGGCGGACGGGCTTTTCTGCATAAACAGCGCCGCGCTCAGAGAGATAAACAGCGTGCCGGACTACACCGTCGCCACCATCCCGAACTTTTGCCCGGTAAAGGCCTGGGACAGGCTCGCCGGGGCGAGGATAGTGCCGCTGGTGACAAAGCGGGAGAATGTAGACGCCGCCGTAAGGATCGCGCGGGAGAATTACCCCGTGCTCTCCGTGCGCCCCTTCCGCGCTCTCAAAGCCGCCGTGATAATCACCGGCAGCGAGATATACTACGGCCGGATAAAGGACGCCTTCGAGCCCATCCTTGACGCAAAGCTCAAGCGCTACGGCGCGAAAAAGCTCGGCTGCACGAAATGCCCGGACGACGCGGACATGATAGTGGCCGCGATTGAAAGTTATGTAAACCAGGGGGCGGAGCTCATCCTGCTGACCGGCGGCATGAGCGTTGACCCGGACGACGTGACGCCGACGGCGATACGCAGGACGGGCGCGCGCGCCGCCGTGCAGGGCGTGCCGATGCAGCCGGGCAACATGCTGAACATCGCCTACCTCGGGAAGACCGTGCTCATAGGCGTGCCGGGCGCGTCGATGCACTCGCCCGTCACCAGCCTTGAGGTGTTTCTCCCGCGCATTTTCGCCGGGATAGAGATTAGCGCGGAGGAGATCGCCGGTTACGGCGAGGGCGGCCTCTGCCTCGGCTGTAAGGTCTGCACCTTCCCCAAATGCGGCTTCGGAGTATACAGAGCTTAAGCAGCGCAAAACCTGCCGTCCTGCGGCCTTCGGCCACGGAACGGCAGGTTTTTTTTAAAGCAGGGTCTTCCGCGTTTCTGCTTCGCGGAAGAGCCTGCTTTTTATTCGGACATGGGTTCGATAAAGGTGAACCTTTTGTACGTCTTGCCGTCGCGCTCGACCGTCTCGTCCCACATCGCCGCGGGGCGTACCCAGACACCGCGCTCGCCGTACAGCGCGCGGTAGACCACCATGGGCTCGAGCGTCTCCGAATGCGTCGCGACGAAGAGCAGCTCGTATTCGTTGCCCTTGAAGTGCCGGTACCGGCCGGGCTTCAGATCGCCGCTCATATCCGCTTCCACTTTGCGCCGTGGGGGATATCGGTGACTTCGACGCCGTCTGCCTTGAGCTGGTCGCGTATGCGGTCGGCCTCGGCAAAGTTTTTCGCCTTTTTCGCCGCCTGACGCGCCATTATAAGCGCCTCAATGTCCGACGATGCCTCGCCGGATTCGGACACGACGGTGAACTCGCCCGCGGTAAGCTCCTGCTTTTTCAGCTCCTCGCGCTTTTTGTCGCCCTTCTCTATGAGGCTGAGACCCAGCACGCGGTCGAAATCCGCAAGGACGGCGAGCTTGGTCGCGTCGTTGGTGGGATATTTCAGCGCGTCATAGAGCGAGGTGACGGCGAGGGAGGTGTTCAGGTCGTTGTCAAGAGCGGCGGTGAACTTCTCGCGCAGCGCGGCCACGGCGGCCTCATCTATCTCGCCGTCGCCGGGCTTGAGCGCGGCTATCTTGGCGATGAGCTTGCCGTAGGTGAGCTGGGCGTTGTCCAGATTTTCCCAGGTGAAGACCAGCGCCTTGCGGTAATGGCTTTGCAGGCAGAACAGGCGGTAGGCCAGCGGGTCGTAGCCCTTCTGCTCGAGCAGAGAGACCGTGAGAAATTCGCCGCTGGATTTGCTCATTTTGCCGGAGGTGGTATTGAGGTGGAGGACGTGCACCCAATAATTGCACCATTTGTGCCCAAGATACGACTCCGACTGCGCAATTTCATTGGTGTGGTGGGGGAAAGCGTTGTCGATGCCGCCGCAGTGGATATCCAGATCCTCGCCCAGATGCTTCATCGAGATACCGGAGCACTCGATGTGCCAGCCGGGATAGCCGACGCCCCAGGGGGAGTCCCATTTGAGCGCCTGATCCTCGAATTTCGACTTGGTGAACCAGAGCACGAAGTCGTTCCTGTTGCGCTTGTTCTCGTCCTCCTCGACGCCCTCGCGGACGCCGACGTCCAGATCCTCGGCGTTAAAGTCGTTGAAGACATAGTATTTTTCAAGCTTGGAGGTGTCGAAATACACGTTGCCGCCGGCAAAATAGGCGTAGCCGGTATCCATGAGCTTCGAGATTATCTTGATATACTCGTCGATGCAGTTGGTGGCGGGCTCGACCACGTCCGGCGTCTTGATGTTCAGCTTTGCGCAGTCGGCAAAGAAGGCGTCGGTATAGAACCTCGCTATCTCCATGACCGATTTGTGCTCGCGCTTGGCGCCCTTTATCATCTTGTCCTCGCCCTCGTCGGCGTCGGAGGTGAGATGGCCGACATCGGTGATGTTCATGACGCGCTTGACATTATAGCCGGCATAGCGGAGGTATTTCTCGAGGATATCCTCCATGATATACGAGCGCAGATTGCCGATATGCGCGAAATGATACACGGTGGGGCCGCAGGTATACATCTTTACGAGCTCCGGGTCGTTCGGGACAAAGTCCTCCTTTGTCCTGGTCGCGGAATTATACAGCTTCATATTCTTCTCCATTCTGCCGCCAGGTCTGCGTGCGGCGGCACTGATAATTTGCGCGGGTCTCAGTTGACGTCCTTAAAGACGTCGCGGTTTACATAAAAATACTCCACCCCGGAATAGACGGTGGTCAGGACTATGACCGCTGCGCATATTATGTTAACCAAATCCACCTGCGGGAGCAGCATCATCACGGCGAGCGCGACCATCGTGCTGCCGGTCTTTATTTTCCCGGACCAGGCGGCGGCGATGACCTTGCTCTGCTCGACGGCGACGAGCCGGAGGCCGGACACGGCGAATTCCCTGAACAGGACGATGGCGACGCACCAGCCGGGCATCTGCCCGCGCTCGATGAAAACGCACATCGCGGCGAGCACCAGCATCTTGTCGGCAAGAGGGTCCATAAACTTGCCGAAGTTGGTTATCTGGTTATAATGCCGGGCTATGTAGCCGTCCACGAAGTCTGAAAGACATGCGATTATGTAAACCGCAAGAGCCCAGTACATCTGCCCGGAATAGACGAGCAGGAGGAAAACGGGTATCAGAGCTATCCGGGCGACGGTTATCTTGTTGGCGGTAGTTTTCATGTCAGCTTCTCCGTTTCTGTGTTGATTAATTGCGCTTGCCCGTAGAGAACGCCGTCATCGGCGGAGGTGATGAGCACGTTGACCATTTCCCCGTCGCGGCAGTCGCCGGTGAAAAGCACCTGCCCGTCGATGTCGGGCGAGTCGGCGTAACATCGGCCGGAGTGACGGCCGGTCTCCTCGTCAAAGCTCTCGGCGAGCACGCGGATGCTGCGGCCGACAAAGCTCTGGCAGAAGCTGTCCATGATGGGGGATTGCAGCTCCATGATGAGCTCCGCGCGGCGCTCCGCCTCCTCCGTATCGACATAGTCCATTGCGGCGGCGGGCGTACCCTCCTCCGGCGAGAAGGGGAACACGCCGACGCGCTCAATGCGCGCCTGCTTCAAAAATTCGCACAGCTCCTCAAATTCCGCCTCGCCCTCGCCGGGCAGGCCGGAGATGAGGCTCGTGCGCAGGACAAGGCCGGGTATGCGCTCGCGCAGCGTCTTGAACAGGGCGCGTATCTCGTCCCCGGTGCCGCGCCGGTTCATGGTCTTGAGGATGGAGTTATTTATATGCTGGATGGGGATGTCCAGATATTTGACTACTTTGGGGTTGCTCGCGATCTCGTCGATGAGCTCGTCGTCGAACTGGTCGGGATAGAGGTAGTGCAGCCGTATCCACTCGACGCCCTCGAGCTTTGCAAGCTCGCGGCACAGCTGCGCGAGACAGCGCCTGCCGTACAGATCCGTGCCGTAGCGGGTGATGTCCTGCGCGATGACGATGAGCTCCTTCACGCCGTGCGCCGCAAGCTCCTTCGCCTCGGCCAGCACGTTTTCCAGCGCGCGGGAGCGGTAGCGCCCGCGGATGAAGGGTATGGCGCAGAAGGCGCAGAAATTGTTGCAGCCCTCCGCGATGCGCAGATAGGCCCAGGCGGGGCCGGTGGAGACGACGCGGGGTATCTCATCGACAGGCGCGCTGTTGTCGGAAAAGCGGCTCAGACCGTTTCCCGCGACGACGGCTTTCGCCGCCTCGACGATATCGCCGAAGCTGCCCACGCCGAGCACGGCGTCTATCTCGGGCAGCTCGGAGAGGATGGAGCCCTTATAGCGCTCCGCGAGACAGCCCGTCACGATAAGCCCGCCGAGCCTGCCCGCCTTTTTCAGCTCCGCCATCTGGAGGATGCTGTCTATTGCCTCGCTCTTCGCGGCGTCGATAAAGCCGCAGGTGTTGACGATGGCGATATCCGCCCCGTCGGGCTCGGGCGAGAGCACGAAGCCCGCCTCGTCCATGAGATAGAGCATCTGCTCGCTGTTGACAAGGTTCTTTGCGCAGCCGAGAGAGATCATTGCAAAGCTGTATTTTCTTTCCATCAGTTATCCTCTGTCTGCGCGCTGAAGCGGTTTATCGCGGAGCGTATCTCGTCCCACGAATAGCCGCGGCGGTACAGCGCGCTGCTGATTTTTTGTATCTGTTCGCGGTCGTCCGGGTCTTTTAACCGGGCGGCGATGAATTTGTCGAGCTTGCCGTCCGAGGGGGGCATACTGTCCACGGCCTCGTCCCACAGCTCGCGGTCTACGCCGCGGCGGCGCAGCTCAGCGCGGACGCGACCCGCGCCGAAGCCCTTGGCCGCGTAGTGCCTTGAGACGGCGGCGGCGTAGCTCTCGTCGCTGATAAAGCCGTTTTCCTCGAGCCAGGCCGCGCAGTATTCGGCGGTGTCCTCGCTCTCGCCCTTCTGGATGAGCTTGTCGTGCAGCTCTTTGCGGGACATGGGCCGCCGCGAGACCAGCTCCAGCGCCTTTTCCCGACCCAGCGCCCGCAGGGAGGCGCATCGCAGCTCCTCAAGCACGGCCTCGTCCAGCTCGCGCCCGGAGTACAGGCGCAGGTCGGTCACGACGCCGAGCGTGGAGCGTATCTCGCTGCCGTCCTCAAGGCAGACTGTGAGCCTGCCGGGAGAGCTCTGCCTTATCGCGGAGACAGTCACCTCAGCCCTCGTCGAAATCGGCCGCGGTCACATCGACCGCCCTGCCGGAGACCAGAGCCGCCTTACGCGACTGCGGGCTCATGAGCTTGTCGGAGTTGTCGCGTATCTGCTTTTCAATGATATCGCAGGCCTCGGGATTGGCGAGCAGGTAGTCCTTAACGCCGTCGCGCCCCTGTATACGCTGGCCGTTGCAGGTGTACCACGCGCCGGCCTTGTCGATGATCTCCATCTTGACGCCGAGGTCGATGATCTCGCCCACGCGGGATATGCCCTCGCCGTACATGATGTCGAACTCCGCCTCGCGGAAGGGGGGCGCGACCTTGTTCTTGACGACCTTGGCGCGCGTGCGGTTGCCGACCATCTCGCCGTTGACCTTGAGGGTCTCGATGCGGCGCACGTCGATGCGCACGGAGGCGTAGTATTTGAGCGCGAGGCCGCCGGGGGTGGTCTCGGGGTTGCCGTACATGACGCCGATCTTCTGGCGGAGCTGGTTGATGAAGACGACGGTGCAGTTGTTCCTCGATATCGCGCCGGCCAGACGGCGCATGGCCTGCGACATGAGCCGCGCGAGCGCGCCGACGACGGTGTCGCCGACCTCGCCCTCGAGCTCGACGCGCGGGATGAGCGCGGCGACCGAGTCGATGACGACGACGTCTATCGCGCCGGAGCGCACGAGGGATTCGGCGATATCCAGCGCCTGCTCGCCGGTGTCCGGCTGCGAGATGAGCAGACTGTCTATATCCACGCCGAGCGCCCTTGCGTAGGCCGGCTCGAGCGCGTGCTCAACGTCGATATACGCGGCGTCGCCGCCGTTTTTCTGCGCGGAGGCCACGACATGCAGCGCGAGCGTCGTCTTGCCGGAGGCCTCCGGCCCGTAGATCTCCACGATGCGCCCGCGGGGGACGCCGCCTATGCCGAGCGCCATATCCAGAGACAGGGAGCCTGTCGAGAGCGCCTCGACATTGACGGGGATATCGTCGCCAAGGCGCATGATGGTGCCCTTGCCGTAGTCCTTTTCTATCTTCGCGATGGCGGTCTCAAGCGCTTTTTTCTTGTCCCCTATGGGGGGAGCGGCCACCGGGGAGGCCTTTTTCTTTTCAGCCATTGTTGTCTTTCTCCTTATCTGTGATGTGTGGGCGGATGAGCTACATCTGACCGATGATGACGCGCTCGGTGCCGAGGGTGTCCTTGCGGCTCTCGGCGGAGGCGAAGCCCGCGTCGAGCAGCATCTCCAAAACGTTTTCGGCCTGGTGCTCCCCGACCTCGAAGAGCAGGAAGGCGCCGGGGCGGAGCAGGGATTTCCAATATTTTATGATGGCCTTGTAAAAGCGCAGCCCGTCCGCCCCGCCGTCGAGCGCCCATATCGGCTCGTAATCCCGGACGGATGCGTCGAGCTTGAGTATCTCGGCGCTGGGTATGTAGGGGGGGTTGGAGACTATCATGTCAAACTGGCCTATGCCGAGGGGCGGGGAGGAGGAGGCGTCCGCCTGCATACAGATGACGCGGGAGTTGAGCCTGTTCATGGCGACGTTCTTCCGGCAGACCTCAAGGGCGCTCGCGCTGATATCCACCGCGACGAGCTTCGTCGCGGGCAGCTCGTGGCCGAGCGCGCAGGTGATGCAGCCGCTGCCGCAGCACAGGTCGAGTATGCGCGCGTCCATCTTGTGCCCTGTCAGCAGCGCCTTGGCCGCGTCCACGAGCACCTCCGTGTCCATGCGCGGGATGAGCACGTCGTTGGTGATTGTCATGGGCAGGCCGTAAAACTCCCAGGTGCCGGTGATATAGGCCACCGGCTCGCCGCGCAGGCGCCGGGCGGTGTAATCGAGCACCGTGTCCTCCACGGCGTCGGTCGTGTAGAGGTTTATGTCGCGCAGGAGCTGGGGCAGGGTCTTGTCGGCGGCGCGCGCCACCAGCAGCTTCGCCTCCAGATTATAGCCCTCGACGCCGTATTGGCGCAGGATGTTTCTGGCGGCAAGATAAATGTCGTTATATGTTTTCACGGTGTTCTCCATTCAGGCGAATAATGGCGGGGAGGAGGGTCTCAGCTCCCCCAGGCGTCGCTGCCTTTCTTTTCGGGGATGACAAGCTCCAGAGAGCGTATCGCGCATTCTATCATAGAGTCGTCCGGCTCGTTCGTGGTCATGTGCTGGAGCCACTTGCCCGGCGCGGAGAGGAGCTTCGAGAGGAAATTGTCGTGCAGGCCGCACCAGCGGTTTATCTCGTAGCTGATGCCGACGACCACCGGCAGCAGCAGCAGATGGCAGCCCATGCGGGCGAAGGTGTTGTCCACGCGGACCACGGCGTTGACAAGGATGCTGACCACCACGACGACCAGCAGGAAGCTCGTGCCGCAGCGGGGATGAAAGCGGGACTCGCCCCGCACGTTCTCTACCGTGAGGGGCTTGTTGTGCTCATAGCAGAAGATGGTCTTGTGCTCGGCTCCGTGATAGGAGAACAGGCGCTTGACGTCGCTCACGCGGGTGCAGAGCCACATGTAGGCCAGCAGTATCAGCACGCGCACCAGACCCTCCGAGAGGTTTCTCACAAGATAGCTCTGTGTGAGCGGCTTTATGAAGCCGATGATAAAGGCCGGCAGAAAGATGAACAGGAACACCGACAGCGCGATGCCCAGCACCACCGCGACGCCGATTATGAGCTTTTGCGCCTTGTCGTCGGGAAAGTGCTTTTCTATCCACCGGTCTATCTTGTCCGGCTCGCCCTGCTGCTCTATGGGGATGAGACCCGCGGAATAGGTCAGCGCCTGCATACCCTTGACCATGGAGTCAAGGAAGGTGGCGCAGCCGCGGATGAAGGGGAGGCCGAGAACAGGGTATTTATCCTTGACGAATTTCAGTTCTTCGGTCTTTTCTACGAGACCGTCCTCGGTGCGGCATACGATGGCCTGCTTCTCCGGGCCGCGCATAAGTATGCCCTCGATGAGCGCCTGACCGCCGATAGACGTGCGAAAGGCGCAGCTTTGTTTTTTATCCGGCATTTTTATCTCCTGTGTGTCAATTTGAAGTATAGGGCAGGAGCGTCGTCACAAGGCAGCCGCCGCCAGGCGCGTTGCGCACGGTGAGCGTGCCGTTGTGGCGGGCGACGATCTCGTCGCAGACGGCGAGGCCTATGCCCGTGCCGCGGTTTTTCGAGCTGCCCTTATAGAACTTTTCCTTTACGTGCGGCAGCTCCGCCTCGGGGATGCCGTGCCCGTAATCGCGGATGGTGATATGAACGCCGTCCGTCTCCGCGCTGATCGCGACGTCCACCTTTTTCCCGTCGCCGCCGTGGTTGACGGCGTTGTCGAGCAGGTTGAGAAACACCTGCTTGAGCCGCTCGGGGTCGCCGGGAATGAGCGGGATCTCGGTCTTGGGCTGGGTGTATTTTATCTCCATCCCGGCCTGCCGCATCAGCTCGCCGTAGGTAAAGAGCGCGTCCTCCAGCTCGGCGGCGATGTCGATAAGCTCGATGCGGAGATTAAAGCGGCCGTCCTGTATGCGGGTGAATTCAAGCAGCTCCTTGACCATTCCCGTGAGCCGCTCCGCCTCCTTGGAGATTATCTGCACGCCCCTGAGCGAGTCGCCCTGCACGGCGGGGTCGTAGGCGATGGTCTCGCTCCAGCCGGTGATGGCCGTGAGCGGGGTGCGCAGCTCGTGCGAGACCTGGGAGATGAACTCGGTCCGGGATTTCTCGGCGACGGCTATCTTCTCGGACATGTTGTTGATCTCGTCGGTCAGGCGGCCGATCTCGTTGTCGTTCTCGTCCTCAAGGCGGCCGCCGTAGCTGCCGGCGGCGATGTGCCTTGCAAAGTCCGTGAGCTCGGAGATGGGGTCGGACACGTAGCGCCAGAACCAGAGATTGAGAAGGATGACGTATATACACACGGCCACCATCACGATTATCGCCCAGGCCGCATGGCCGCTGGTCACGGCCCAGACGCCCAGCAGCAGCAGCGCTATCGCGGCAAGCCCGGAGATAAAGAGCTGAGCTTTCAGATTTTTAAACATTTGCCCTACTTCCTAAAGAGATGTACGCGCCGTCGCGGGGGGACGGGCTCAGTAGCCCCATTTGTAGCCGTAGCCCCAGACGGTGGTCAAAAATTCCGGCTCCGTCGGGTCGGTCTCGATCTTGATGCGCAGCCTGCGGATATTGACGTCCACGGTCTTGAGCTCGCCGGAGAAGTCGTTGCCCCAGACGGCGGCGAGGATATCCTCGCGCGACATGGCCTTGCCGGGGTTTTCCATGAACAGCTTCATCAGCATGTATTCTATCTGCGTGAGCTTGAGGCGCTGCCCGTCCTTTTCGAGGGTGCGGTTGCGCGTGTTGAGCAGGAAGGGGCCGCTGACAAGCTCGGCCGTGGCCTTCTCGTCCTCGTCGAGGCCGAGGCGGCGCACAAGCGCGTCCACCCTCGCGGTGAGCTCGGCGGGGGAGAAGGGCTTGGTCACATAGTCGTCCGCGCCGGTCATGAGGCCGGTCACCTTGTCTATCTCCTGGCTCTTCGCGGTGAGCATGATTATGCCCATCTTCGAGCCGGAGGCGCGGATGCGGCGGCAGACCTCGAACCCGTCGATATCGGGGAGCATGACGTCGAGCAGCGCGAGACAGATGTCGGGATTGACCTTCAGCTTTTCGAGCGCCGCGGCGCCGTTTTCGGCCTCGATGGGCTCAAAGCCGCTGCGGCGCAGATTGATGACCACGAAGCTTCGGATGTTGGCCTCATCCTCGAGTACAAGAATTTTTTTCATCTATGTTATCCCCCTTGGTCAGAGTATAAAAAGTCAGGTCACAATATGACGCTTAATTATAACATAGCTTTTACATTTTTGGTAGTCGATGCGGCAAAAAATAAGACAAATTTTTACGTAAATATGACAGCAGGTCAGACATGCGCGGCAAAAACACGATCATTATTGATTATTCGCGGAGCAGCTGTTAAAATAAATCCCATGCGACATGAAAAAAACATTGTGACAGGCATTCTCGCCCATGTGGACGCGGGGAAGACCACGCTGTCCGAGGCGCTGCTCTATCTGTCGGGAAAAATTAAAAAGCTCGGCCGGGTCGATCACCGGGACAGCTACCTGGATAACCACGAGCTCGAGCGCGCGCGGGGGATAACCATCTTCTCGAAGCAGGCGCTTATCGAGCTGCCGCACACCGCCGTCACGCTGCTCGACACGCCCGGCCACGCGGACTTTTCCGCCGAGGCAGAGAGGACCCTACAGGTGCTCGACTACGCGGTGCTGGTCGTCAGCGGCACGGACGGGGTGCAGGCGCACACGGAGACGCTGTGGCGGCTGCTGCGGCGCTACGGGACGCCGGTGTTCATCTTCGTGACGAAGATGGATCTGCCGGGCGGCGGCGAGGCGGCGCTCATGGAGCAGCTCAGAGCGCGGCTCGACGAGGGCTGCGTCGATTTCACTTCTGCGGCGGAGGAGCGGGACGAGCGCGTGGCCATGTGCGGCGAGGACGCGATGGAGAAATATCTCGCCACCGGGCCGCTCGGCGAGGCGGATATCGCGGAGCTCACAGGCAGGCGCGCGCTTTTCCCCTGCTTTTTCGGCTCGGGTCTGAGGCTCGACGGGGTGGACGCCCTGCTCGACGCGCTCGACAGATATACGCGGCAGCCGCCCGACAGCGGCCGATTCGCCGCGAAGGTGTATAAGATCGCGCGGGATGCGCAGGGAAACCGCATGAGCTTCATGAAGCTCACCGGCGGCGCGCTCGCCGTCAGGACGGCGCTGAAATACAAAAACGAGGACGGGCTGGAGCGGGAGGAAAAGCTCAGCCAGCTGCGGCTCTATTCCGGCCTCAGATACGAGGCGGCGGAGACCGTGTATGCCGGCCAGGTCTGCGCGGCGCTGGGGCTCTCGGAGACCTGGCCGGGACAGGGGCTCGGCGCGCAGGCGGACAGCGCGGAGCCGGTGCTCGAGCCGGTGCTGAGCTACAGGGTGCTGCTCCCCGCCGGGACGGACAGCGCGGCGCTCCTGCCAAAGCTGCGCCTTTTACAGGAGGAGGACCCGCTGCTGCGCATCTCGTGCAGCGCCCGCACGGGGGACATCTCGGCGAGCTTTATGGGGCGGGTGCAGACGGAGATATTCAAAAGCCTTGTGCGCGAGCGCTTCGACACCGAGGTCGGGCTTGACGCGGGGCATATCATGTACCGGGAGACCATCGCCGAAAGGGTGGAGGGCGTCGGGCATTTCGAGCCGCTGCGCCACTATGCGGAGGTGCACCTCATCCTCGAGCCGCTGCCGCCCGGCAGCGGGATAGTGCTCGACACGGCCTGCGCCGAGGACGAGCTCGACCGGAGCTGGCAGCGCCTTATACTCACGCATTTGCAGGAAAAGCAGCATCTCGGGGTGCTGACCGGCTCCCCGCTGACCGACGTGAAGATAACTCTCGCCTCCGGCCGCGCGCATATAAAGCACACCGAGGGCGGGGATTTCCGGCAGGCCACCTACAGAGCCGTGCGTCAGGGGCTGATGCGCGCAAGCTCCGTCCTGCTCGAGCCGTATTACCGCTTCTCCATCGAGGTCCCGCCCGAGCAGATAGGCCGGGCGATAAGCGACGTGCGCGCGATGGGCGGCGTCAGCGCCTCCCCGGAGGACGCGGGCGAGCTGCTGCGCATAGAAGGCAGCGCGCCGGTGTCCGGGATGAACGGATATTCCGAGCAGCTTGCCGCCTACAGCCGCGGGCGCGGTCGGATGAGCTGCCGCGTCGAGGGCTACCGCCCCTGCCGCAACGCGCAGAGCGTCATCGCGGAGCTCGGCTACGACGCGCAGAGCGACATTGACAACACGGCCGACTCCGTCTTCTGCGCGCACGGCGCGGCGCTCAACGTGAAATGGGACAGGGTGCAGGAATATATGCACCTTGACAGCGCGATAAAGAAGCCCTCCGCGCCGCCGGAGCCGCCGCGCCACTACAGGAGCGCCGATATCGACGAGCGCGAATTAGAGGCGATAATGGAGCGCGAGTTCGGCCCGATACGCCGCCCGGAGTATTCCGCGCGCGTGAAAAACGAGGCGCCCCGCCCGGACAGCGCGCCGGAGCGGAAAAAGGAATATATCATCGTAGACGGCTATAACCTGATCTTCGCCTGGGGCGAGCTGAAGGCGCTCGCGCTCGACAGGCTCGACCTCGCGCGCGGGCGGCTCATGGATCTGCTGTCGAATTACTGCGGCTATACCAGAGCGGAGCTCGTGCTCGTGTTCGACGGGTACAGGACGCCGGGGAACCCCGGCTCGCGCTCGGACTACCATAATATCCACGTCGCCTTCACGCGCGACGGCGAGACCGGGGACGCCTATATTGAGCGCATAGCCGCCGATATCGGGAGGAACTACTCCGTGCGCGTCGTCACGAGCGACAATCTCATCCGGCTCTCGGCGCTCCGCTCAGGCGTGCTGCGCACGTCCTCGGGCGAGTTCGTCGGCGAGGTGGAATGGGTGCTCGGCCGTATCGCCGAGATCCTGAAGAAGACGAATTCCGACGCGCACACAGTGAGGCTGAGAGATGGAAAACAATGAACTTCTGAGGCGGGCGGAGGATCTCCGCGCCCGCTGCGAAAAGAGCGGGGACGTGACCGCGACGGGCTTTCTGAGCCCGGCGGAGCGCTGCGCCGTCGAGTGCTGGGCAAAGCATATCCCGGACTGCGCCGTGCGCTTCTCCGGCGGTGGCGGGGACTGCGAGAGAACCGCCGCCTTCTTCCTGCCGTATTATATGGACGGAGAGGATTTCGACCCGGCGGAGCGCATCCGCGCGATAAAGCTCACCGCGCATTTCGGCGAGCCGGGACACCGGGACTATATGGGCGCGCTGCTCGGCATGGGCATCGGCCGCGAGTGGCTGGGCGATATCGCGGTGCACGGCGACACGGCCTATATCTTCTGCCTGCCGAGCGTCGAAAAGCTGCTGCTCGGCATAGACAAGGTCGGCCGCTTCAGCGTGAGCGCGGAGAGCGTGCCGCTCGCCTCGGTGCCGGCGGCGGAAAAGCAGACGAGCAGCGTGAGCTTTTCGGTGATGAGCCTGCGGCTCGACGCGGTGACGGCGGGGATGTTCAAGCTCTCGCGCACGGAGAGCGTGAGGCAGATAAACGCCGGGAATCTGAGCCTCAATTACAGGGAATGCGTCAAGACGGACGCGACGGTGCGCGAGGGGGACGTCATCTCCGTCCGCGGCCTGGGGAAGGGTACGATCACCGGTACGGGCGGTGTCTCCCGCAAGGGCAGGCTGTTCGTTTACGCGGATATTTGTATATAAGGAGAGACGGACATGAGAGCATACGAGAGACTGATAGAATACGCGAAGATACACACGGCCAGCGCCATCGACAGCGAGGAGACGCCCACGACCGCGCGCCAGCTCGACCTGAGCCGGCTGCTTGCCGGACAGATGCGCGCGCTCGGCATGGAGGACGTGTACGAGGACGGCCGCGCCTATGTCTACGGCCGTATCCCGGCGAGCGCCGGCTGCGAGACGAAGCCCCGCGTCGGCCTCATCGCCCATATCGACACCGTCCCCGACTTTTCGGGGGAGAACGTCAGGCCGCGCGTCGTTGAGAAATACGACGGAGGCGCGCTAAGGCTCGGCGCGAGCGGGCGCGTGCTCTCGCCGGAGCAGTTTCCGGATCTCGCCCTGAGCGCGGGGCAGACCCTTATCTGCACCGACGGCACGACCGTGCTCGGCGCAGACGACAAGGCCGGAGTGGCCGAGATACTGACCGCCTGCGAGCGCGTCATCGGCGAGCAGCGCCCGCACGGCGCGATCTCGGTGTGCTTCACGCCGGACGAGGAGGTGGGGCACGGGGCGGCGCTGCTCGATATAGAGCGGCTCGGCGCGGATTTCGCGTATACGCTTGACGGCGGGGCGGTAAATGAGATAAACTATGAGACCTTCAACGCCGCCGAGGCGCGCTGGACGGTGAGGGGCTTCAACGTCCACCCCGGCAGCGCGAAGGACACGATGATAAACGCCTCCCTTGTCGCTGTCGAGATAAACTCCATGCTCCCCGCCGGGGACGTCCCGTCGAAGACCGAGGGGCACGAGGGCTTTTATCATCTGGAGAGCATGAGCGGGAGCGTGGAGAAGGCGGAGCTGCTGTACATCATCCGCGACCATGACGCCGCGCTCTTCGAGGGGCGCAAGGCCGAAATGCGGCATATTGAAAAGCTCATAAACGAGAGCTACGGCGCGGGTACGGCCGCGGTGGAGATACGCGAGCAGTACCGCAACATGGCCGAGCGCATAGCGGGGCGCATGGAGCTTGTGGAGCTCGCGGAAAAGGCCATAGAGGACGCGGGCTTTGCGCCGGTCAGAGAGCCGATCAGAGGCGGGACGGACGGCTCGCAGCTGTCGTTCAGAGGGCTTCTGTGCCCGAACCTCGGCACCGGCGGCTACGGCTTCCACGGCCCGTACGAGCATATCACGGCGGAAAACATGGATGCCGCCGTGGAGATCATCCTCAACATCATCGGCGGTATCGTCCGCTGAAGGGGGACAGACGCATGAAAGCAGGGCTCGGAGCGAGAAAATGGGCGACGCTGATACTTATCGGCCTGTTCGGCCAGTTCGCGTGGACCATCGAGAACATGTATTTCAACGTGTACCTCTATAACACCATCTCCACAGACCCGGGCTATATCGCGGCCATGGTGGGCTGGTCCGCCGCCGCCGCGACCGTGACGACGCTGCTCATGGGCGCGCTGTCGGACAGGGTGGGCATGCGCAAGGTCTTCATCTGCGGCGGCTATATTCTCTGGGGGCTGTCCACCGCGGCCTTCGGCCTGGTGACGGCGGAAAACGCCGCGCGGCTGTTTCCCGCCGCGAACGCCGTCGCCGCCGCCGCGATAACGGTGGTCGTGCTCGACTGCGTCATGACCTTCTTTGGCAGCACCGCCAACGACGGCGCGTTCAACGCCTATGTGACCGACGTCACGAATCCCGAAAACCGCGGCCGGGCGGAGAGCGTGCTCGCCATACTGCCGCTCGTCTCGATGCTGATAATCTTCGGCCTCTTCGACGGGCTCACGCAGCAGGGCAGATGGAGGGAGTTTTTCGGCATTTTCGGCGCGGCGGTGAGCGCGGTCGGGGTGACCGCCATCTTCCTCGTGAAGGACGAGCCCACGCTCAAGCCCCGGCGCGACAGCTATTTCAAGAACCTGCTCTACGGGCTGAGACCCTCCGTCGTGCGGGAAAACCCGGAGCTGTATCTGTCCTTCGCGGCCTTCTGCCTGTTCTCCATCGCGGTGCAGGTCTTCTTCCCGTATCTCATCATCTATATCCAGAATTACCTCGGCATCGGCGATTACGCCCTTATTCTCGGCGTGGTGCTGATAGCGGCGTCGATAGTCAGCGTCGTGTCCGGCCGCTTTATCGACCGGCTCGGCAAGCTCGCCTTCACCGTCCCGGCGGCGGTCATAATGCTCGCGGGGCTTGTGGGGATGTATTTCGTGCGCGGCGGCGGCGCGGTGATGCTCGCGGGCTCGGTCATGATGAGCGGCTATATGATGATGTCCGCCGCGCTGAGCGCGAACATCAGGGACTGGACGCCGAAGGACAAGGTCGGCCATTTTCAGGGCATCCGCATGATCTTCGCGGTGCTCCTGCCGATGATAATCGGCCCGTCCATCGGCGCGGCGGTCATCCGCAGCAGCACGAGCACCTATGTGGAGCTGGGGCAGATAAAGTCGGTGCCGACGCCGGGCATATATTTAGCGGCGGCGGCCGTGCTGCTGCTTGTGGCGCTGCCGGTGCTTTTACTTAGAAAGAGAGGCTTGAAGAAATGACATACGAGCTTGCGACGGTGAGCTGCCCGGACGACATCGCCCTCGCCGAGACGCTGCGCGTGGCGGATTTCCGCTGGCAGCGCGGCTATGAGCCGAGGACGCTCGCGCGGGCGGTATATGTGAAAAACGACGGCTTTCTCATCCGCATGGAGTGCGCGGAGAGCGAGCCGAGGGCGCTCTATACGGAGCCGGACGACCCGGTGCACAGGGACAGCTGCATGGAGTGCTTCATAAACTTCGCGCCGGAGACCGACGCGAGGTATATTAACCTTGAGGCGAACGCCAACGGCGCGCTCCACTGCAAGTTCGGCGCCGGACGGAGCGACCGCGTTTCTCTGCGCGCGCTCGGCCTGCCCCTGCCGACAGTGGAGGCCTATGTCGGCGATACCGGCTGGATGCTGGATTTCTTTGTCCCGCTCGGCTGCGTGGCGGCGCTGTACGGACGCGGCGAGTTTTCGGACGGGGCTGTGTTCAGGGCGAATTTCTATAAGTGCGGCGACGAGACGGCGCTGCCCCATTACGGCATGTGGAGCGGCGTAGACACGCCGCAGCCGGATTTCCACCGGCCGGAGTATTTTGGAGAGTTGGTATTCAGGGAGTAAGATATGAAAGAAGCGATCTTCCATTTTCCGACCGAGGGAAGGCCGGTGGACTGCCGGCGAATAAAGAGCGGCCACATAAACGAGACCTATCTCATACAGGAGGACACCGGGGCGAAGTATATCCTGCAATGGATAAACCGCTATGTGTTTCCGAACGTGGACGCGCTGATGAGCAACATGTCGGCCATCAGCCGCTTCCTCAGCGGCCGAGACGGCGGCGACATGGCCATGATAAGCTACATAGACACCCTCGACGGGCGGAGCTATTACGACGACGGAAAGGGCGGCTGCTGGCGCGTGTACCGCTTCGTGGACAACAGCGTGAGCCTGCAAAGACCGGAGTGCCCCGCGGATTTTTACGAGTGCGCCCGCGCCTTCGGGCATTTTCAGTACGCGCTGAACGATTTTCCCGCCCACGAGCTGGTGGAGACGATAGAGCGCTTCCACGACACGGTAGATCGCTTCCGGCTCTTTCGGGAGGCGATGGAGCGCGACGAGTGCGGCAGGCTCGCCGAGGTGCGCGCCGAGGCGGATTTCGCGCTCTCCCGCGAGGAGCGCGCCTGCGTGCTGCGCCGTATGTGCGAGCGCGGCGAGCTGCCTGTCAGAGCCACGCACAACGACACGAAGATCAATAACGTCCTGCTCGACAAGGACAGCCACAAGGCCATCTGCGTCATCGACCTCGACACCGTGATGCCCGGCCTCTCCGTGCACGATTTCGGCGACGCGATCCGCTTTGGCGCGTCCACCGCCGCCGAGGACGAGACAGACCTCACGAAGGTCGCGCTCGATCTGGAGCTGTTTCGCGTGTTCACGCAGGGCTTTACGCAGGCCTGCCCCTGCCTCACGGAGACAGAGCTCGCCATGCTGCCGCAGGGAGCCTACACCATGACCCTCGAATGCGGGATGAGATTTCTGACCGACTATCTCAACGGGGACAGATATTTCTCCATCGACAGGGAGAAGCAGAATCTCGACCGCTGCCGCGCCCAGTTCGCGCTGCTGCGCGACATGGAGCGCAAGTGGGACGCAATGAACGCCATTGTCGCCGAAGAGACCGCAAAATAAAAAAAGTCCGCACGGGGCAGAGACACCCGTGCGGACTTTTAAGTTATTGACAAAGTTATACTGACTTTGCCAACCAAGAGGCAGCGCCGTCATGCATAAAATTAACCTTCCTTGCGCCCGCATTCAGAGCCGGACTTTGTCGCGGGTGATATCGGCGAGCGTCGCCGCGCCGCACATGGTCATTGTGGACTTGAGCTCTCCGACTATCTTGTCCATATAGACCCGGAAGCCCTCTTCGCCGCCGCCGTAGATCATGGTGAGGAGGGGACGGCCGATGAGCACCGCGTCCGCGCCGAGCGCGAGCGCGCGGAAAACATCGACGCCGGAGCGGATGCCGCCGTCCACAATGACGGTGAGCCTGCCGCCGACGGCCGCGGCGATCTCGGGCAGAACCTCCGCCGTGGAGGGGACGCCGCCCTGAACGCGCCCGCCGTGGTTGGAGACGACTATCGCCTGCGCGCCCGCCTCCGCCGCCTTGAGCGCGCCCGCCGGGGTCATGATCCCCTTGACGATAAAGGGCATTTTCGCGTAGCCGATTATTTCTCGCATCTCTTCGACGGATTTGCTGCCGGCGTTCGGATTCATGGCCTTGAGGAAGGGCAGACCCGCGCCGTCCACGTCCATTGCGGCGGCGAAAATGCCGTTCGCGTTGAGCACGTCCAGCTTCTCGAAGACCGCCTCGCGGTTCCAGGGCTTTATCGTCGGCGCGCCGAGACCGCCGTATTTCGCCATGTCGAGCGCGGCTGTCTTCATGATATCGGGGTTGACCCCGTCGCCGGTCAGAGCCATCACGCCGTATTCGACAGCGGCCTTGATAAGTATGGCGTTATACTCCTGATCCCTGTATTTCGGGCCGTAGTGCATATCGAGCGCGCCGAGAGGGGCGGCGAAGATCGGGGCGGAGAATTTGCGCCCGAACAGCTCAAAAGACAGGTCCGGCTCGGCGTTGGGGCAGAGTGTGTCCATGTTGACGCAGATCTCCTGCCACTTGTCATAGTTTCTGGAGGCCGTGAGCCCGGGGGATTTGCAGCCGGGGCCGGGCATGGTGTTGCCGCAGGCGCGGCCGTTGCATATGGGGCAGGCCCTGCAGTACGGGCCGACGCAGTCTCTCGCCGCGGCGAGTATCTCGTTATAGTTCATGGTGTTACGCTCCTTCTTTTTATTGTGATATACTCTGGAGTTATTATAATTATCAACCCGATTCGCGCTTCTGTCAATATTATAATCCGGTTAAATCAAAGTCGGGTATCATCTCGTCCGTGGCGGAGGACGGCTCCTGCCAGTAGCCGTCCTCTATGCCGCGCTTTTCCATGTACGCGCAGAGGCTCTCGTTCGTCTCGACGTCGATGCGCGCCTGGAGCTCGGGAAAGGCCTCCGTGCCGGGCATAGGGGTGTACTGGCTCATCAGCGAGAACAGCACGCTCCCGCGCGGAAATTCCTCCGCCGCGAAGTCTATCGCGCCCATCGCGCACAGCTCCTGCCCCGGCAGGATGAGGTGCCGTATCAGCAGCCCCGAGCGGAGCAGCCCGTCGCCGTCCATGACGAAGGGGCCGGTCTGTCTGTACATCTCCCGTATGGCCGCCGTCGCCGTCTCAGGATAGTCCGGGGCGGCGGAATAGCGCTTTGCGGGGTCTTTTTTTGTGTATTTAAGGTCGGGCATGTATATCTGGACAAGACCCTCGAGCGTTTTCAGCGTCTCCACGCTCTCGTAGCCGGAGCTGTTCCACACGACGGGGATGCCCAGCTCGAGCCCGGAGAGAGCCTCGGCAATGGCGCGCGAAAAATGCGTCGGCGTGACGAGGTTGATGTTGTGCACGCCCGTGTCGCGCAGGCGGAGCAGCAGCTCGCGCAGCGCGGGCACGGTGAGCGTCCTGCCGCCGCCGCCGCGGCTGATGGCGCGGTTCTGGCAGAAGACGCAGCGCAGATTGCAGCCTGTGAAAAAGACCGCGCCGGAGCCGTGGCTGCCGCTGATGCAGGGCTCCTCCCCGTGGTGCGCCGCCGCCCTGACGACCGTCGGCAGGGCGGCGCTGCGGCACAGTCCGCCGGGGAGCGCGTCCCCTCTTTTTGCCCCGCAGCGGCGCGGGCAGTCGTAACACAAGTATTCCATACCGAAATAACCTCAAAAAACAGTTTTGACAAGAAAATGACATATGCAAAATGACAATAAATGCCCTCTTGGCAGGACTGATTATAGACCTAATTTGTCTAATATGCAAGAATTCGCAAAAAACGTTAAAAAGTGCATGATTTTTCTGATTTATGTGCTAAAATGGTGTCAACCGGATAAAGTAATTGCCAAACCCCCGCGCGTTCCGGTCGCTCGGGAGAGGGGAACAAAATGCTGAACATCGTTTTGGTGGAGCCGGAGATCCCGCATAACACCGGCGCTATCGCCCGCACCTGCGCTGCGACCGGCGCGCGCCTGCATCTGGTAAAGCCGCTCGGCTTCGACATATCGGACAGGGCGGTAAAGCGCTGCGGACTGGATTACTGGTATCTGGTCGATATCTCGGTGTACGAAGATCTGGACGAGTATTTTGCGAAAAACGGCGATAATAACCTGTATCTGGCGACCACCAAGGCTCCGCGCGCCTACTGTCAGGCCGACCTCGGCGGCGATACGACGCTGATGTTCGGCAAGGAGACCGCCGGCCTGCCCGGGTGGCTGCGCGAAAAATACCGCGACCGCTGCATCCGCATCCCCATGATAAGTCAAGCCCGGAGCTTGAATCTCTCAAACTCCGTAGCGATTCTGGCATACGAGGCGCTCCGTCAGCAGGGCTTTCCCGGCCTGCTGGAGACCGGCTCCATGTCGGAAGAATAAAAAAGTCAGATAATTTAGGAGGATAGACCATGAACTACAACAAGAAGACTGTTTACGACGTAGACGTAAAAGGTAAGAAGGTTCTGCTCCGCTGCGACTTTAACGTGCCCCAGAATAAGGAGACAGGCGAGATAACCAGCAGCAAGCGCATCATCGCCGCCGTCCCCACCATCAAGTATCTGCTCTCAAACGGCGCGGCCGTCATCGCCTGCTCCCACCTCGGCAAGCCCAAGGGGGAGTGGAAGACCAAGCTGTCCCTCGCCCCCGTGGCAAAGAAGCTCTCCGAGCTGCTCGGCCAGGAGGTCATCTTTGCGAGCGACATCATCGGCGACGACGCGAAGGCCAAGGCCGCCGCGCTCAAGCCCGGCGAGATAATGCTGCTCGAAAACCTCCGCTTCGACATCCGCGAGGAGAAGAACGACCCCGAGTTTGCCAAGGCTCTGGCCGGCATGGCGGATATCTTCGTGTCCGACGCCTTCGGCACCGTGCACAGAGCGCACGCCTCCACCGCCGGCGTCGCCGCCTACCTCCCCGCGTATTCCGGCCTGCTCGTTGACAAGGAGCTGTCCATCATGGGCAAGGCTCTCGACGACCCCAAGCGCCCCTTCGTGGCCGTGCTCGGCGGCGCAAAGGTCTCCGACAAGATAAACGTCATCAATAACCTGCTCGAAAAGGCCGACGTGATCATCATCGGCGGCGGCATGGCCTATACCTTCAAGAAGGCGCAGGGCTTTGAGATAGGCAAGTCCCTGCTTGAGGCCGACCGTATCGACTACGCGAAGGAGATGCTCGCCAAGGCCGAGGCCAGGGGCGTGAAGTTCCTGCTGCCCGTGGATAACCTCTGCGCGGCCGAGTTCTCCGCCGACGCCGAGCCGGTGCTGGTCGAGGGCGACATCCCTGAGAATCTGATGGGCATGGACATCGGCCCGAAGACCGCGAAGCTCTTCGCGGACGCCGTCAAGGGCGCCGGAACCATCGTCTGGAACGGGCCGCTGGGCGTGTTCGAGTTCGACAGGTTTGCCGGCGGCACCAAGGCCATGGCTCAGGCGCTGGCCGAGTCCGGCGCGGTCACGATAGTCGGCGGCGGCGATTCTGCCTCCGCTGTCGAAAAGCTCGGCTTTGCCGACAGGATCACCCATATCTCCACCGGCGGCGGCGCGTCCCTCGAGTTCCTTGAGGGCAGGGAGCTGCCCGGCGTGGCCTGCCTGCTCGACAGGTAAATGAGTTAAATTTTTCGCGGGCGGCGCTTCGGCCGCCCGCGGACAGAATGGAGAAATATATAAAATGAACAGAAAATACCGCAAGACCGTTATA
>JAYFNM010000096.1:0-12096 GCA_034933465.1 Oscillospiraceae bacterium | reverse complement strand
CGTGACCTCCCCGTTTTTAAAGGTATCCGTACCTATCAGCGAGGCCGCATCTGTGTTGAGATAAAAGGAAATGTCCCACTCCGGTCTGCCGAACACCGCCGCGAGATTTTCGGCCAGAACGTTCTTTCCAGTCGCCTTTGGGCCGACCAGAAGCAGGTTTTCGCCGGATATGAGCGCCGTAAGCGCCTTCTGCCACACATCACGGCCATAGTATGAAAACTTCGGCACGGGGATGCGGCAGCGCTGTTTTTCATCCGCCGGATACCGGACGCGGAAAGCCTCTATCTTCCCTATTATCTCTTCGTCTATGCCCTCGCTGCGCAAAAAGTCTATCATCGTATACCTCCAAGGGGATCAAACTCATTGAAAGATTATATCACCTTATGCCGGGCTTTGCATTATTTTTTTCAATACAGTCATACAAGATTGAAAGCAGATCGAAAATGTAATATAATCGAAGAAAAACTGTGGTGGATGCGACAAATGATAAGCTTACAAAAACCATATATAAGCGTCGCGCGGGATGGAGGCGTCAGCTATGGCGGCAGCCAGCTTTTATCCGACAGCGCCTGCGTGAAAAAATGCGGCTGTGGTCTTATAGCGGCGGCAGACCTGATCTTATACCTTGGCGGACGCGGCGAGGCGCTGACGCTGCGGGAATATAACGGCTTTCTTGCGCGTATCTCGCCCAGACACTTCCCGCTCGTCTATCCCTTCGGGATAAACGGCCTCATGCTCGCCGCGGGGCTCGACCGGTTTTTCCTGCGCAACGGGCTGCCCTACAGAGCCGTCTGGGCTATATCCGGCTCGAAGCTCTGGGAGCGGGCGGAAGAGATGCTCCGACAGGACATTCCGGTCATCCTCTCCGTCGGACCGAACTTTCCCGCCGTATGGGGAAAGAACCGCCTGCCTTTTTACAGGAAGCTTCCGGGCGAGAGCTACGCGAAGGCCTGCTCGGCGAAGGCGCACTATGTCACCGCGACGGCAATCGACGAAAAGCGGCTGAGGATATCCTCCTGGGGAAACGAGTATTATATCGACCGGGCCGAATACTCGGCGTACATTGCGGAGCACAGCTCAAGCTTACTGAGCAACATAGTGCTCATTGAGAAAAGAGAGGGGAAAAAATGAGCTTGCAGGAAGCGTCGGAACAGTATTCCCATGCATACAGACTCGGGCAGAAGTATTACAGAGCCTGCGTGGTGCGCGGCGAATACCCCTATCCGCAGGTGCTCGACGAGGTGCTCGACGAGACGATGGTCGTCGGCCGCTTCGACCTCGGGCTTGTGGATATACCCGCCGAGCAGATAGTCGGGACAAAAAGCTCCGGCCGAAAGGCGGCCTTCGCCGGCAATTTCATGCCGCTGCTGCCGGAGAGCACGGAGTTTGCCGCCAAGTGGATCGCGCTGTGCAGCGCCCACCTCGGCGACGAGGGCATTCGCGACCCGATAAAATGCTGCGAATATATGGGCAGGTTTTATGTCCAGGAGGGCAACAAGCGCGTCAGCGTTCTCAAAAGCTATGACTCCCCCACCATTCCGGGCTATGTGACGCGTATCGTCCCGGAATACTCAGACGACCCCTCTGTGCAGAATTATTACGAGTTCATGCACTTTTATCAGCTGTCCGGGCTGTATCAGATCCGGCTGAGCGGGCTTGGGAGCTATGCGCGGCTGCAAGCCGCGCTCGGCTTTGCTCAGGAGCAGGTCTGGACGCAGGCCGAAAGGCGCAGCTTCATTGCCGGGTTTACGCATTTTCGCCTTGCCTTCGACCGGCTCAACACAGAGCGGCTGGATGTGAGCGCGTCCGACGCGCTGCTCGTGTGGCTGCGTGTCTTCAGCTTTGCGCAGATCAAGGAGCAGTCGGCGGCCGAGCTCGCCAAAAGCCTCGCCACCGTGTGGAGCGACATCAAAAATCTCGAGGCGGCGGAGCCTGTCGCCGTGCTCACCGCGCCCGAGGAGCACGACCGGGGAATAATTTCCAAGCTCCTCAGCGTCGGCCACGCCGACCATATAAACGCCGCCTTCATCTACGCCTTCGACCCGCAGAAGAGCGCCTGGACGCGCGCGCATGTGCACGGGCAGGAATACCTTGAAAGGGTGCTGGGCGACAAGGTCAGCGTCAGAGGCTATTATGAGTTCGGGCACGACTTTGATAAGGCGCTGGAGCGCGCGGCGGCGGACGGGGCGGAGGTCATCTTCGCGACGACGCCGCAGATGATCTCCGCGAGCCGCAAGCTCGCCGCTCTGCACCCCGACATAAAGGTGCTCAACTGCTCTCTCCCCCTCCCCTACACCGGCGTCAGGACCTATTACAGCCGGATATACGAGAGCAAGTTCATAACCGGCGCCATAGCGGGCGCAATGGCCGAGCAGGACACCATCGGCTATGTCGCGAGCTACCCCATCGTCGGCGTTCCGGCGGCGATAAACGCCTTCGCGCTGGGGGCGCGGCTGACAAATCCGCGCTCCCGGATAAAGCTCCGGTGGACCTGCACCGAGGGTGACCCGCTCCTGTCCTTCATCGACCAGGGCATAACGGTCATCTCAAACCGGGACGCGACCAATTCGGAGAACGAGCACTGGGCTCTCGAATGGGGCACGTATAAGCTCCAGCACGACGGCGGCCTTCTGCCGCTCGCCGTACCCTGCTGGGACTGGGGGCGCTTTTACGAGCAGGTCATAGTCGGTATCTTCAACGGCGCCTGGGACGCGGTGAGCGATAAAAGCGGCGCGAAGGCGATAAATTACTGGTGGGGCATGAGCAGCGGCGTGATCGACGTGCAGCTGAGCGACGCAATGCCGGAGGGGGTGCGGAAAATGGCGGAGATACTGCGCTCGAGCATAATCAGCGGCAGCATAGACCCCTTCTATTGCAAAATCACCGACAGATCCGGGGCGGTCAGAAACGACGGGACGCTCAGCTTCACCCCAGAGGAGATAATAAACATGGACTGGCTCTGCGACAGCGTGGACGGGAGCATACCCTCCGCGGAGGAGCTGCGCCCGGAATCGCTCGACATGGTCCGGCTGCTTGGGCTGTTTAAAAACGAGATACCGCCGGTGGCGGAGGAGGAGACGCAGCTATGAGGCTTCTGCTTGTCTCCGACGAGGAGAGCGCCTATCTCTGGGACTACTACAAGCCCGGTATGCTCGACGGGATCGACCTCATCCTCTCCTGCGGCGATCTGAAAAGCGAATACCTGAGCTTCCTTGTCACCATGGGCCGCGCGCCGCTGCTCTACGTCCCCGGCAACCATGACGGCGCCTATGCGCAGCGTCCGCCCGAAGGCTGCGACTGCATAGACGGCAGACTGGTCACCGTAAAGGGGCTCAGGATAATGGGGCTCGGCGGCAGCCTGCTGTATAACCACGGGCCGAACCAGTATACCGAGCGGCAGATGGAGCGCCGGATACTGCGGATGAAGCTTGGTCTCGCGCGCAGCAGGGGGGTCGATATCGTGCTGACCCACGCCCCGGCGCGCGGCTGCGGGGACGCGGAGGACATGGCGCACAGGGGCTTTGAGGCGTTCAAGCCGCTCATGGACAAGTATGAGCCGAGGTATCTGATACACGGCCATGTCCATATGAGCTACTCGGCAGGTCAGACGCGCGTGCGGCAATACGGCAATACGACGCTGATAAACGCCTGCGGGAAATATATACTGGAAATTCCGTAAAAGGCACAAAATACGCCTGTCATCCTGAGCGAAGCGTGCTGTCTTGCCCGAAACATGCCGTTTGCGCGGCGCTTCGGGAAGATCATCGGCTATCGCCTCGAAATGGCAGGCGTTTTCGATTTGCGGGCAGGCTGCGTTATGCGCTCACTTCACGCTGAACAGCAGATCGCCGTACGACGGGTAGGGCCAGAAGCTCGCGGCGGTATGCGTCTCAAGCTCGTCGATGACTATCCGCAGCTCGTTCATCGCGGCAAATACGACGTCTTTATAGTATATTGCGAGCACAAGCGAGTCGCTCATGTTCTTTACGTCCATCAGCGCGTATTCAAGGATCTTGGTCTTCGTGACGGCGGTGGCGGTCAGGGAGGAGATCTTGGAGGCGAGCTCCGCCTCGAAGCTGCAATCTATACTGTCGCTGAGCGCTTTTTTCGCCAGCGCGGAGTCCGCCAGCGACTTGGAATAGGCGCTCACGGCGGGCAGGATATCCTTCCACACCATGTCGAGCATCGTATGCGCCTCAATATGCAGCACTTTGCAGTAGTTGTCGAGCTTCATCTCGTATCTCGCGCGAAGCTCGGTCTCCGAATACACCCTGTGCCTCGTGAAGAGCTCCACGTTCTTCGCGGCGAGATAATAGGGCACGCAGTCGGGCGTGGTCTTGAGGTTGAGCAGACCCCTTCTCCCGGCCTCTGCCACCCACGCGTCGTCGTAGCCGTTGCCGTTGAAGATGATGCGCTTGTGCCTGGTGATGACCTCTTTGATGAGGCTGTGCAGGGATGCCTCGAAATCCGTAGTGTTTTCCAGCGCGTCGGCATACTGTCTGAGCGACTCCGCCACGGCGGTGTTTATGACGACGTTCGCGCCGGATATGGACGCGGCGGAGCCGAGCATGCGAAACTCGAACTTATTGCCCGTAAACGCGAAGGGAGAGGTGCGGTTGCGGTCGGTGGTGTCCTTGGGGAACTTCGGCAGCACATGCACGCCGACCTTTATCAGCTCCTTTTCCCGGCAGCCGTAGGGCTCGTCGTTTTCGATGGCGGTGAGGATGCTCTCAAGCTCCGTGCCGATAAACATCGACACGACTGCCGGGGGCGCCTCGTTCGCGCCGAGACGGTGGTCGTTGCCGGCAGAGGTGACGGAGATGCGCAGCATATCCTGATAGTCGTCCACGGCCTGAATGACGGCGCAGAGGAAGAGCAGAAACTGCGCGTTTTCATACGGGGTCTCGCCGGGCTCGAGCAGGTTCACGCCGGTATTCGTCGTGAGCGACCAGTTGTTGTGCTTGCCGCTGCCGTTGACGCCGGCAAAGGGCTTTTCATGCAGCAGGCAGACCATGTCGTTTTTCCGGGCTATCTTCTGCATGGTCTCCATGGTGAGCTGATTGTGGTCGCAGGCGATATTGGTCGTCGTAAATATCGGCGCAAGCTCGTGCTGCGCGGGGGCGACCTCGTTGTGCTCCGTCTTCGACATTACGCCGAGCTTCCACAGCTCGCTGTCAAGCTCCTTCATAAACGCGGCGACGCGCGGCTTTATCGCGCCGAAGTAGTGATCCTCCAGCTCCTGCCCCTTGGGCGGCTTTGCGCCGAAGAGAGTGCGCCCCGTGTATATCAGGTCCTTGCGCTTTTCGTAGACGCCCTTATCGACGAGGAAATACTCCTGCTCGGGGCCGACGGTGGTCTTGATGGAGGTGACGTCCTCGTTGCCGAAGAGCTTTATCACGCGCATACCCTCGCGGTTGATGGCCTGCATCGAGCGCAGCAGCGGCGTCTTCTTGTCCAGCGCCTCTCCGCCGTAGGAGCAGAAGGCTGTCGGAATGCAGAGCACGTTGTCCTTTATGAAGGCGTAGGAGGTCGGGTCCCAGGCGGTATAGCCTCTCGCCTCAAAGGTGGCTCTCAGGCCGCCGGAGGGGAAGCTTGAGGCGTCCGGCTCGCCCTGGATAAGCTCCTTGCCGGAAAACTCCATTATGACGCGGCCGCCCTCGACGGGGGAAATAAAGCTGTCGTGCTTCTCGGCGGTGATGCCGGTCATGGGCTGGAACCAGTGTGTGAAATGCGTCGCGCCCTTCTCTATCGCCCAGTCCTTCATGGCGTTGGCGACTATCGTGGCCGCCGCGCTGTCGAGCCGCTTGCCGTCGTTTATCGAGCGCTGTACCTGTTTGAACACGTCCTTGGGCAGACGCTCCCTCATGACGGAATCATTAAAGACCATTGATCCGAATACTTCTGTGACCGTGTTCATTAGTATACCTCTTTTCGTAAAATAAAAAGCGACAGAGGAACCATGCAGGAAGCTGCACGACACCTTTGTCGTTTCGATGTACAGGATTATATGACTTTATACACAATTTGTCAACCATAGATTTGTTAAAAACGGCAAGATTTGTTAAAAACGGCAAATATTTCATTCTTCGTAAGTGCGGATAATGCTTTCGGCGACCTCGCGCCGCTTTGCGCCCGTGTCCATGGCCGTTTTTTCTATATACCTGTGTGCGGCGGCCTCGCTCATATTCAGCCGCGTCATCAGCAGGAGCTTCGCGCGGCTGATATAGCGCGAGTCGTCCAGCTTTCTCTGGAGCGTGCTCGTCTGCGCGCGCAGAGCGCGCATGCGCATACACACCGCCGCGAGGAGCGGGAATACCACCTCCAGCTCCCCCGGCCTTGCGGTCAGTATCCCGTTGAGGGCGCAGGCCGGGCGCAGATCCTCCATCGCGGAGTCGGGCGCGACTATGAGCACCGCTGTGCCGGGGCGCTCGCATATGTCGCAGGCGAGCTCGAAGCCGTCCGCCCCGAGGACGGCGGCGTCGGCCGGTTTTTCGGCCAAAAGCGCGGCTATCTCGCCGGTGTCCGCCGCGCAGATATCGGCGGACAGGCGCAGAGCGGGCAGCAATTTCAGCATCTCCGCCGCTGTCACGCCGCTGCTTTTTGAAACAAGAATGCTCAGTTTCCTCGCTCCCGGCCTCATACTCCGCGTCCTCCTTTTTATTTTTGCCTGTCGGTCAAAAACCGCTCGCGCCGTAGTTTGACAGCGCTCTTGCCGACGGGTCGTTCACGTCGCAGCCCTTCCACTGCCTGTTTGGCATCCAAAAGCCCTTTATCATGCGCGCCTGCCCGGGATAATACTTCTCGAAGATATCCCTGTACAGCAGGCTCTCTTTTGTAAACGGTGCCGCATAGTCGTATTTTTTGCGCCTCTCCTCAAATTCCCTGTCCGTGTAGACGCTCTCGGCGTAGTCCTTGATGTCGTCCACCATGGAGTGTCCCACGGCGTCCGAAAACGCGGCCTTCTGCCGCCAGAGTATGCCCTCGGGCAGGATGCCGTCGCCCGCGAAAGCCCGGCGCAGAAGATATTTGCCCATGTTGTAGCCGTTCATTTTGAGCCTGGGGTCTATGCTCATGACATAGCGCACGAAGTCCAGGTCGCCAAACGGGACGCGCGCCTCGATGGAGTTTGCCGAGATGCAGCGGTCCGCCCTGAGCACGTCGTACATGTGCAGCTCGTCGATACGCTTCTCGGCCTCCCGCTGGAAGGCCTCCGGCGACGGGGCAAAGTCGGTGTATTTATAGCCGAACAGCTCGTCGGAGATCTCGCCCGTCAGCAGGACGCGGACGTCCGTCGTCTCGTGGATGGCCTTGCAGCAGAGATACATGCCGACGCTCGCGCGCACTGTGGTAATATCATATGTGCCGAGCAGAGCGATAAGCCCCTCCAGCGACGAGAGCACCTGCTCGCGGGTCATTATAATGTCGGTGTGCTCCGCCGAGATGAAATCGGCCGCCTGCCGGGCGTACTTGAGGTCGATGGCGTCGGTGTCCATGCCGATGGCAAAGCTGCGTATTCTCTTGCCGAGCAGCTTCGAGGAGATCGCGCACACGAGGCTGGAATCCAGCCCGCCCGAGAGCAGGAAGCCGAGCGGCGCGTCCGCGTCGAGCCGCTTTTCAACGGCTGCGATGAGCTTTTCACGTATTTTGCCGCACACGGCGTCTATCGGCTCGTCGGTGAATTTCTCCACAGCGCTCGGCCTTGCGTAGCGCGTAAATTTCCCGCCCGCGTAATAGTGTCCCGGCGGGAAGGGCAGGATCTCCGGGCACAGGCCGACAAGGTTCTTCGGCTCGCTCGCGAAGACCGGCGAGCCGTCGGCGAGATAGCAGTAGTACAGCGGGCGTATGCCTATCGGGTCGCGCGCCGCGATAATCTCGTCTCGCTGCGCGTCGTAGATGAGCATCGCAAACTCCGCGTCCAGAAGGCCGAACATCTCGAGCCCGTATTCCCTGTAGAGCGGGAGGATGATCTCGCAGTCGGACTCGCTGACGAAGTCGTATTTCTTCGCAAGCTCCTCGCGCATACCGCGAAAGCCGTAGAGCTCGCCGTTACAGACGGCCATATCCCGCCCGAGGCGGAAGGGCTGCATCCCGCTCTCGCTCAGCCCCATGATGGCGAGCCTGTGAAAGCAGAGCTGCCCGCTCCCGGCCCGCTCGACGCGGGTCTGGTCCGGCCCCCGGCTCCCGGTCCTGTCGAAATAAGGCCGTACAGAGTCGGCGTTCAGCGCCGGTGAAGTAAATCCCATGATCGCACACATAAAAAAAGCACCCCCGAATTTTCAGCGCAGCATATCCTAAAATTTTAGGACGAATGCCGGCGATCCGCGGTGCCACCTAATTTACTGCGTATGCAGTCACTTTTCGAGCTCTGACAAGCCCGTGTACCTTAACGCCGTACACCGCGTCTCCCCTACTCGGCTCGCGCCTTTCAGCTCGCTGCTCCGGAGTGTTATTCCAATCGGCTCATTCCACCGGGCTCACACCCTCCCCGGCTCGCTGAAGCAGGCGTCCGACCGTACTTGTCTCCATCAATGCATTTTTCTGTATGTATCTCCGGCCGTTCGGCCTTCAAAAATTATGTGCTGATTTTACACTCCGAGGCTTTTCGCGTCAAGCCCGCAAATTTTACCAAATTAAATCGTCATAGCGCCGCGTAAATGTAGGCTTTTACAAAAACCGCGAATATTCCGTCCGCCATGCCGCCCCTTCGCGCTCAAATGCGCCCGTTTCCGCCGTTCAAAAGAGGGCGTGCGGCGGCTATGCATAAAAAAAATTAAAAAAGCTTGACAAAAGCAATTTACCGTATTATCATGCATGACAATAAGTAAAAACCTGTGAAGAAGAGTAAGTAGCCTCCTGTTTGATTTGCAGAGAGTCGCCGTCCGGTGAAAGGCGATATTCGGGCAGTCGGTGAATGGACTTCTGAGGGTGACCGAAAGCCGTCTTCGGCGAGTAGCAGTCAACGGGTGATCTGCTCCCGTTATCAGGGCAGACTTGTATGTCAGTACAAGAAAGAGCGGGCGCTTTTCGGCGTCAACTTGGGTGGTACCGCAGGATTTGTTTTTTAATCCTGTCCCTTGAGAGATCAAGGGACAGGATTTTTTTATTTAGGGGTGAGCATATGCTTCTTCTGGACGTGCGATGGCGTCGGGTCTGTTGTCCGAAAGCCTGAAAAAAACTATAAAACAAAATTTTGGAGGAAACATCATGAAAAAGATATTTGCGGTTTTGGCCGCCATGGCTATACTCGCGTCTCTCTCCGCCTGCGGCTCCGCCACTACGGCCGCGCCGGCCACGGGCGAGCCCTCGGATGTAACGGTAAAGGACGTTCCGGTCATCGGTATCTCCCAGTACGGCGAGCACCCCTCGCTCGACAACTGCCGCGAGGGCTTCCTGCAGGGGCTTGCCGAGGCGGGTCTTGTCGAGGGCGTTGACTTCACTTATGATTATCAGAACGCCGGCTTTGACGACAACATCGCCACCCAGATAGCCCAGAACTTCGCCGCGAACAACGTGGCGCTGATGTGCGGCATCGCGACCCCGTCCGCCACAGCCTGCTACAACGCGGCCGAGGACAAGGACATCCCCGTCGTCTTCAACGCCATCACCGACCCTGTGGCGGCAAAGCTCGACAGCGGCAACGTCACCGGCGTGTCCGACAAGCTCCCGGTAGACGCGCAGCTCGACCTCATCCGCAAGTGCCAGCCGGACGCCAAGACCATCGGCATCATCTACACCACCAGCGAGCCCAACTCCGTCTCCGCGATAGCCGAATACAAGGAGAAGGCCGCAAGCTACGGCTTTGAGATAGTGGATATCGGCGTGACGGCGCAGGCCGAGGTCACGCAGGCGGCCGACACCCTTATCAGCAAGAAGGTGGACTGCATCTCCAACCTCACGGACAACAACGTCGTCGGCGTGCTCGACTCCGTGCTCGACAAGACCAACGAGGCCGGTATCCCCGTATACGGCAGCGAGATAGAGCAGGTCAAAAAGGGCTGCGTCGCCTCCGCCGGTATCGACTATATCGAGCTCGGCAAGCAGGCGGGACGTATGGCGGCCAAAATACTCAAGGGCGAGGCCGGCTGCGAGGAGCTGCCCTATGAGACCGTCACCGAGTACAGCATATATATCAACTCCGAGGCGCTGGCCTCCATGAATATCGAAATTCCCTCCGACGTCGCCGCGAAGGCCGTGGAAGCGTCCGAGGCCTGAGCTGGAGAAGGCATGAATCAGATTTTTGAGCTTCTGGAAAGCACGGTCACGCAGGGCTTTATATACGCCCTGCTGACCTATGGGATCTTTATCACCTATAAATTGCTCGATTTCCCCGATCTGACCGTCGATGGCAGCTTCCCTCTGGGAGCTGCCGTTACGGCTGTCATGCTCTTAAACGGCGTGAACCCGTATCTGACGCTGCTTATCGCCATGGCAGCGGGCGCGCTCGCGGGTCTTGCGACCGGCCTTATCCACGTGAAGCTCAAGGTGCGCGACCTGCTGGCCGGTATTATCACCATGACCGCGCTTTTCTCCATCAATCTTCAGATAGCGGGCTCCAACCTGAATATAGGCCGCGATATCGACACCATTTTTACCGCGCCGCCTGTCATGTCCCTCTTCGGCGGCCTGTCGCTGATCGACCGCAAATTCATCGTCGCGCTCGCGCTGGTCGTCGTCTTTAAGCTGATCCTCGATCTGTATTTCAAGACTAAAAACGGTATGCTGCTCAAAGCCACCGGCGACAACGCCGTGCTCGTCACCACCCTCGCTCAGGACAAGGGCAAGCTCAAGATCCTCGGTCTTGTCATCGCGAACGCCCTCGTCGCTCTCGCCGGCGCCGTGGTCTGCCATGAGCAGCGCGGCTTTTCCAGCACCATGGGCACAGGGCAGATGGTCTTCGGCCTCGCCGCGGTCATCATCGGCACCACGATATTCAGGAAGCTCTCCTTCGTCAAGGGCACTACCGCCGTTCTTATCGGCAGCGTCGTGTATAAATGCTGCATTCAGCTCGCCATCAGCCTCGGTCTGCCCGCGAACCTGCTCAAGCTCATTACGGCCGCGCTGTTCCTGGTCATTCTTGTCGTCGGCAATGTCGGGGAAGGCAGGGTGAAGCGTCATGCTTGAACTCAAACAGATAAGAAAAGTATATAACCCCGGCCTTATAACCGAAATGTGCCTTTTTGACGGCTTCGACCTGTCCGTCGGGGACGGGGAGTTCGTGTCCATCGTCGGCAGCAACGGCAGCGGCAAGACCTCCCTGCTCAACATCGTCTGCGGGAGCATACCGGTCGAAGGCGGCGATATCCTGATAAACGGGGAGCGCATAAACTCTCAGGCGGAATACGCGCGCTATCGGAAGATAGGCCGCGTATATCAGAATCCGGCGCTCGGCACCTGCCCGAACCTCACCATGCTGGAAAACCTGTCGCTGGCCGACAACAAGGGCAGGCGCTTCGGGCTGACCCGCGGCGTGAATTTCAAGCGCCGCGACTATTACCGCGACCAGCTCGCCGCGCTCGGCCTCGGCCTTGAGAGCAAGCTGGACGTCAAGCTCGGCAGCCTCTCCGGCGGACAGCGGCAGGCCGTCGCGCTGGTCATGGCCACGCTGACGCCCATCGACTTTCTCATCCTCGACGAGCACACCGCGGCGCTCGACCCGAAGACAGCCGAGATAATCATGCAGCTGACCGACCGCATCGTGAAGGAAAAGCAGCTCACCGCCATAATGGTGACGCACAATCTGCGCTATGCCGTGGAGTACGGCAGCAGGCTGCTCATGATGGATAAGGGTCAGGTCATCCTCGACAAGTCGGCGGAGGAGAAGAAAACCGTCACCGTGGACGCGCTGCTGCATCTGTTCAACGAGATAAGCATAGAGTGCGGGAATTAATGCCGGCAAAAAAACTGTCATTCTGAGCGTCTGCGCCTCAGAATGACAGTTTTTCGTTTTTCGCGTCTTACTTGAGCATATCCTCGATGAGCGCTTTGGGTCTCACGCCCACGGCGCTGCCGGCGACCTTGCCGCCGCGGAAGACCATTATCGTCGGGATGCTGGAGATGCCGAACCTGGAGGCCAGCGCCGGCTCCTCGTCGATGTTC
>JAYFNM010000095.1:0-39022 GCA_034933465.1 Oscillospiraceae bacterium | reverse complement strand
TCTTTATAAATGCCTACCGCCCCTCGTCGGTCATGCCGAAGCACTCGGTCGAGAAGACGCGGCAGGAGAGGGCGTTTTTCTCGACGGCGGCGTCCAGCGCCCTGTCCATCAGCGCGTCGAGCGCCTCGGACGGGCAGGCGGCGCGGGCGTTGACGACGACGCTGTACCGGTCGTACTCGCGCTCGAGCCGCCTGTCGAATTCCAGCGCGTAGTCTACGCCGGTGAGCGAGACCTTTGCGAAGTCGCCGCCCTCGCCCGTGACAAAGAGCTTCAGATGCGGGACGTTGCCGCCCTCGTCAGTCAGCTCGCGGCGGATGCTCTCCATGTAGTCCTCGGCGAAGGCGTTGCCGGAGAAGGGGGAGAGGCGCTTTATGAAGAACCGGCGGTCGTACCAGCTCAGGCGCGACTCGGCGGCGATAAATTCCCTCCCGCCGTAGCCGGTGTCCACCTCCACGAGCCGCGCCTTGCCGCTCATCACGAGCTCTGCCAGCGCGTCCACGCCGTCGCCGGTCTTCGCGGATATGGCGCAGACGGGGACGCCGGGATAGGCCGCGCGCAGGAAAGCCACGCAGCGCGCTTTCTCCTCCGCGCTGATGGTGTCGGTCTTGTTGAGCACGATGACGTCCGCCTCCAGAAGCTGGGTGCGGAAGAGATAGTTCATCTCCTCCGGGAGATTGAGCCTCGCGTGCTCGGGCATGATGGCGCGCAGCCGCATCGGGTCGCAGACCACGGTGAACGGGGCGAGCTCAAAGTCCTCCGGGTAGTCCCGGTGCAGGCGGAAATACACATGGTCGAGCGCCCCGACCCCGCAGCCGGGGATATCGCTCATGACGATGCCGGCGCCCTCCACGTCGGTAAAGCGGCGGATGCGATCCACCAGCGCATCGGTGACATAGCAGATGCAGGCGCCCGCGATGGGGGCGGTGGCGCAGCCCGAACCCGCGGTATACAGGGCGTCCACAAGGTTCGCGCTCCCGAGGTCGTTGGTGATTATCCCGGCCTTGACGCCGCGCCCGGCGAGGTATTCGCTGAGGGCTATCATGGTCGTCGTCTTGCCCGAGCCCAGAAAGCCGCTGACCACCACAAATCTTCTCTTGCTCATTTTGAAGTTTTCTCCTTATCGGGAAATAATTTGTTCAAGCGCGGCGATAAAGCTCTCTGTATCCGCGCCGCCCCCTTGGCACATCTGCCCTATGGTGGCGTTCATGTTTTCGTCGCTGACACAGCAGACGCCTATCTGCTCAAAGGCGGGAAAGGTCTGGGGAAACATCTCCAGCACGAACACCATCGGCGTGTCCGCGGCGAGCTCCATGCTCTTCATGTCCTGCCCTCCTCCGGGTTTTTGTACAGCCGCTCCCCGGACGCGCTCGTCAGGTGGAAGGCGCAGAAGGGGACGATGCTCCCGTCCCCGGTGATTATGTGCACGCAGCAGCCGCGAAGGCGGCCGAGGTCGATGTTCCACACGTCCTGAAAGCCCATGCCGGAGACGGAAAAGGAGTGCGTCAGCGTGCGCAGGGCAAATTTCAGCAGGGGGGAGCTCTCCTCCCGCCCCGGCTGGAAGCGCCAGCGCTTGTCCGTGTAGCAGTTGGTCTTGGCGACGAAATCCGTCTCCTCGGTGTCGGCGTCGTTCTGCTCGTAGCGGGACATGGGGCGCAGGCGGCCGCCCTCGTCCAGATAGAAGGAGCCGGAGAAGTCGCAGTGCGGGTCGAACTGCTTGCGCGGGACAAAGCTCCGCATTTCCAGCTCGCCGCCGGTCTGCTCGCAGAGCGCGTGCAGCACGTCCGACAGGCCGCAGCGGCTCTCGTCCGGGGGCGTATTGCCCGGGAAACGGCCGAAATAGCTCACCGGCTGGAAGTGGACGCCCTTCACGGTGGGTATGTGCGCCTTCGCGAAGCGGATGATATCGCCCAGCTTGTCGAGGTTCAGCCCCGGTATCACCACCGGCACGAGCAGGACGCCGAGCCCGGCCGCCTCGCAGTTGGCGATGGCCTTTTTCTTTATATCGAGCATGTCCTGCCCGCGTATCGCGCGGTAGATACCGTCGTCCACCCCGTCGAACTGGAGGTAGATGAGGTCGGCGCCCGCCTCCTTCAGCGCGCGCAGATAGTCCGCGTCCTCGGCGATGCGTATGCCGTTGGTGTTTATTTGCAGGTGCATGACGCCGAGCTGCTTGCCCAGGCGCACTATCTCCGGCAGATCGTCCCTCACGGTCGGCTCGCCGCCGGAGAGCTGGACGGAGCAGAAGCGGTTGGAGCCGAGCGCCGCGCGGTACATCCGCTCTATCTGCTCCAGCCCCGGGTCGAAGCGCTCCGCGTTCGAGTCGGCAAAGCAGATGTTGCAGCGCATGTTGCAGCGGTAGGTGATCTCAAGGATGGCGGTGCAGGTGCCGCTGCGGTGTCCGGCGCAGAGGCCGCAGTCGCGCGGACAGCCCAGCTTTTCCGGCGGGCGCGAGGGTGTCGCGGGCGCGCGGACGCCCTGGCTCAGCCACTTTTCATACATGTCCGCGTCGTTCCAGAACAGCACGCGAAATTCCCCGTGCTCGGGGCAAACCTTGAGCATATATGCTTTTCCGTCTATCCGCTCGTACCGGGCGGGTATTTTTTTCAGGCACACCGGGCAGAGGCTCTCTGTCTCGTGCAGCGTCTCGTTCATTGCGTTTCTCCTTGCGGCGGGGTCTCGCCCCGCGTTATTTCCGCCCCCGCGCCGGGGGTGTGAGCCAGCCGGGCGCAAATCAGCCCCCGTCCCCGTCCGCCGCGATACGTTTTTTCTCAAAGCAGTATTGCCGCAGCGCGCCGCATGGCAGGAGCGTGACCCTTGGGCGGGCGGCGCCCGCCAGCTCCGGCAGCGCCATGACGGCGTCGGCTATCCGCTCCGCGACGCCGCCGCTCGTGTTGAGCACCTCGGCGTCTATGCACAGCCTCCCGCCGTTTGCCCGGAGCCTGTAATCGAGCAGCTCCGGCACGGCGAACAGCGGCTGGTCAAACAGCGCCGGGTACAGCTCCCTCCCGCCGAGGGTATACGCGCCCTCGCGCCGCCGCCGGATATGGCCGAGCAGCTCAAGGTGGCTGCCGCAGGCGCTGGGCGTGAGCGTGGAGATATCCCCCGTGCGGTAGCGGATGAGCGGCATACAGTCGCGGGAGATGTTTGTCAGCACGACCTCGCCCGGCTCCCCGCAGGGCAGCGGCGCGCCTGTGGCGGGATCGACTATCTCGATGATGTGGTCGAGCTCGTCAAAGTGATAGCCGGGGCAGATGTCGCAGTCCACCGCCAGACCCCAGCCGGATTCGGTGAGCCCGTAATGGGTGGACACACGGCAGCCCCAGGCTTTTTGCAGATAGTCCGTCATGGACTCGGGTATATTGGTCATGGTGATGAAGATGCACTTCATCCCCAGCTTTTTGAGCTCCATCCGCTCCTCGAGGATGCGCGTGGCGCGCAGTATCGTGATGGCCTCTCCGAACCAGACGTTGACGCGGTTTTTCACCGTCTGCTCTATGATATCCTCCACAGGGTCTGCAAGATCCGAGACCCAGGCCGAAAATCCGAAGCGGCGCAGGCTCTCGGCAAGTATCCCGCCGATGCCGCGGCCGTTGGTGTTTTGCAGGAAGACCTGCACGCGACCCACGTCCCGATCGACGACGGTGTTCATGCCGCGCGGCAGGAAGGCGAGTATCTTTTCTATGTCCGCGCCGGAAAAGAATATGCGTTTTTTCATGCCGGTCGAGCCGGAGCTGAAAAAGGTCACGGGCTTTTCCACGCTGCTCTGCGAGCTGCACAGAAAGCTGTAGCCGCCGCCCGACAGCTCGTCCGGCGTCGTGAACGGAAGCCGCGCAAGATCGCGCAGCGACCGAACATCGGCCGGGTCTACGCCGCGCGCCTCAAACAGCCGCCTGTAAAACGGGCTTTTTTCGCTCACAAGACGCAGCGTCCTCTGAAGCTGGAACAGCCGGTATTCGTCAAAGAGCGCGTCGGTAACGCCGTTTTCGGCGCGCTCCGCGCCGAAGGCCGCGTCCGCCGCTATACGCTCCCCGCACAGCTCGTACAGACCCTTTTGCAATGTCTCGCTCATTTTCCGCGCCTCCTCAGCTAATGCCCGGCAGGGCGCGGCGGCCGCCGCAGCCGCTCAGATATTTCGAGCAGAGCGGGTACATCGCGCCGTCCCGGCCGATTATCTGGATGCTGCACCGCTCGGTGCGCCCCAGGTCGATATTGGAGCAGTCCTGAAAGGCCATGCCGCCCACAGTGAGCAGCTTGCGCTCGCCCGGCAGCCAGGTCGTGCGGACGGCAGCGCGCAGCCTGTGCCAGTCCCCGTCGCCCCTCGTGCGCTGGGAGAGCTTGCTCAGCGGGTGCAGAAGCGCGTCCTTGCCGAGCAGGTAGCAGCTCTGAAAGGAGCACTGCGGATGCTCGTAAGCGCCGGGGCCGAAGTCGGCGGCGTGCAGCTCGGGGTTTTGCGCGGCGAGCGCGCGTATCACGTCCGGGATGGTGATGCGGCGGATATTGTCCTTCGGATATATCCCGAAATAACTGATTGGCTGGAAAAACACGCCCTTTACCGCCGGCATGTGCTCCTTCGCGAAGCTCACGACATCGCCGAGCTGCCCGTCGTTCTCGCCCGGAATGACGCAGACGACCAGCACCACGGCGAGCCCCGCGGCGGCGGCGTTTTCGACCGCGGCCAGCTTCGCCGCGAGCATCGGCCTGCCGTATTTTGCGAGGTACGGCGTCTCGGTCACGCCGTCAAAGCCCATGTAAACGGTGGTGACGCCGCTCTCGCGGAGCCGGACGCAAAAACCGGCGTCGGCGGCGAGCCGTATGCCGTTGGTGTTGAGCTGGATGAAGTCAAAGCCCATATCCCGCGCCATGGCCGCAAGGTCGAGGATGTCCCCGCGCACGGTCGGCTCGCCGCCGCACAGCTCCAGCAGCGCGTCCTGCCCGGCCTTCTCCCTGTAGCGCAGCAGCAGCGCCCTGCACTCCTCCAGAGACGGCTCGCACAGGGCTTCGCCCCGCTCGCGCGTGAAGCAGACGGGGCAGTCCAGGTTGCAGCGGTTCGTGGTCATGAGCGCGGAGGAGACGCTCTGGCAGCGGGCGGGGCAGCCGAAGCCGCGCCCGGCGAACAGGCTCTCCGCCTCGGCCTCGCTCTGCGGCAGCGCCGCCGCGTCCAGAGCGCCGCAGCGCAGCCATTGCAGGTAATTTTCTTCGCTGTCCGCCCAGATGAGGGCGGCGCTCTCCCCGTGCCCGGGGCAGGTCTTGCGTATATATATACCGTCCGGCTCCGCCGTCACGGCCGCTGTGACAGGCCGCAGGCAGTCCGGACAGACGCTTTTCGTGTAATATAGGATGTGTCCCATGGTTTCTCCCGTCTATGCTTTCTCAAATATCATCTGACAGTAGCTCAGTCCAGCTTTTTCAAAAAAGCTCTCTCCCGGCGCTCTTTCCCCGCCGAAGCCCTCGGCCAGCGCGCCACCGAGACCGCGCGGCTTTACGCCGAGCGCAGAGGCGAGGTTTGCGAAAATGGAGGCGAATTCAAAAAACTCCTCGCGCCCGCAGCGCTCAGCGAAGCCGCCGCGCCTAAACAGCAGGCCGTATTCCGCCATGGTCAGCGCGCCCGCGAAGCAGGGCACGGCCGCGACCGCCGCGCGCCCGTCCGCCGGGACGCTCCTGCGCAACGCAAAGTCGTTTATCAGCACCCTGCCGCCCGGCCGGAGCAGCCGGAAATATTCCGACAGCGCGGCGGCCTTGTCCGGGAGAACGGAAAAGGCCGCCTCGCTGTATACGCCGTCGAAGCTGCCGCCTTCGAAGGGTAGCGCCGCGGCGTCGGCCTTGATAAAGCGGCAGCCGGGCGCGTCCGCGTGGGCGGCGCGCGCCCTGAGCACCCGGCCTTCGTCGATGTCCGCGGCTGTCACTTCCAGCCGCGCCTCGGCGAGATGCGCCGCCGCGTCCCCGGTATTGCAGCCTATTTCGAGCAGGCGCGTGCCCGCCGTCCAGCCCGCCCTGATGACCCCCGCGTCCAGCAGGCGAAATCGGTTCGGCCGTCCGGCGAAGATCTCCGCCAGCATATCCTGCGTCAGCTCCACTGCGCCGCCTCCCGTCTGATATGGCAAAAGACCCTCCGCGGCCGTAGGAGCGGTATCGGAGGGCCTTTTGCGCCCTTGCTCCGCTCAGCCCCTGTCGAAGGAGAGGCCGACCGCGCGCTTACAGACCTCAAGGACGATCTCCGTCAGCGTCGGATGCGGATGTATGCTGTTGTACACCTGTTCGAGCGTCATTCCGTTTTCCACGGCCACGGTCAGCTCCGCTATCAGGTCGCAGGCCTCCGGTCCGAAGATCTGCGCGCCGATGATGACATGGTCGGCCTCGCGGGCGACCACCTTGATGACGCCCTCGGTCTTGCCGATGGCGATGGCCTTCTCGTTGGAGGAGAAGTCCAGCGAGCCCGTGATGACCTTGACGCCCTTTTCCTCGGCCTCGCTCTGCGTCAGACCCACCATGCCTATCTCCGGCTCCATAAAGAGCGTGGAGGGGATGGCGTCGTAATTTATGTAGTAGTCGTTGCCGGCGATGGTCTCGGCAATGACGAGACCCTGGCGCTGCGCCTTGTCGGACAGCTGCGTGCCGACGGTGATATCGCCCGCGGCGAAGATATTGGGCACGCTCGTGCGCATGTGCGCGTCGGTCTTTATCTGCCCGTTGCGCTCCATCTCGACGCCCAGCTCCTCAAGACCAAGACCCCGGGTGTTGAGCGTGCGCCCGATGGCCACGAGCACCTGCTCTGAGACGAGCTCCTCGCCGCTTGAGAGAGTGGATCTGACAAGCCCGTCCTCCTGCACCTCTATGCCCGCTATGCCGGAGCCGGTCTTGACGGTGATGCCGCGCTTTTCGAGAGATTTTCTCACCCTGTCGGTGATCTCCGGCTCATGCAGCGCGGGGACAAGGTTTTCCATCATCTCCACGATCGTGACCTTCACCCCGTAGATATTCAGGATATGGCCGTATTCAAGGCCTATCGCGCCGGAGCCGACGATGACGATGTCCTTCGGCATGGGGCGGGAGAAATCCATGATCTCGTTGGAGGTGATTATCCTCTCGTGGTCGATGTGGAACGCCGGGAGCTCCGCCGGCTCCGAGCCGACCGCGACGACGATGTTCTCTGCGGTCACGGTCTTCTTCTCCCTGCCGTCGTCCACCTCTACGGTGTGCGCGTCAAGCAGCCGGGCTCTGCCCTTTATCACGTCGATGCCGCGGCTCTTCTTCCACAGAAAGGTCTCAAGTCCGAAGCCCAGGTTGTTGATGACCCCGTTTTTTCTGCGGTTTATGGCCTTGAAATCCACCGACACCGCCGACATGTCCACGTTTATACCGTAGGCCTTGGCGTTTTTGATGGACGCGTACAGATTGGCGGAGGCCATCAGCGCCTTCGTGGGGATGCACCCGCGGTTGACGCAGGTGCCGCCGCTGCCGTTTTTGGCTCTGGCCTCGATAACGGCGGCCTTTTTGCCCCGGTCGGCGGAGCGCATCGCGGCTGCGGAGCCGCCCGGGCCGCCTCCTATGGAGACTACATCATAATCATACATGAGATACCATGTCCTTTCTGTAAAGATTGCGCTGCGCTCAGAAGGTGTTTCCTATGGCCACGCCGAGGGTCATTGCGACGGCTATGCAGATAAGGGTGGTAATAAGTCCCCATTTTATCATCTGCCTTGGTATCACCCAGCCCGAGCCGTAGGAGATGGCGGAGATGGGGCTGGACGGCGCGGTCGTCCACGCGCAGGAGCCGAGAACCGTCGTCAGAGCGGCCATGACAAGGGGATTGACCTGCCCGGCATAGATACCTGCGCAGAGCGGCATCGCGATGGCGAAGGTCAGGGACATGGGGACGGCCGCCGTGCAGAAGTTGCTCAGCAGCGCGGAGAAGGACAGCAGCACCAGCATGAACACCGTGGGGCTGACGCTGGAGAAGACGGGCGTGAATACCGAGGACAGCCAGGTCGTGATGCCGAGAGTGCTGTTGCCCATGAAGGCGCCGATGCCCATGATGCAGGCGATGAACATGATGAGCGGCATACTGATGCAGGACACGGCCTCCTCCCATTTGAATATGGGTTCGCCGTCTACCTTTATAAAGTTCATCAGGAACAGCGCGAGCAGGGGAGGCAGGCACTGCTGTATTTTCGAGAACACCGCGGCGTTCGCTGCCGGCCAGAGGTACTGCGTCAGGCCGGGGAGCAGCCAGAAGAGCACGCACAGCAGGTAAAAGACAGCGGACCACTTCTCTTTTTTCGACATTTTGCCCATGCCGGCGGTCAGCGTCTGATAGTCGATGTTCGTCAGCGCGCTGACGTCGGGACGCCACACAAAGCGCACGAGCAGGAAGAAGAGGATGGCCGCCACCAGAGTGACGGGGGTGCAGATGGCGCAGTAGGTGAAGAAGTCCATTGCGCTGCCGGTGTAGGCCTCAAAGAAGGAGAAGCCCTGAAGCGTCATGGCGTGCGCTATCGGGTTGCCGCCGTTGGAGAGCAGCCCCATGACCAGCAGGCCGAGGATGAGCATCGTGGCGAGCGGAGCCTTCTGCTCCTTCGTCACGCCGACGCTGTGGAGTATCTCCTCCACGATGGGGAACATTATCATAAAGGTCGCCGCGGAGGACAGCGGCAGGCTTATGACGAACATCGCGATAAAGATCATCGCGACCGCCCACCAGGGATTCTTTCTCGCGAGCTTGTTGGAGATGAACCACACGGCCACGCGGCGGGCAACGCCGCTCTTCGTGAGGCAGCCGGCGAGCATGAAGGTGAACATGAGGAAGATCAGGGTGCTGTTGCCGAAGGTGGCCGCCGTGACCTGGCCGACAGTGAGATCGGGGACGGTGATGAACGCGAATAAAGTCGCCATGCTGGGCCAGCCTGTGCCCCAGCTCAGAAAAAGGATGCTTGCCCCAACGAGGATGCCGAGAACCTGGAATCCGGACTGCGTCAGCCCGGAGGGCGGGGTGATGATCCCCGTGCCGAACATGAAAAAGAGTGCCACAGCTAAGGCAACCCACTTGCCGGTGGGGACGCTTTTGACTTTTTGGCTCATTTTGATCTGTCTCCTTCATTAAAATACAATATTTTCTCTCTCCTGGCAAGACCGATAAACTTGCTTCCCTGTTATCCGGCGGGTCAGGGCGGGGGCGGGTCCGCTATGCATCCGGCAGAAATGCTCCGCTTTAGGACAGCAATATTTACATAGTATATTTTAAGCGGCTGTGAATGCTTTGTCAATATCCCTGCAAAAAACAAGATGCACAAAAGCTTGGTAAAAAATTGGCAAGAACGGAGAAACATTTTTACAGTCAAAATTTATGTTGTAAATCTTAAAAGGCAATGTTATACTTCTGACATAGTAATATGCGCGGCCGCGACAGCGAGAGAGGCCAGCCGCATTTTTACAAAAATTCAACAGTAAGACAACTATGCAAGGAGGCTTATTAAGTGAAGGAAATCATGCAGGAACTTGAGCGAAAGTCTCGTGACCGCCCGATCGAGCTCGTCTCGCTCAAGGGACAGGGAAAGAAAATCATCGAGTACTACGGCGACTATATTCCCGAGCAGTGGATAAAGGCTGCCGGAGCCGAGGGATACCTCATCTGCAAGGGCGGCGACCCCCAGGCGCCCGAAGCCACGCTTGACTATTCTCTGCGCTTCATGAACCCGCTGGCGGCGTCCATGGTCGGCAACTATCTTGTCGGCGTGGATCGCGTGATGCCCATGGCCGACTGCGTTGCCATCCAGCAGCACGACTGCCATTACGGCCGCATGTCCGAGATCCTTGAGGTCAAGGGTCTGCCGGTGTACAAGGTCGGCGTCCCGGCGGACTTCAAGGTGGATATCTCCCGCGAGTACTACCGCCACGAGCTGCGCGAGTTCCGCGCACATCTTGAAAAGCTCGTCGGCCATCCGCTCGACGAGGCCGCCGTGAGGGCGAACTACGCGAAGACAAACAAGATAAACGGGCTGCTGCGCAAGATAAACGAGCTGCGCAAGAGGGACAACCCGCCCATCACCTTCTCCGAGTTCATCAGGCTCAACCACTACACGCTCCGCGTGGATTACGACACGAGCATCGCCGCGCTGACAAGGATCTACGACGAGCTGAAGGACGCGCCCGGCGCGCATAAGGCCAAGGCGCCTAGAATACTGATGATGGGTCGCGCCGTCGCCGAGGGCGACTATGTGGTCCCCGGTCTGATCGAGAGCTCCGGCGGCTGCATAGCCTGCGACTTCCTTGACGAGGCCATCCGCCCGTTCTTCTGCGACATCTCCACCGAGGGCGACATTGTGGACGCTTTCGCGTCCGCGCTGTACGACAACAGAGTGCCCCAGTGCATCTTCCAGCCGTCCTGGGAGCTGCGCTTCGAGCATCTGAAGGAGCTGCTCAAGGAGTATAATATCGACGGCATCCTCTGGTATCAGCTCGCTTTCGACGAGATCTACGACATGGAGTTCACCTGCTACTCCAAGTGGCTCAAGGATATGAACGTTCCCATCATGAAGCTTGAGACGTCCTACGAATACTCCCGCGAGGCGACCGCGCCGCTCGCCACAAGGATCGAGAGCTTCGTCGAGAGCTTGAAGGAGGCAAAAAAATGAGAGACATCAACCGCGAATTTCTTGAACTGATCGGCTTTGAAGGCGAAGAGGTCGATGAGTTTATGCCGCGCTGGCGCGAGACCGCCGAGGCGCTCAGACTCACGGACGACAAGATAGCCTACGCTGTTGACACCTTTATCCCGGAGAACTGGGACATCAAGTATCGCGGCGTGCGCAAGCTCATCGGAGCTTACGTCCGCGAGGCCACCGAGGTCTGCCATACCCCCACCTATAAAAAAGAGGGCGTCAAGATTGTCTACGGCATCCTCCCCGCGATAGCCAACTACTACTACGCCGTCAAAGAGGCGGGCGGGGATAAGGTCTTCATAAGCTTCCCCGACCATGTGCTCGTGAACATCCTCAACTCCTTCTTCCACGCCGCCGCCCCCTTCCTCAACGAGGCGGAGGACGCGGGCTTCACCTACGGCTGCCGCCACTGCCCGCTCAACAAGATGCGTCTGACCGCGTTTATCGACAATATCATCGCCGCGCCCGACATCATCTGGAGCTGGGGCTTCAACTGCGACGAGGGGCCGAAGACCGACGAGATGATACAGGGCATCGCCGGAAAGTCGTGGAAATACCACGTCTCCCGCGCCCCGCACGACAGCCTTCTCAGCGAGAAGGAGGAGGACATCATCCCGCGCGTGACCTTCATGAGCGAGCAGATGAAGCTCGGCGTCAAGGCGATAAGCGACGCCATCGGCATCGAGATAACGCCCGAGCATGTGGCTTCGGCCAACAAGAAGATGCGCGCCTACGGCTTCAAGGTCGGCGTGCTCACGCAGCTCGCGGCGACCGCCGATCCCCCCGTGCTCAGCGGCGACTCCGTGTCTCTCGTGCAGTGCGTCATGAACGTTCCGTTCAACAGCGGCACGCGCTATGTCGAGGAGGCCGTCGATATCCTGACCAAGGAGCTCCGCGCCGCCGTCAAGGCGGGCGAGGGCGTCATGCCCAAGGGGACTCCGAAGGTCGCCATCCGCAACCTGCCCTACTGTGTGCCATGGGTCGGCAAGATGTTCCGCGACAACGGCCTGATGGTGCAGTTCGCCTGCGCGCTGACGCAGTCCTCCCGCCAGACCCAGCCGCCCACACGCCCGGACGACCCGTGGTATACGGCCGCCGAGGCCTGGTCGCGCAACCCCATGTGCTCCAACATGAAAAACGAGTGCGACAGCTACATCGAAAAGCTCCGCACCTACAAGGCGGACGGTATGCTGCTCGGCTTCTTCGATTTCGACCGCTGGGTCGGCCCGCAGCAGAAGCTGCAGGCGAAGATCGTCGAGGAGACGCTCGGCATCCCCTGCTTCTATGTTGAGGCGGACTTCTGGGACGACCGCGAATACAGCCCTGAGGCGCTGAAGACGAGGATAGAATCCATCTGCCAGGTCTTCAAGATGCGCATAGCCGCCAAGCGGGCGCAGGAAGCCGCCGCCGACACCGCGAAAGAATAATTCAGCCAGCCATAAAAGGACTGAGCTTCGGAAATCCGAGGCTCAGTCCCTTTTATACGTACTTTTCCCCGCCGGGGGGGCTTACTTCCGCCGGGGGCGTTCTGCCGGGAATGCCGGCGGGACGGTCAAGACCGCCCCGCGTTCGCGGAGCGCGAAAAACCTGTCATTCTGAGGCCGAAGGCCAAAGAATCTATTTCGACGCCCGCCGTGCGATTCGAGGAAGGATCCTTCACTATGCTCAGGATGACAGGTTTGTCATTGCCGGCCGCTTTTCAGCGTGTTCGCCGCGCTTCCGACAAAGCCCGCGGAGGCGGCTCCATACCCGCCCGCCGTCAGCCGTCAAGGCCGGATTTGCCTCCGACCGGCAGGGCGCAGATGCCGTCTATCCGGCTCTCTGCGCTGCCGAACATGGCGTTTTCGCTCCAAAAATCCACGTCGAGCAGCAGCGTGTGTATTCCGTATTCCGCTTCAAGGATCTGCCGCTGCATCGGAATCGCTGCGCCGAGCCAGCGGTCGAAGCCGAAGGCGCCGGTCAGGTATTCCTGGCAGCCGTATTTTTTTATATCCCCGGCAAGGACGCGGCATTCAGCGCGCGTGTCGGCGCGGATATTCATGGCCTCGAGCCAGCCGAGCGCCGCGCCCGCGAGACCCGCCGCCGGGCGGATAGGACGCGTCAGAAACGCGCCGCCGCCGACCAGCGCGACGCCGTTTTCACGAAAACGCCTGTCTATATCCGGCTGCAAAAAGGGGATAAAATAGCAATATATGCGCCTTCCGCGCTCCGCCTCCGGCGCGTTTTCAAGCTCGCGCGCCAGCTCCTCCAGCGCCGCAACAAGCTCCCCGGCGCGGTCGGCGCTCATCAGGAGCGCGGACTGGGCGAGCGCCATGCTGTTCCCTTTGAGCGGCAGCCGCCCCTCCCGCGCGTTCAGGCGTGCGAGAGCGGCCTCGGCTTTTATCAGGCGGCCGTACAGAGCGAGCGCCGCGGTCTCCTCCGCCCGGCCGATCTCCGCCCCGGTGAGGGCGCATATACTGCCGCCCCAGCCGGAGAGCATTTCCAGCGCAAGTGCGCGCCCGGGCGTCTTCTTCGGAAAGCAGAGGTTCAGGCACTTTATTCCCGGGTCGAGCTGCTCGCCGAGCTTGCCGCACTCGTCGCACAGGACGGAAAATTGCAGCAGGTATTCCGGCCTGCCCGCCGGCGGCTCCTCGAGCAGCAGCCGGCGCATCCGGTTCAGGCCGCAGCGCCTTTTGGCGCAGCTCGACAGATCAAGCGCCTCCCGGCTGAGAAAAATGCCACGCAGAGCAATCTGCGCGAATAGGGCGGAGGACGAAAAGCGTACCCCTGGCTTTGCCGCCTGCGCCGCGTATATGAGGCAGCTCGGCGCGGGGACGGACACCTCGCAGCGCTGCGGGCCGTCGTCTGAAAAAATGCCGGCAAATTCCTCGAGACAGAGCGCCAGCAGCTTTCTGACCCCCGCGTAGCGCAGGTCGTGGTTTTCCGGCAGCGCGGCGGCGGCTGTCCGGATATCCGCCGGGGCGAGGGAAAAGTATTCCGCCGCGCTCTCCAGCGCGCCGAGCGCGCAGCGGCACTCGGGCAGCAGCGCGAGCAGCGCTTTGAGCGAGTCCGTCGTTTTATCCATGCTCCGCCTCCGTTTAATATAATAAGAGCCCGCCGCAAAACGCAGCCTGTCCCGCGTTGGGAGGAAGATGGCTGTTGTTTCGCGGCGGGGCGGGATTCGCCGTCACTGTTCGGCGGCGTATTCTCTCATCGCCCGCAGGGCGGCGCCAAGCGCGGCCGTGGACTGCGGAAGGGACATGGCGGTGACCTTTTTCGACAGAAGCCCGGAAAAAATGTCGGCTATCGCGGAGTTGTTGGCCACGCCGCCGGAGAAAACGATCGGCTCGATATAGTCGATCTGGGCGGAGCGACCCATGGCCAGGATGCGCCGCGCTATCGAGCGGCCGGTGCCCGCCGCGATGTCCGCTATCGGGACCTTCTGCGACAGAAGGGAGATGATCTCCGACTCGGCGAAAATGGTGCACATGCTGCTTATCGTGCAGGGATTAGTGGACTGCTTCATCAGATCTGAGAGCTTGTCCATGTCGATGCCGAGCAGGCGGTGGGTGAGCACCTCGAAGAAGCGCCCCGTCCCGGCGGCGCACTTGTCGTTCATCTCAAACTTCTGCACGTTGCCGAGCTCGTCGAGCGAGATGACCTTGCTGTCCTGCCCGCCGATGTCGATGATGGTTCTCGCGGAGGGGTCGATAAAATGCGTGCCGACGCCGTGGGCGATTATCTCGGGGATGTCCGTGCCGGCGCAGAGGAAGGCCTTGCGGCCGTAGCCCGTGGAGACGATGTAAACGACGTCTGCCCTTGAGGCGCCGACAGCCTCGAGCGACTGCGCGAGGATCTTCTCCCCGCTGACGTTGCGGTCGTATTCGGTGGGTATGAAATTAAAGGTCAGTATATGCTTCTCTTCATCCAGAAGTATGCACTTCGTTGTGGTTGAGCCGATATCAACGCCGGCAAAAAGCTTCATAAGACTGTGTCTCCAATATGTTTATTTCCCGGTGAGCATTTCCTCGGCGGACGCGAGCTCGCTGACGACGAAATCGCCGTCCATGAACTCTATGCCGCAGACCGGACACCTGAAGCCGGGCGCGTCCGGCAGCTCCATATCGTTATAGTGGATCTTGATATCGTCCACTTCCTCCATGTCCGCCTTGCAGGTATAGCATTTCCACATACTCATTGCCGCGCCCCCCTTATTCGCCCGCCGGCGTCGAAAAAGAGATAATGTAGCTGTACAGATTCAAAATCTCTATCCCGTCGTCGCTGATGGAGTATTCCACGTTCGGAGTGAAGCTGTTGAGCTTCTTTTTCGTGAGAAAGCGGTTTTCGCCCTCAACGTACAGCTTCCTGCCGCTGGTCTCGCCGTATTCCAGCACCTCGCGGATGTCATCTTCCTTTATGCCGCGTGTTTCCATGATCTCGCTGATCTCGTCGCTGATCTTGATTGGGACCGTCTTGAAGTCCATTGTCCGCACCTCCGGTTTTCTGTAATAGCGTCTGCCGCCGCACTATAATGTACGGCGTAAATTTCTAATACAATAATATACTCCTGTCATATAAATGTCAAGAGTGCATCTCAATTCCGCGCGGATTTTACGCGGTCATGAGATGCACTTCTTCAGGAAAAAATCTATCAGGTTCTGGTATTCTTTTTTTGTCATGTCCGAGACGCCGGAGGCGCAGTATTCCGACGCGGCGAAGGTCAGTATCTCGAGCAGCCTGTAGCACTCCTCGTTGTCCGGCCAGTCTGCGGAGGTCGCCTTGGCGCGCTTGGTGAGCTTCACGATGAAATTATAGAAGGGCCGCACCTCGGCGTCCTCGCTGAACTGATAGCGCCCCTCGGTGAACATGAAGGTAAAGATGTTCCTGTGCTCCTCTGCGAAGTCCAGCACCTGAAAGGCGAGCGTCCTGCAAAAGGCCGTCTTGTCCACCGGCGCCTCTATCGCGCTGAGAGCCTTGTAAATGCTGCCGTACAGCCGGTCGAAGCCGGTAGACAGGACGTATTTTTTCACCTCCTGCAAATTTTCCACATAGTTGTAGATCGTCATGGAGGATATCCCGAGCTCCTTTGAGACGCGCCGGGCGGAGAGCGCAGCTATCCCTTCGCGTTCCACAATCTCCACGGCAACGCGAATGATCTCTTCTTTTCCGCATAAAACTTTTTCTCGCGCCATCTGTTCCTCTTCCCCTATCCCCGGTCAAATCTTTGATATTTTCAGGTAATTGCAGATGCTTCTGACGATAGTCATCCTGTCCTCGGCGGAGGCGTCCCCGGCGTCCCACAGGCAGCCCTCCATATAGAAATGGGGGATGCCGGTCTCGCCCTCGATGAGGCGCACCATGGTCTTTTGCAGCGCGCCGACCCAGCGGTCGAAGGAATAGTAGCCGTAGAGCGCGCCGTCCATATGATAGCGGCTGAGGATATCGGCGTTGATCCTGGCCTCGTCGAGCATGTTCATGGAGCTGGGCGTGGCAAGGCACATCCGGGCGATGGCGCAGTATATGTCGCTCTCCTCGTCAAGGTACTTCTGAAAGGTGCTCGCAAAGGGGAACATCCGCCCCAGCGCGAGACACACGCCGTTTTCCCGGAAGGCGCGGTCTATCCAGGGGGCGCAGAGATAATTGAACTGGGAGGCGAGCCTCGGCGAGGAGCGCGGAAGAACGCCCTCGCCCCTGCCGATGCGGCCGCGGATCTCCTCGGTGACGATATCCAGTGCCTCGTTGAAATAAGAGTAGCCCACGCCGAAGCAGAAGTCCGTGCCCATGCCGAGCAGGGTCATCTCGTTGCCGGTCAGCGGCAGGGGGTCGGCCGCCATCACCATGTCCGTCAGCCGTTCGACCCGGTGCATGTAGGCCATATATTCGTCCATCGCGGCGTGCAGGTGCTCTTCCGTGACCTCGATGCCGGTCTGCGCGGAGACGTCCCGCTGCGCGCTGCGCAGCTTCTGCGCGAGGTAGACGATGCGTTTCCGGTCGTCGGCCTCCACTATGCCGGAGGAGGCGTCGTACGGTATCGTCAGATAGACGTTTTTCCACTCGCTGCCGCGCAGGCATTCGAGCATCTCGTCGGTTTTGGGACCCTCGCTGCACTTGAGACCCCAGTCCCAGGACACCGTGGGCGGCGGAAGGATGCCCGAGTCCACGGCCTGGGCGCGCATCGCGTTCATGGCGCAGTGGCGGCAGTGCGTGTTGAGGCTGCACATTCCGTCGTAATTCCCGAGACCCTTGTTGAAGAAGGCGCCGAGCACCATTATCATCATATATCCGGGGTAGGCGGTGTGCAGAGCGCCCTTCCCGGCCAGCTTGTTGGCGTACATGCACACGGGGGCGGCGGGCATGTTGAAATAGAGAACCTTATCTCCGGCACTCAGATACTGCCGCGCTTTCGAAAGCTCGACCGCCTCGCGGATACAGGCCGCTATGAGCAGCCTGACGCCCCTGAGGGACAGATCCCAGTAGTCCGGGAGGTACTTCTCGACGGCCATGGCCACGTCCCTGTCCGTCAGCCCAAGAAAGCTTGCGGCGTTGAGCCAGTCCGGCAAAAAACTGTACAGCTCTTCGCCATCCCAGCCAAGCATTTTTAAAAAGCCGATATGGGCGTTTTTATCCATAAGAGTTGTACCGCCTTTCAAATAGGGAATATTTACAGATAAAATAATTTCTTATCGATTATAAATCATATTTATTATTATGGCAAGAACAATTATTTTCAAGTCGCGGCAAAAATGCGCCGCCGTTCACCGCATGCAAAAAAAGTTTAAAAAACCTTAACATTTCTGTACAACAATAGAGGAAGTGTTAAACTGAAAATCAGGAAAAAAGTCCCTGAAGGGAGAAAAAGCGCGGCCGGAGCGCAGAGATCTCCGGCGGAAAACGGAGAGGGGAGTTTCAGCGATGGAGAGAAAAGAAAAGCGCCGCATAGGCGACAGAAAAGACGGAAAGCTCCTGCGGGATCTGGACTCGATGCATTTTATCGTGCCGCTTATCTATCCAAACCGGTGCGACAACGAGGCCTACATATCCGAGCGGATAGACCTGACGAGCATAAACAGGTATCTCGAGAAAAAGAACGCGGCCGGGGGCGATTTCCCCTTCACGATGTTCCATATCATCGCCGCCGCGCTGGTCAAGACGCTGAACCTGCGCCCGAAGATGAACCGCTTCATCTGCAACAAGAACATCTATCAGCGAAACGAGGTCTCGGTCTCCTTCGTCGTCAAAAAACAGTTCGACGACAACGGCGCGGAGGCGCTGGCCTTCATCCATTCCAAGCCCGACGACACGCTCGACTCGATGCACGAGGCCATCCGCGCCCAGGTGATGAGCTGCCGCTCCGACGCGGTGGACCGCTCGACCGACAGCATGGATATCCTCAACAAGATGCCGCGCTTCCTTGCGAAGTTCCTTGTCTGGATCATCACCGTGCTCGACAGGCACGGCAAATGCCCGCAGTTTCTGATAGGGACCGACCCGTACTATTCGACGGCTCTGATCTCGAACCTCGGCTCGATAAAGCTCAAGTGCGGCTATCACCACCTCACCAACTGGGGCACCTGCTCGGTGTTCTGCATCATCGGCGAGAGAAAGCTCAGCCCCTTTTTCGACGCGGAGGGCAAGGTCGAGATGCGCGAGACGGTCGATCTCGGCCTCACGATAGACGAGCGCATAGCGGACGGATACTATTATTCTAAAACGATAAGGCTCCTCAAGCATCTGCTCGAAAGTCCCGAGCTGCTCGAGGAACCCGTCTCACGGGAGGTAGACTGCTGATATGAGCGGAGCAACAGTAAAAACGCCGTGGCTGCAAAGCCTTGGCGACATGCCCTCGCATCTGGAGTATTTTCAGGGCTCCATGTTCGACGCGGTAAAGGCCGTATCCGAGAAGTATCCTGACAATATAGCCTTCGACTTCATGGGTCGTTCGACCGGCTATAAGCGCATGGTGGAGCAGATAGAGGCCTGCGCCAGAAGCCTGCGCACCATCGGCATCAGAGCCCGGGACGCCGTGACCATCGCCATGCCGAACTGTCCGCAGGCCATCTTCATGTTCTACGCGGTGAATATGGTGGGCGGCATCGCCAACATGGTGCATCCGCTCTCGAGCGAGAAGGAGCTCGAGTTCTACATAAACGAGTCCCACAGCGTGACCGTCGTGACGCTCGACCAGTTCTACGGGAAGTTCGAGAGCATCCGGCAGAACACCTGCGTCGTGAACATCGTCATCGCGAGCATCCGGGACGAGCTGTCTAGACCCGTCAAGGCCGGATATATGCTCACCGAGGGGCGCAAGATAGAGAAGATCCCGGCCGACGCGCCCGTTATCCGCTGGCAGGATTTCATGCGCCTCGGCCGCGCCTGCTTCTGGCAGTACCGGGTGGAGCGCAAGGGGGAGGACCCCGCGGTCGTCCTCTATTCCGGCGGCACCACCGGCACCACCAAGGGCATCCTGCTCACGAACCTCAACTTCAACGCCCTCGCCCAGCAGATCATTGCCGTCAACCCGATGTTCCGCCCGGGCGACCGAATGCTCTCGGCCATGCCGATTTTTCACGGCTTCGGTCTGGGCGTGTGCATCCACTCCATGCTCGCCTCCGGCGGCCGCTGCGTACTCGTGCCGCGCTTCACCGCGCAGAGCTACGCGAAGCTCATCACCAAGTATAGATGCAGCTTCATCGCCGGCGTCCCGACGCTGTACGAGGCGCTGCTGCGCCTGCCCAGCATGGAGAAGGCCGACCTGTCCTGTCTCAAGGGCGTCTTCTCCGGGGGCGACTCGCTGTCCATAGAGCTGAAAAAGAAGTTCGACAAGTTCCTGTACGACCACAGAGCCGTCGTGCAGATACGCGAGGGCTACGGCACGACGGAGACCGTCACCGCCTGCTGCCTGACCCCGCCGCACATGAGCAAGGAGGGCAGCTGCGGCCTGCCCTTCCCGGACACCTTTATCAAGGTCGTAAAGCCCGGCACCGAAGAGGAGCTGCCCTACGGCGAGGAGGGCGAGGTTCTGCTCGCCGGCCCCACGGTCATGAAGGAATATATTAACAATCCCGGCGAGACCGCCTCCACCCTGCGCCGCCATGCGGACGGGCTCACCTGGGTCTACACGGGCGATCTCGGCTATATGGACGACGAGGGCTTTACCTTCTTCAAGGGCCGCATCAAGCGGATGATAATCTCCTCCGGCTACAATATCTATCCCGCCCAGATCGAGAACATCCTCGACGCGAACGAGTTTGTGCACATGAGCTGCGTCATCGGCGTGCCCGACCCGTACAGGATGCAGCGCGTCAAGGCCTTCGTCATGCTCAAGCCCGGCGTCCCCGCGAGCGAGGAGACGCGCGACGCCATCCTCAAATACTGCGGAAAGCATGTCGCAAAATACGCCATGCCCAGGGATATCGAGTTCAGAAAGGATCTGCCCAAGACGCTGGTCGGCAAGGTCGCCTACCGCGTGCTCGAGGAGGAAGAGGCCGCAAAGACCGCCGCCGAGAGCGTGAGCGCCGAATAAATCAAGCTTCGGGCGCCACCCCCGCCCGTTGCCGATGCCTCGGTGTGGGGCGCGAAAAATGCGCGAGGTTTCCCCATGCGCCCCTTTTCCGTAACACGCGGCGCACCCCTTACGCTGTCATCCTGAGGCCGAAAGGCCGAAGGATCTATTTCGTCGCGGCAGAGGCCGTGACATCGGAAAAGATCCTTCGCTCCGCTCAGGATGACATGTTTTGGATGGCCGCCGTTTGCGCTAATGCGCGCAGGGGCGCACCCGCGTGTGCGCCCGCCCGTCCATCTCTCGGCGCGGTTTGCGCCCGCCGCCCGGTTCCGGACATAATAAAAGAGCCCGCTTCACGGCGGGCTCTGTTTTTCACTCCCTGTATTTTTCCATCATCGTCTTGAACAGCTCCTGCGTGGAGGGCGGGGTATAGGTGATGGCGTTCGCGCCGGCCTCTATGGTGGCGCGTATGGTCTCGCCGGTTCGGCCGCCGCTCGCGATGATGGGTATCGTCGGGAATTCCGATCTGATCTTGCGCACGACGGCGGCGGTTTTCTCCGCGCAGGCCACGTTCAGCAGCGACGCGCCGTAATCGAGCCGGTCCTTGATGTTGGTGTCTATCTTTGTGACGGTTATTGCGACGGGAATATCCACCGCTCTGACCACGGCGAGCAGGTTGAGGTTTGATACCGGCGCGTTGAGCACCACGCCCATTGCGCCCTGCGCCTCCACGTCCTTTGCCAGGGCGACCGTCCGCAGACCCTTGGTGGTGCCGCCGCCGACGCCGCAGAACACGGGGGTATAGGCGGCCTTGATGATGGCCTCGCTGATGGCCTGCTGGGGGGTAAAGGGGTACACGGCGAAGACCGCGTCCGCGTCGCAGTTGCGTATGATGGCAAGGTCGGTCGTGAAGACAAAGCTCTTTATCCTGCGCCCGTTGATGACGATGCCGCTCGCGGCGTAGGTCTCGGGCGGCATTTTGAGGATGTTGTGGCGCAGGCGGCTCTCGATATAGGGCGTGGCGATTTTTTCTTCGTTCATATTTATGACCAGTCCTTTCACTGTGCATCAAGGCACAACAGGCCATAAAAAGGCTGGCCGTGATTGTGCGCCGGTTTTGGCTGCCGCTTCGGCGGCGGGAAAGCGCACTTGATTTTAAGAGAGCTTGAAGCTGCTTCGGATTAAATGCGGCTCTTTTCGCGTGTGCCGTCCCAGTCCATATTATAAATGATATACCGCGATTGTAAAATATGCATCAATCAATTTTTAACAGTTGTTGAACACCGCCCCAAAAGCGGCCTTTTTCATAAAAATAGAGCTTGAAGACGGCGGCGATATGGGATAGACTGAAAGAAAACGCCGGGAAGAGGAAAGGGAGGCTGAAAAATGTACGAAGAGATGGAGACCCAGGCCCGCAAGGCCGTCGAGGAGCTTATGGAGACGGCGCGGCTCAAGGCGGGCGAGCTGCTCGTCGTCGGCTGCTCGTCGAGCGAGCTGCTGGGGGAGAGGATAGGCCGCGGCTCGAGCATGGAGGCCGCGAGGGCGGTCTTCGCGGGAATATACCCGTCGCTGAGGGAGCGCGGCATATATCTCGCCGCGCAGTGCTGCGAGCATCTCAACCGCGCGCTGATAATCGAGGCCGAGGCCGCCGAGAAATTCGGCTATGAGCCGGTGAACGTCCGCCCCTGGGCGCACGCGGGCGGCTCCTTTGCCACTGCCGCGTGGGAGGCCTTTGAGCGCCCGGCCGCCGTCGAGCATGTCAGGGCGAAGGCCGGCATGGACATCGGCGACACGCTCATCGGGATGCACCTCAGGGAGGTCGCCGTGCCGGTGAGGCTCGCCGTTCGGCGCATAGGCTGCGCCTCGCTCGTCTGCGCCCGCACAAGGCCGCGCTATATCGGCGGCGAGCGCGCGCAGTATCAGGAGGAGCTGAAATAGAAAAGCAGGCGGGGTCTGCCGCAAAACACACGCCGTCCCACGGGACGGAGAAGCGCTGTGCCTGCGGCGGACCCCGTTTTTTTATTCGTCTATCGTGACGCCTATGCCGTTGACCTCGACGCCGCTGTCGGCGGCGATGAGGATATACTTTTTTCCGTCGATCACGCGCGTCTGCACGAGATAGCCGTATTTCGGATCGACCGTCACCCTGACCTCGGGCGTGTCTATCTCGAGCCGCCTGCTGTCGATGATGTTCGCCGGGGAGAGGCGGGCGTCCTCGCCGAATTCGGCAGCGCACTTTGTGTGGAAGGCGTCTATCTGACCGGGCGTGAGGCCGCTGCTTTCGAGCACGCTGTCGAGCTCGCCGGGGGAGACGGTCAGCGGCTCCGGGTCGCGGCTCTCCCGGTGCTGCTCTATGCGCTCGCGCAGCTGCTCATGGACGGCCTGCACCACCTGAAAGCTGCAGCCCTTCTCCGTCGCCTCGCCGAGCGCCTCCCCGAAGCTCTCGCGCTGGCGGCCGGCGGACATCGGCGCCTGCGTGCGGAACACCGCGTCGATAAAGCCCTGATGTATCTCCGACGTGTTCCGGGAATAGAAAAGAGCGTTGTATATGTTGGCGCTGCGCTCGTCGAAGCTGGGGAACATGAAGCCGAGCTCCGGCGCGGCGACGGTCTGGCTCGCCTCGGCGCGGTGGAAGCGCTTCTCCTCCGGGCAGTAGCCCAGCTCGGATTTCCCCGTCTTCACCGGGCAGACACAGCAGAGGATGTATTTGAACACCTCTCCCGTGTCCTCGCGGAGGCCGTCCTTCCCCCGGTGGGGCACGTCGTAGGCGTCGTGCGCGAGGAGGATGAGATAGTTTGAGTCCTCAAGGTCGAGCGCGTCGATGACGCATTTGAAAAACGCCTCGCGCAGCTCCGCGTCGCCCAGCTCGGATTTCCGCAGCGCGGAGAGCAGGCGGTGCTCGTCGCTGTCCATGACCTGCTTTGTGGCAAACGAGAGGTCGAGCAGATTTTTCCCCAGCGCGCCTGAGAGCGTATTTTTCAGCAGCGCGAGGTATTTTTCGGTCTCCTCCCGGGTCAGCAGTCCAAGTGATTCGTCTATGTAAGATATTATTTCACGATTGCCGTTGACATAGCAGCCGTAGATGTGCGTTATGCTGCTGCCCTCCGGCTTTATGCGGCGGCGTATCTCGCCGAGTTCCTTTCGGTTCATGCCTGTGTCTCCCTTTCCGCCGCTGTTGTCGGGCGGCGGTTTTTTATTATGCCACAAAGCCGCGCGTTTGTCCACGCAAAAAGAGCCCGCCGCTAAGCGGGGCGGCCAAGACCGTCCACTGCGGAGCACTGCGTATTATATAAAATGAATACGCGCTCGCATTTTGCAGCAGGCTTTTTTGCCCGGAAAAACGCTGGCTGTACGCGGCCTCCCCCAGACCGAAGCCCGGCAAAGCGGCTTCGGCTTGGGGGAGGGAAAATTCCGACGCGTCAGGCGTCGGTCTTTGCGGTGCTGTCGATGCTCTTGCCGAAGACCAGAAAGCGCTGGAACAGAAACTCCGTCGCAAAGTTCAGTATCATGTTGAGCGCGGTGACTATGTAGCCGTTCCAGCCCAGCCCGTCGGCGAGGAAGCTGCCGAGCCAGGTGGACAGCGGCGTAAACACCGCGTAATAGCCCAGCACCTTGAGCATGGCTATAGGCACGTTCGCGGCGGACTTGAAGGTGAACCTGCGGTTGAGCGTAAAATTCCAGACCACGGACAGAACCAGCGCGATAAGGTAGCACGGCCAGTAGCTCCACGGCGTGAGCTCGCTTAAAAGGGCGTAGCTGCCCATCTCGATGAGCCCGGCGCTCGCGGAAAAAAGCGTGAACTTGATGAATCGCCAAAGCTCTTTCTCTCTCTCAATATTCATTTTCTGCCTCTCATCTCCCGTGAAAAGTATAGGGCAAAAAAGAGCGGGAGTAAAGAAAAAACTGAAAAAAACTGCCGCGCGGCTCAGACCCCGCCCTCAAGCTCGCTCAGATGCATATACTCGTCGTAGCTGCACAGGCGGTCGATGACGCCGCAGTCGCTTATCTCGATAATGCGGTTGGCCACCGTCTGGGTGAGCTGGTGGTCGTGGCAGGAGAAGATGATGTTGTATTTGAAGGCCTCGAGCCCGCTGTTGAGCGCGGCGATGCTCTCGAGGTCGAGATGGTTCGTCGGCTGGTCGAGCAGGAGGAAGTTCGCGCCGGAGAGCATCATCTTGCTGAGCATACAGCGCACTCTTTCGCCGCCGGAGAGGACCTTCACGCGCTTGTACACGTCGTCGCCGGAGAAGAGCATCCGCCCGAGGAAGGTGCGCAGATAGCTCTCGCGCTTGTCCTCCGAGAACTGCCGCATCCAGTCGATAAGGTCGAGCTCGCAGCTTTCGAAATAGCTGCTGTGATCCTTGGGGAAATAGGCCGGGCTGATGGACGCGCCCCACTTGACGCTGCCGGAGTCCGGCTCCTCCTCGCCCATGAGGATCTTGTAGAGCATCGTGACGGCGAGCTCGTTTTTGCCCACCAGCGCTATCTTGTCCTCCTTGCCGACGATGAAGCTCACCTTGTCGAGCAGCTTGACCCCGTCCACGCTCTTGCTTATCTCGGTCACGAAGAGCCTGTCCTTGCCGGGCTCCCTGTCGGCCTTGAAGCCGACCCAGGGGTAGCGGCGGCCGGAGGCGGGCAGCTCCTCCACGCTTATCTTGTCGAGCAGCTTGCGCCGCGAGGTGGCCTGCCGGGACTTGGACTTGTTGGCCGAGAAGCGGGCGATAAAGGTCTGAAGCTCGGCGATCTTCTGCTCGGCGCGCTTGTTCTGATCCTTGACGAGCTTCTGGATGAGCTGGCTCGACTCATACCAGAAGTCGTAGTTGCCGACGTACATCTTTATCTTGCCGTAGTCGATGTCCACAATGTGGGTGCAGACGTTGTTGAGAAAATACCGGTCGTGGCTCACGACCAGCACCGTGCCCTCGTAGTCCATCAGGAAATCCTCAAGCCATACGACGCTCGCGAGGTCGAGGTTGTTCGTAGGCTCGTCGAGCAGTATCACGTCCGGCCGGCCGAAGAGCGCCTGCGCCAGCAGCACCTTCACCTTGAGGCGGGGGTCGGTCTCGCGCATGAGGCCGCCGTGGAGCGCCGCGTCCACGCCGAGCCCCTGCAAAATGCGCCCTGCCTCGCTCTCGGCCTCCCAGCCGCCGAGCTCCGCGAACTCCTCCTCCAGCTCCGCCGCGCGGATGCCGTCCTCGTCGGAGAAGTCCGCCTTGTCGTAGATGGCGTCCTTCTCGCGGCCGCAGTCGTAGAGCCGCCGGTTTCCCATGACAACCGTGTCGAGCACGGTGAAATCGTCGAAGAGGTTCTGGTTCTGCCTGAGCACGGACATGCGCTTTTTCGCGTCGAGCACGACGCTGCCCGAGCTGGGCTCAAGCTCGCCGGAGAGTATTTTTATGAAGGTGGATTTGCCCGCGCCGTTGGCACCGATAATGCCGTAGCAGTTGCCGGCGGTAAATTGCAGGTCAACGCGGGAAAAGAGGATGGACGGGCCGAACTGGATGGACAGGTCGTTTACTGTAAGCATAATTGTTCTCCTGAAAAATGATTGGCCTATTCTAACATGGGAGCCAGAAATATGGTATGTTTTTTTGCGAAAAGGGCGGAAGGATTTACGCTGAGTTCATGGTTGTATATTGACGATTTTCGCGTCCGGTAATAAAATACAGAAGAAAAAACTCGGGGGGAGGTATCTGTTTTTGAATATCAAAAAAGCGGTGATAGTATATTTCAGCCCTACCGGCGGCACAAGGGACGTGGCGCGGCTGCTGGGCGCGAGGCTGGGCGTGAGGACGGAGGAGCTGGACGTCACGGCCGGCGCGCCCGAGCGGAGCTTCGGAGAGGACGAGCTTGCCGTCTTCGCCTTTCCGGTGTACGGCGGCAGGATACCGGCTCCCATGCACGAGCGGATGAAGACGCTGCGCGGCGCGAGGACGCCCGCGGTGCTGCTCGCGGTGTTCGGCAACCGCGCCGTGGACGACGCGCTGCTCGAGATGAAGGACAAGGCGCGGGACGCGGGCTTCGTGTGCGTCGCCGCGGCGGAGTTCGTCGCGCCGCATTCGGCCTGCCCCGCCTTCGGCGCGGGCAGGCCGGACAGGACGGATATCCGCGTGATGGACAGGTTCGCCTTCGCCCTGCGCGACAGGCTCAGCTCGCTCGTCACGCCGGAGAGCGCCGCCGTGCCCGGCAGCACGCCGTTTCGCGAGTACAAGGGCATCCCGATGAAGCCCGAGGTGACGAAGAAAAAATGCACGCGCTGCGGTAAATGCGCCGCGCATTGCCCGGTCACGGCCATATCGGCCGCGCGGCCGGACAGGACGGATAAAAAGCGCTGCATAAGCTGCATGGGCTGCATCAGCGTCTGCCCGACGGGCGCGAGGCATCTGCCACCGGCCATGAGGGCTCTCGGCCGCATGAGCCTGAAAAAGCTCTGCCGCGTGAGGCGCGAGCCGAAATATTACGTGTAGCAGGGCGGCTGTCGGCGGGCGCACCCGCGGGGGAAATTATGCAAACCTGACGGCGCTCGGGGACACGGCGCATCGCAGGGAACGACCCCTGTGCCGTTCCGCGATACGCTGAATCCCGGTATATTCCTGTAAGGGCGCTTCGTCCTACAGATAGCTCCTGTCGATGTGCACCACGGCGTAGCGGTCGGGCCAGGTGCCGTTGACTTTCTTCCGTATCGCGTCGGCGAGCACATCGTCCTTGCCCTTGTAATCGGCGGGGACGACGGCGTCGAAGATGAGGTTGGTGTGCGTGGGGCCGGGGACCATGCGAAAATCGTGTATCGTGATGTCCGGGTCTAATTCGCGCAGCATCTCCGCGACGGCGCGGCGCTCGCGCGATATCTCGGTGTTGTCGGCCTCGATGGGGTCCATGTGGATGGTGGCGGAGCAGCCGAAGCGCTCCTTTATCTCCATCTCGGCGCGGTCTATCGCGTCGTGCAGATGGAAGATATTGCCGCTGCCGTTGACCTCCGCGTGGAGCGAGACCATGACGCGACCCGGGCCGTAATCGTGGACTATCAGGTCGTGTATGCCGACGACCTCCGGGTGGGAGAGCACGGTGTCCTCTATGTTGCGCACAAGCTCCGGGTCGGGCGCCTTGCCAAGCAGGGGAGAGAGCGTGTCTCGCGCGGCGCTGTAGCCGGAGAAGATGATGAACGCGGCGACGGCGAGACCGGCGTAGGCGTCGATATTGACGGAGAATATCCACGACACGCACATGGACAGCAGCACGACCGTGGTCGTGATGGTGTCGGACAGGGAGTCGGTCGCGACGGCCTCCATGGTGGCGGAGTTTATTTTTTTGCCAATTTTCCGGTTGTACATGCACATGTAGAACTTTATCCCGATGGACGCCACCAGAATGAGCGCGGGCAGCAGCCCCGCCTCGACGCTCTGCGGGCTGACGATCTTCTCGAGGGAGCTCTTGCCGAGCTCCACACCCATGAAGATGATGATCACCGACAGCAGCAGCCCCGCGAGGTATTCTATCCGCCCGTGGCCGAAGGGGTGGTCGAGGTCGGGCTTTTTCCCGGCGAAGATGAAGCCGAGCAGGGTGATGATGGACGAACCCGCGTCGGAGAGGTTGTTGAACGCGTCCGCCACGATGGCGACGGAGCCGGAGACAGCGCCGGCAAAGTACTTCCCCGCGAAGAGCAGAAGGTTCAGAAATATCCCGTAGACGCCGCACAGCCTGCCGTAGGCTCCGCGGACATGGGGGTCGAAGACGTTTTCGCTGTCGCGTATGAAAATTTTTGTAAGCAGTTTAAGCATGATATATGCCTCGCATCAGAAATCAAGATTTTCAAGGCCGAAGTATTTCTCGGCGAAATCCACCCTGTTCACGCGAAACTCCCTGCCCTTGAGGTAGTCGAGCAGCCCGGCGGAGGTGGGAAAGGCGAAGGAGAGCCTGTAGGAGCAGAGGGCCTGAGCGCGCTCCTCAAAGTCCCTGTTGAAGCGCTCGCTGCCGTATTTGCCGTCCCCGAGCAGGGGCCAGCCGGCGTGCGCCATCTGGACGCGTATCTGGTGTGTGCGCCCGGTGAGCAGGCGGCATTCCACCAGCGACAGCGCGCCGCTCGTGCGCAGAACGCGGTATTCCGTGACGGCGGTCCTCGCGCCCGGCACGGGGCGGTCCTTTACGAAGACCTGGTTTTTCACGGCGTCCTTGAAGAGATAGTTCTCCAGCCTGCCGGAGGCGGGCTTCGGCCTGCCCTGCACGGCGCAGAGGTAATACTTCTCTATCTCGCGCTCGCGGATCTTCTCGTTGAGTATCCGCAGCGTCTCCGCGTTCTTCGCGGCGATGACTATGCCGCCGGTGTTGCGGTCGATGCGGTTGCAGAGGGCGGGGGCGAAGGAATTTTCCTCCTTCGGCCGCCATTCGCCCTTCTGCGCCATATAGGCCTGGATGTTGGCGATGAGCGTGTTATAATCCCAGACGCCCGCGCTGTGGCAGAGGACGCCCGGCTTTTTGTCGGCGAGGAGTATGTTTTCGTCCTCATATACTATGTCGAGCTTCGGCGCGCCGACCTTGAGGTAGGAATTTTCCTCCCGGGGCTTTTCAAAAAACTCGTCGTTTATATAAAGCTGTAAAACGTCCCCGGCGCGGAGGCGCTCGTCCCGCTTCGCGCCCTTGCCGTTGAGCTTTATGCGCTTGAGGCGGATATATTTTTGCAGGAGCGATTCCGGCAGCAGCGGCACGGCCTTTCCGACAAAACGGTCGAGCCGCTGCCCGGCGTCGTTGGCTCCGATGGTAAGTTCCTTCATCGCGGCGAACAGCCTTTCATTTCCCGGCGAGGGAATTAATTGATTTGCATTATACTATAGAAAATTTCTGTTGACAAGCCTTGATAGTTCAACTATAATACTAAAGCGACTGTGGTGATATGCACCGGTCGGCGAGGTTGATTTATGCGGCTTGACTTGAGAGAGATCATTGAAATACCGGGCGGCTCGATACCCTTCGACTGCGAGCTTGAGACCGACAGGCTGGATTTTCCGTCGGTCAGAGCCTACAGGGCGAAGCCCCGCGCGGAGGGTCGCGTATATAACGAGGCCGGCGTCCTGCATCTCACGGGGGAGCTCAGCGCGGACATGCTCTGCGTGTGCGACCGCTGCGGCGGCGAGTTCGAGAGCGAAAAGGTCACGGAGCTTGACGCCACCATAGTTGAGGAGAACACCGGGGACGACCCGGAGCTGTTTGTCCTCGAGGGAGACTCGATAGATCTCGACGAGATACTCTCCACCTGCTTCATCCTGGATATGGAGAGCAAGTTCCTCTGCCGGGAGGACTGCAAGGGTCTCTGCCCCGTCTGCGGCAGAAACCTCAATCTCGGCTCCTGCGACTGCGGGAAGAAAATCGATCCAAGATTTGCTGTGCTTGAGCAGCTGTTGGATATAGATCAAAAATAGAGCTGCTCAAAACAGCTTTTATCAGGAGGTGTCAACATGGCAGTACCAAAAGGAAAATTATCAAGACAGAGACGTGACAAGAGACGCTCTTCCACATGGAAGCTCGCCGCTCCCGCAATCATAGCGTGCCCCAACTGCGGAGCCTTCTGCATGCCCCACCGCGCTTGCAAGGCCTGCGGACAGTACAACGGCCGCGTGGTCATCAATGTTGAAGAGAGCAAGTAAAAATGCTTGAGGAGGAGAGGGTAGCCTTTCCTCCTTTTGCATTATTTTGCGCTGCTCGAGCGGAGAAACATGGACAACATCATTAAAGCCATCGACCACGGCAGCCCGCTGCGCCACAGGGTGAAGCCGGGCGACCGGCTTATATCCGTAAACGGGAATAAAATACTGGACGTGCTCGACTATAAGTTTTTCGCCTATGACGAAAAGCTGCATCTCGTGCTGCGCCGCGAGAGCGGGGAGGAGTACGGGCTGGACGTGCTCAAGAGCGAGGGCGGGGATCTCGGGCTCGATTTCGAGACCTATCTGATGGACGCGCCGCGCTCCTGCGCGAATAACTGCGTCTTCTGCTTTATCGACCAGCTCCCGAAGGGTATGCGCCCGACGATGTATTTCAAGGACGACGACGCGCGCCTGAGCTTCCTGCTGGGGAATTATATCACGCTCACAAACCTCTCCGAGCGCGAGATAGAGCGCATAATCGCGCTGCGCGTGAGCCCCGTGAACGTCTCGGTGCACACGACGAACCCCGCGCTTCGCTGCCAGATGCTCCGCAATCCCCGGGCGGGGGAGAGCGTCGCCGTGATGCGGCGCTTTGCGCGGGCGGGCATCGTGATGAACTGCCAGATAGTCTGCTGCCCCGGCCTCAACGACGGGGAGGAGCTTGAGCGCAGCATGAGAGAGCTTGCGGAGCTCTACCCCGGCGTACACAGCGTGTCGATAGTCCCCGTGGGGCTGACGCGGTTTCGCGAGGGGCTGTATCCGCTTGAACCCTTCACGCCGGCGCGCGCCGCCGCGACGCTCGACCAGGTGGAGGCCTTCGGCGGGGAATGCCTGAAAAAATACGGCTCCCGCATCTTCTTCTGCGGGGACGAGCTCTACCTCAAGGCAGCCCGGGAGATACCGCCGGACGAGTTTTACGAGGAGTACACTCAGCTTGAAAACGGCGTGGGTATGCTGCGGCTGATGGAGACGGAGTTTCGCTCCGCGCTGAAGCTGTCCGACGCGCCGGACGCAGTCCCCTTTTCCATCGCGACCGGAGCCGCCGCCGCGCCGCTTTTTGAAAAGCTGCTGGCTATGGCCCGGGAAAAATACGGCACAATTAACGCGAGAGTATACCCCATCCTCAACGACTTTTTCGGCCGCAGCATAAACGTTACGGGTCTTGTGACCGGGGGCGACCTTATACGGCAGCTCAAGGGAAGGGAGCTCGGGGAGAGGCTGTTCATATCCCAGAACATGCTGCGCCGCGAGGAGCAGGATTTTCTGGACGACGTCACGCTCGAGCAGGCGAGCGGCGCGCTCGGCGTGCCGGTCTACCCCATCGAGCAGGACGGCTTCGCCCTGTGGGACGCGATGAGCGGCCTGCTGCCGGAGCTGCGCCGCCCCGTCAGAGCGGCGGACACTGAATATTACAAATACAACCGGAACTGAGAAATTGGAGGGCAAGATGTCAAGACCCCTTGTAGCTATAGTCGGCAGGCCGAACGTGGGCAAATCCATGCTCTTCAACAGGCTTGTCGGGCAGCGGCTGTCCATCGTGGAGGACACGCCGGGCGTCACCCGCGACAGGCTCTATGCCGAGTGCGAGTGGTGCGGAAGAAAATTCGACGTGGTGGACACCGGCGGCATCGAGCCGACGAGCGACAGCGAGATACTGCTGTTCATGCGCGAGCAGGCACAGATAGCCATCAACTCCGCCACCGTCATAGTTCTGGTCACCGACCTGCGCACCGGCATCACCGCCGCCGATAAGGACGTGGCCAATATCCTGCTGCGCTCGGGAAAGCCCGTGGTGCTGGCCGTCAACAAGGCCGACTCCACCGGCGCCACCGATCTCGGCGTGTATGAGTTTTACGCGCTCGGCCTCGGCGACCCCTTCCCCGTGTCCGCCATACACGGCCACGGCACGGGCGACCTGCTTGACGAGTGCCTGAAGCACTTCCCGCCGGAGGATGAGGCCGGGGAGGACGACGACTGTATCCGCGTCGCCGTCATCGGCAAGCCGAACGTGGGCAAATCCTCGCTCATAAACCGCATCCTCGGCGAGCAGCGCGTCATCGTGAGCGACGTCGCCGGCACGACGCGGGACGCGGTGGACAGCCTTTTTGAAAACGACAAGGGCCGCTATATCTTCATCGATACCGCCGGCATCCGCCGCCAGTCGAGGGTGGACGAGCGCATAGAGCGCTTCTCGGTCATGCGCGCGCAGCTGGCCATAGAGCGGGCGGACGTGTGCCTGATCATGATAGACGGGCGCGACGGCGTCACCGAGCAGGACACCAAGATAGCGGGGCTTGCGCACGAGGCGGGCAAGGCCAGCATAATCGTCGTGAACAAGTGGGATCTTGTGGACAAGGAGACCGGCACGATGGAGAAGATGCGCAAGGACGTCATGCGCGATCTGAGCTTCATGAGCTACGCGCCCGTGCTCTTCATCTCCGCGCTCACCGGCCAGCGCACCGACAGGCTCTTCGAGCTGATAAACTATGTCAACGACCAGAGCAGCATGCGCATCACGACCGGTATGCTCAACAACGTCCTCTCCGACGCGCAGGCGCGCGTCCAGCCGCCGACGGATCGCGGCCGCAGGCTCAAGATATATTATATGACCCAGACCGGCGTCAGACCGCCGAATTTCGTCGTCTTCTGCAACTCAAAGGAGCTCTTCCATTTCTCCTATCAGCGCTATCTCGAAAACCAGATACGCGCCGTGTTCGGCCTTGAGGGGACGCCCGTGCGCCTCGTCATCAGGCAGAAGGGGGAAGCGGAATGATCGTCTACTGGATACTGCTTTTAGTAACGGCCTTCGCCGCCTATTTCATCGGCAGTATGAGCACGCTGGTCATCGCCTCAAATTTCATTTTCCGCAGGAATCTCGCAAGGCTCGGCGAGGGCGGCGTCTGGCTGTCGAATTTCCGCCGGGTGTACGGCGTGTGGGGCTTCGTGAAGCTGCTGCTGACGGAGCTTGTAAAGGATCTTTTGCCGATACTCCTCGGCGGGCTGCTGCTCGGCATAAAGGGTCATGCGGAGGTGGGGCGCGCTTTCGCGGGCTTCTGCCTCGTTTTGGGCAGGCTCTACCCCGCGATCTATGATTTCCGCGGCAGTCACGCCACCGTCTGCCTGATAGTCTCGGCGCTGCTGCTTGACAGCTCCATGGGCATAGCCATCGCCGCGCTCGTGGCGGCAGTGGGCTGGTTCACAAGGTATCTGTCGCTCGCGACGATGGTCGGCGCGCTGGTGATGGTCATCGCGTCGCTGCTGCTGATAGACGACAATCTCACCATGACGCTCGCCCTCTTCACGGCGGGGCTCGTGCTGATACGGCACATCCCGTCCATATCGCGGCTCCTGAACGGCCGCGAGGAGAAGCTCAGCTTCGAGGAGGACATAACCTACAAGTTCGACGAAAAGCTCTGACGCGGACAAAAAACGGGTATGCCCGCACACTTCGGCCGATTTGTGCGGGCATACCCTGCGCTTTTAGAGCGCTTTGTTCAGAAACGGTGCGTCTCGGGCGGCTCGGTGAAGGAATATATGGTCGCGGTGACCTTGCGCAGATACCAGACCTCGGTGTTCCCGTCGTCCGGGGAGTAGAGCGATTGCAGCGCGGGGTAGGCCTCGAGCATACTCACTCTGGCCGCGCGGGAGTCGTCCTCGACGGCGGTGGCCTCCACCCTTATCCAACGCCCGTCCAGCGTCGCGCACAGCTCGAGCTTGGGGTTGGAGTGGAGCTGGCGGGACACGGCCTTGGCCTTGCCCGTCTGGATATACAGCCTGCCGTTAAAGAGGTTCACCGTCCCGAAGGGGCGGACTCTGGGCTGAGCCGCGTCGCAAGTGGCCAGAAAATAGGTCCCGGCCCGCTTCAAAAAATCATAAGTTGCCTGCATATTTTTCCCTTTCATTGCCTTTCCGACTTGGACATGCTCTGATTCTACCCCGTCCGCCGACCTATTACAAGCCGTTTTTCTTGACATTTTTGTGAACATGGGTTACAGTCTGTAACAACAATTTTTATTTGGAGCGATTTATCATGGGATTTGCGGAGCTTTTTTTCATAGCCGTCGGCCTGAGCATGGACGCCTTTGCGGTGTCCGTGTGCAAGGGACTGAGCGTAAAAAAACTGAGCGTTAAGCACGCGCTGCTGGTGGGTATATATTTCGGCGGCTTTCAGTTCCTGATGCCGGTGCTCGGCTGGCTGCTGGGCTACCGCTTCGAGCAAATGATAACCAGCTTCGACCATTGGATAGCCTTCGGCCTGCTCGCGATAATCGGCGGCAACATGATAAAGGAGTCGTTTTCCTGCTCGGAGGAGCTCAACGACGATTTCGGCTTTAAGACCATGCTGCTGCTCGCCGTCGCCACGAGCATTGACGCGCTCGCCGTGGGCGTGACCTTCGCCTTTCTGGAGGTCGATATCCTCCCCGCGGCCGCGCTCATCGGCGCGACGACCTTCCTGCTGTCGGCCGCCGGGGTATACATAGGCAGGTTTTTCGGCGCGAAGTACAAGTCCCGCGCGGAGTTCGCGGGCGGAGCCATCCTCATACTTATCGGACTTAAGATACTTCTGGAGCATCTGGGCGTGATCGCGTTCTGAGCGGTGCGGCCTGAGCTCCCCTGAGGGAAACGGAGATTCGGTGCAGCTAAAACAGAGAAGCAAAATTTGGATAATATGCCTTGTCGCGGCCACGCTCCTGCTCGGGGCGGGGATACAGGGCGCGCTCGCGTTCGCGCAGTACCGCCGGGGAACGGCGGAGGCAGCAGTGAGGCTCGCGGCGCTCGGCGAGGGCGCGTCGGAGACGGCCGCCGCCGGACAGGCGCGGCGCATGGCCGGTCTGGAGAAGGGCTATGACAAAAAGCTTCTGCGCGCGCGGGAGCTGCAAAAGCTTGAGATACTTGTCCTTGTCAATCCCTGGAACGCTGTCCCCGAGGGCTATTCGCCCGAGCTTCGGGACATAGGCAACGAATACGAGCTCGACGTCCGCGCGGCGGACGCGCTGCTGAAAATGCTCGACGATTGCCGAGCCGCGGGAAATTACCCCTACATATGCTCCGCCTACCGCACGCGGGAGGAGCAGGAGGCGCTGTACGCGAACAAGATAGCCAGGCTGGAGGGCATCGGCGTGAGCGCGGAGGAGGCGCCCGCGCTGGCCGCGCGCTCCGTGGCGCTGCCCGGGACGAGCGAGCACGAGCTTGGCCTCGCCGTGGATATTATCGACGAGTTCTATACCAATCTCGACGCCGGACAGGAGAATACGAGCACCCAGCAGTGGCTCATGGCCAACTCCTGGCGCTACGGCTTTATCCTGCGCTATCCCAACGGCAGCACAGACATCACCGGCATTATATACGAGCCGTGGCACTACCGCTATGTCGGGCTCGAGTACGCGAAGGACATATACGAGCGCGGCTTGACGCTGGAGGAATATATCGCGCTCAGGCGCGGAAGATAGAGACAGGACGGAGCCCTCGCGGCTCATGTCCTGTCTCGTTTTATCCGCGGCTTTCTTAAATTACATTAAGATTACCAAAAAGTCTACAAAAACGGCGCCGGTTTATTGTATAATGAAATTATCGAGACAGACGCAGAGTCTGAGGACGGTGTGAAAGAGGGGAAACGATGGAGACAGGCGACGCTGATTTTTATCCGGTCACAGCCAAACGGCGCGGCGGAAAGCTGATAAGAGTTCTGATAATCATCCTCTGCGCGGCGCTGGTGACGGCGCTCGCGATGAGATTATATTCGTGGCTCTCGCAAAAGCGCGAGACGGAGCTGCTGGCTCTCGTGAACCCGTGGAACAGCGTGGACGCCGCTGAATTCGACCTGGAGCTCAGGAGCATAGGCGGCGGCCAGAAGGCAGACGGCCGCTGCGCCGCGGAGCTGTCGAGGATGCTGGCCGACTGCGCGGCGGCGGGCAACTCCCCGGTCGTCGCGGCGGCCTACCGCGACAGGGAGACCCAGCGGGAGGTATACGACGCCGCCGTGCGGGAGCTGGTCGAAGCGGGCAGCGCGCCGGAGCAGGCGGAGGCTGCCGCGGGAGCGGCGGTGTCCCGGCCGGGGTACAGCGAGCATGAGCTCGGCCTCGCGGTGGACATCGTGGACAGCGCCTATCCGGCGCTGGACGCGGCGCAGGCCGACACTACCACCCAGCAGTGGCTGAGGGAAAACTGCTGGAGCTACGGCTTTATTCTCCGCTATCCCGCGGACAAGACGGAGCTCACCGGCACGGCCTACTCGCCGTGGCACTACCGCTATGTCGGCGTGACGGCGGCCGAACAGATGCGCCAGCTCGAGCTCACGCTTGAGGAATACATGGCCATGTTCTACAGCGAACAGGCCGTCGTAATAATAGAAGACTGACATTCACGTCGTTGGCAAAGTCATTCTGACTTTGCCAACGAAGAGGCTGCGCTCCGTTTCGCGCCTCAACGTCCGCCTTCGGCGGACATTGAGGCGCAAACTATGCGAGGCTTTTTTGCAGTATATATACAGATGCGTTTCAAAACGCGTCTGTATTCTTTTTTTTGACATGTTTGACGCGGCGACGGTTATGCAGACGGTGAGCCGGTGCGTCGTCGCGGGGCGCAGAGCCAGCGAGACGACGATCGCAAAAAACAGCGCGAGCAGCAGTGTAAAGGTCAGTCCTGAATAAAACATGGCGCTCCTCTCCCGACGTTTATATGTCTATATCCGACGCGCGGCTTATCAGGCGTCGGCGCGCGAGAAGGCGTTTTTCATCTCGTCGCTCGCGAGATAGAGCACCTTTTCGAGCAGCGCGCCCGTCTCGGCGCGGGCGCGCTCGGCCGTCTGCCGGTTGCAGTCGGCCAGATACGCGCGCGTCTTCTGCGCGGAGGAGGGCGCATAGCCCCTGTCGTACGCGGCGATGAGCTCGTGCCCGAGCGCGAGCAGGTTGAGCTGGTAGCGCTCCACCTCGAACGCGCAGCTGCCGTAGTGCGCGTCGGCGAGCGCGGCGATGAGGCGGCTCGACCAGTAGAAGCTGTCGGTCGTGACCTCCCTGCCGGTGTTCGCGAGATAGTCCGGGGTTGTCTCGACATTGGCGTAGAATGGGACGGCCTCGTTGAAGAAGTTGGAGCCGACGGCTATCCATTCGAGCGCCATTATCTCGCGCGGCATATAGGGGCGAAGCTGCGTTATGGCGACGAAGTTGTTGCGGTTGATGCCGATGGGGCGGTACTTGCCGCGCCTGGCGGCGTCGCCGTGCGCGCTGTAGGGGTTGTAATCCGTGCCCTGATAGCAGGAGGAGAGGACGCGCTTGACCTCCTCTATCGTGAGCTTGTGCTCCGGCGTCATGCTCCAGGGCAGATCGTCCGACTCGGGGCCGTATTCGGCGCTCTCGCCGTCCCAGCGGTGCGTGGTCGGGTTGAGGGAGCGCAGCATGTACCAGGCGCGCGGCGTGTTGTACGCGTGGTCGGCGTCGCTGTGGCTGCCGAGAGCCGCCCGGACGTCGAAGCGCTCCGCCTTTTCGACGGGGACGGGGGACATCGAGAGGTCGAGGTGATTTGCGCTTATAAAGGCCGCAAGCTCAGGCGTGCAGATGCAGCTTTCCTGCCGGCCGAGCCCGTCCGTGAAGTCAAAGAAGTCTATGCCCTGCTGGTTGGGCATGACGACATACGCGTCGTCCGGGACGCGCTTTGCGAGCCAGTGGTGCCCTCCGACGGACTCGAACCACCATATCTCGTTTTCATCCTGAAAGCCGATGCCGTTCATCTCATAGGTGCCGTGCTTTTCGAGCAGCGCGCCGAGGCGCATGACGCCCTCCCGCGCGCTGCGGATATAGGGCAGCACTATCGTGAGCATGTCCTCCTCGCCAATGCCGCCGGGACAGAGCGGGTCGGCCCCGAGAACGCGGGGGTTGGAGGTGAGGGTCTCTGTCTCGCTCATGGCGACGTTGCATTCGTTTATCCCGGCCTCGCCCCAGATACCCTCGTCGGGCAGGGCGTTGGGCATGGCGGTGTAGCGCAGGGGGTCGTCGGGCAGGTCTATCTCCAGCTTCGAGATGACCGAGCGGTAATGCCGCGGCTGCTCGGACGGGTTCACGGCGATGAATTTTTTCGGCGTGAAGCAGTGGCTGCCGGAATCCTCGTTGCGCGCCATGAGCGTCGAGCCGTCGAAGCTCGCGTTTTTGCCGACAAGAAGCGTTGTACAGGGCATATCTTTATCCTCCGGAGAAATAAATTGGTTTTCGCATTCCGCCGCCGCGCCTGAGCCGGACGGAGGCCGTAATCACCGATACTCACAATATAATATCAATCGCGCCTTTCGTCAAATAACATTTCAAGTTTTTCCCCGCGGGCTATTGACAAAGGAGGAGAACTGAGTTATATTAGTTTACGACATATGTCGGAAATGGAGGCTGATATGGCGAGACCGCAGAGATGCAGACGGATATGCATGAGACCCGAGTACGACAGCTTTTCCCCGCAGGGCGACATGCGGGGGGAGCAGATCGCGCTCACGCTGGACGAATTTGAGGTCGTCCGCCTGATAGACTATGAGAAGATGACGCAGGAGGAGTGCGCCGCGCAGATGGAGATATCGCGCACCACCGTCGCGGAGGTGTACGAGCGGGCGAGGTACAAGCTCGCAGACTTTCTGATAAACGGAAAGCGGCTCACTCTCGGCGGGGGCAATTTCCGCTTCTGCGGCGGCGGAGAGGAGTGCAGAAAGAGGAGCTGCCTTCGCGCGGGCGGGGCGGCGGAACACAATAATAAAAAAGGAGATAAAACTATGATCATTGCGGCAGCATATGAGGACGGAAAGATTTTTCAGCATTTCGGGCATACCGAGCAGTTCCGGCTCTATGAGACAGAGGACAAGGCCATAAAGAGCGCGCGGACTGCCTTTACCGACGGACAGGGACACGGCGCGCTCGCCGAATGGCTCTCGAAGAACAGGGTGGACGCGCTCATCTGCGGCGGCATCGGCGGCGGCGCCGTCCAGGCCTTGCAGAGCGCGGGGATAGAGATATACGCCGGGGTGTCCGGGAGCGCGGACGAGGCCGTCGGCAGACTGCTCGCGGGAGAGCTCTCCCCCAACAGCGCGGCCAACTGCTCGCACCATGAGCACGGCCACAACTGCGGCAGCCGCTCCTGCGGCGACGACAGGCACGGCTGCTCCGGGAACAAATAAGCTCCCCGCCCATAGGCGGACATAATAAGAGCCTGCTGTAAAACGCGGTCGAGTCTTGACTTGACCGCGTTTTACAGCAGGCTCTTTTTTTCAGCCCTGC